>DASSUS010000103.1:0-10244 GCA_035706765.1 Gemmatimonadales bacterium
CCCGGCTGGAAGGCAAACATATCCTCCTGGTTGAGGATATTATTGACACAGGGAAAACGCTCCAGCGGCTCATGGGCCTGCTGGGCAAGCGCCAGCCGGGGAGTCTGGCGATCTGCGCCCTCCTCGACAAACAGCTGGCAGCCGAGCCGCGGCCCGAAGTCCGCTTCGTGGGGTTCCGCGCTCCTCCGGCGTTCCTGGTGGGCTACGGCCTCGATCACGCCGAGAATTATCGACATCTCCCGTTCATCGCGGATCTGGAATAAATGGCAGACCGACTTCCTTCGCGGCCCCCCCGAACCAACTGGGGCAATCTGAGCAAGAACCTGGCGCTCTGGCTCCTCGTGGGCCTCCTGGCGCTGGCGCTCTTCCAGATGATGAGCCGCCAGCGCAACCCCACCCAGGAGTTCTCCTACACCGAGTTCAGTCGCCAGCTCGACCAGGGGAACGTGGCGCGGGTCGAGGTGTTCGACGGCAAGCGGCTCGAGGGCGACTTCCGCACGCTGGTCACGCAGGACGGGCGGACGGCCAAGAGCTTTCAGGTCCTGCTGCCCGTCGCCAACAGCGAAGCCTTCGTGAAGCGGCTGGAGGACGCGGGCGTCCCCATCACCGCCAAGGAGCCCAAGGGCGGGATCACGGCGATCATCATCGCCGCGCTCCCCTGGATCGTCATCCTGGGTCTCTGGTTCTTCCTGCTCCGCCAGCTCCAGGCCGGCGGCAGCCGCGCCTTCGCCTTCGGGAAGTCCAAGGCGAAGCTGCTCGCGGGCGACACGCCCAAGGTCACCTTTGCCGACGTCGCGGGTTGCGATGAAGCGAAGCAGGAGCTGGAAGAGATCATCGACTTCCTGAAAGACCCGCAGAAATTTCAGCGGCTCGGCGGCCGCCTGCCCAAGGGCGCGCTGCTCGTGGGTCCGCCGGGAACCGGCAAGACGCTGCTCGCCAAGGCAGTCGCCGGTGAAGCCGGCCGGCCGTTCTTCTCGATGTCGGGCTCCGATTTCGTCGAAATGTTCGTCGGCGTCGGCGCGTCGCGCGTGCGCGACCTGTTCGAGCAGGGGAAGGCGCACGCGCCGTGCATCATCTTCATCGACGAAATCGACGCGGTCGGCCGCCACCGCGGCGCGGGCCTGGGCGGCGGCCACGACGAGCGCGAGCAGACGCTGAACCAGCTGCTCGTCGAGATGGACGGCTTCGAATCGAACGACGGCGTGATCCTGCTCGCGGCCACGAACCGGCCCGACATTCTCGATCCGGCGCTGCTGCGGCCCGGGCGCTTCGACCGCCAGATCGTGGTCGACATGCCCGACCTCAAGGGCCGCGAGCAGATCCTGCGCGTGCATGCGCGCAAGATTCCGCTCGCGCCGGGGGTCAACCTGGAGCGCATCGCGCGCGGCACGCCCGGTCTCGCCGGCGCGGAGCTGGCGAACATCGTCAACGAGGCGGCGCTGCTCGCGGCGCGGCGCAACAAGTCGCAGGTGGACATGCAGGACCTCGAGGACGCCAAGGACAAGGTCATGCTGGGCCTCGAGCGGAAAAGCCGCGTCCTCTCGGACGAGGAGCGGCGCCTCGTCGCCTATCACGAAGCGGGGCACGCGCTCGTGGGCCTCACGGTCCCCGACGCCGATCCGCTGCACAAGGTCACGATCATTCCGCGCGGCCGCGCGCTCGGTCTTACGGCGTATCTCCCGGAAGAAGAGCTGCACAAGTACACCAAGCGCTCGATCGAGTCGCGACTGGCGATGGCGTACGGCGGCCACGTCGCCGAGGAGCTGGTGTTCGGCCCCGAGAAGGTGACGACCGGCGCCGCGCAGGACATTCAGCAGGCGACCAACATCGCGCGCCGCATGGTGACGCAGTTCGGCATGAGTGAAGCCATCGGGCCGATCGCCGTGGGCGACCGCGAGCAGGAGATCTTTCTGGGTCGCGAGGTCGTGCAGCGCCGCGAGATTTCCGATCGGACCGCTGAGATCGTGGATGAGGAAGTGAAGAACATCCTCACCCGTGCCTACAGCGACGCGACCCGGATTCTCACCGAGCGTCGCCCGGCGCTCGACCGGCTCGCGAGCGCGTTGCTCGAGCGCGAAACGCTGGAGCGCGAGCTCGTCGAGATGGTGATCGCGGGACAGCCGTTGCCGCCCTACGTCCCGCCCGCGCCGCCCGCGCGCGTCGAGAGCAGCGAACAGGAAAAGGAAAAGCCGTCGCCGCGCAGCTCCGGCGGCATGCTCCGCAACCCTCCACCTGAGCCTGCCGGGGCGTGACCGCCGGCGGAGCTTCACCCGCGGACCTCTCCAAACTTCGAATCAATCGCGACGACCCACCGCCCGCGGTAAAGCGGGCGCTGGGTCGTGTCGTATGGTTGGTTGCCGCCGCGGTGCTCATCGTCGTGGTGGTGGTGATAATCGGGCGGCGCGGGGCGGCGATTCCGGTGCAGACTGTCATCGTGACGACGGCGGCCGAGGGCGGCGGGGGAGCGGCGAATAACGGCGGCGGCGGCGCGGTCGCGGTCGTCGCGAACGGTTACGTCGTCGCCCGCACCAAGGCCGCCGTCTCCGCGAAAATCCCCGGGCGACTGGCCGTCCTCAACGTCAGCGAAGGCTCGCAGGTCCGGCGCGGTGAAGTCATCGCGCGGCTCGAGAATGCCGACTATGAGGCCGCGGTGGCCCAGGCCAAGGCGCAGGTGGCGAGCGAGATCGCGACGCTGGTCGAGCGCCAGGCCGATCGCGATCAGCTGCAGCGCGACTTCGTCCGCGTGCGCGACATCCGCGCCCAGAATCCGAACCTCGTTTCACCTCAGGATGTCGAGAACGCCGAGAGCAAGCTGCGCCAGGGCGAGGCCCGCGTGAGCGCGCAGCAGGCGCGCGCCGACGCGGCCGAGGCGTCGCTCCAGGCCGCCATGGCCAATCTCGAGAACACCTACATCCGCGCGCCGTTCAGCGGCACGGTGCTGCGCAAGGAAGCCGAAGTGGGCGAAGTGGTCGCGCCGTCCGTCGGGGGCGGGTTGACGCGCGGCGCCGTCGTGACGATGGCCGACCTCGCGACCCTCGAGGTGGAAGTCGACGTGAATGAGGCGTACATCGCGCGCATTCAGAACGGCCAGCAGGCGCGGATCACGCTCGACGCCTATCCCGACACCTCCTTCCGGGGCGCTGTGCGCCAGGTCGTGCCCACGGCGGATCGCCAGCGCGCCACGGTCCAGGTCAAAGTAGCCATCATCGACCGCGATCCGCGGATTCTCACGGAGATGGGCGCGAAAGTGGAATTCCTCGAAGCGCCGCGCGCCGCGCGAGCCGCGGGCGCGAATGCGGCCCCGGAGCGGCCCCGCATCACGGTGCCCGCCGACGCCGTGCGATCCGACAACGGCCGCACCGTCGTGTGGATCATCCGTGACGGCCGGTTGCAGAGCCGTGACGTTGACGCGGGTCCGGTCAGCGGTAGTTTCCGCGAGATTCGTTCCGGGCTTTCGGGCGGCGAGCAGCTGCTGGTGGGCGGCGTTGAAACTCCGAAACAGGGACAACGCGTCAAGGTAGAGCCGTAGTCACCCGATAGCCGATAGCCGATAGCGCTTTTCCCACTACCAGGACTCTCATGGCACTGGTCGAAATCCGCGACGTCTACAAATCGTTCCAGCGCGAAGAACAGCGCATCGACGTTTTCACCGGACTGACGCTCGACATCGACAGCGGCAGCTTCACCGCGCTCATGGGGCCTTCCGGCTCCGGCAAATCGACGCTGCTCAACCTGATTGCCGGTCTGGACAAGCCGACGCGCGGCACGGTTACTGTCGGCGGCAAGGTCGTGAGCGCGATGTCGGCCGGGCAGCTCGCGGCGTGGCGCGCGAGCAACGTCGGCTTCGTGTTCCAGTCGTTCAACCTGCTGCCGGTGCTCACGGCCTATCAGAACGTCGAGCTCCCGCTCCTGCTCACGCGGCTGTCCAAAAAAGACCGGGACGAGCGGGTCAAGATCGCGCTCGACGTCGTGGGGCTCGGGGATCGCGCCCATCACTACCCGCGCCAGCTTTCGGGCGGCCAGGAGCAGCGCACGGCGATCGCCCGCGCGATCGTCGCCGATCCGACCGTGATGCTGCTCGACGAGCCCACCGGCCAGCTCGACGCCAGGAGCTCGCAGGAAGTGCTGACGCTGCTGCAGCGCCTGAACAATGAATTCAACAAGACGATCGTCATCGTGACGCACGACGCGCATGCCGCCGAGCGCGCGAAGACGACGCTGCACCTGGAGAAGGGCGACCTGATCGAGAAGCCCCGCGGCGCCGCCGCGGTCGGAGGCATGCGGTGAAGTTCCTGCGACTGGTCGTCGCAAATCTGCTCCGGCACAAGCTCCGCACCGTTCTGACGATCGCGAGCGTGGCGCTCGCGCTGTTCCTGTTCGCCTCGCTGCGGAGCGTCACGACGACGCTCGCCGCCACCGCGCAGTTCGGCGGCGCGCGGCGGCTCGTCACGCTGAACGCGACCGGTCTCGTCTTCCCGCTGCCGCTCTCCTATGTCAACCGGATCAAGGCGATGCCCGGCGTGACGAACGTGAGCTGGGCCAACTGGTTCGGCGGCAAGTACGGCGACGGCAAGTCGTTCTTCGCGAGCTTTGCGGTGGATCCCGAGTCGTATCTGGCGATCTACCCCGAGATCTCCCTGCCGGCGGCGGAGCGGCAGGCCTTCGCCCAGGACAGGACCGGCGCGCTGATCGGCAAACGGCTGATCACCCGGTTCGGCTGGAAGGTCGGCCAGAACGTGACGCTGCAGGGAACGATCTTCCCCGGCGACTGGACGTTCACGATCCGCGGCGTGTACACGCCGACCGATCCCGCGATCGGCGACGACGTACTGATTTTCCAGCACGACTACTTCGACGAGCGGATCGGCCGGGCGGGAATCGCGGGCTGGTACATCGTCGAAATCGCGGACGCCTCGCAGGCGCCGGCCATCGCGAAGTCGATCGACGACATGTTCCGCAACTCGAGCGCGCCGACCAAGACCGGCACCGAGCGCGAGTTCCAGGCGAGCTTCGCGACGATGTGGGGCAACGTGAGCTTCCTGATGAGCACGATCGGCCTCGCCGTGGTCTTCGCGATCCTGCTCGTGACCGCCAACGCGATGATGATGAGCGCGCGCGAGCGTACGGGTGAGGTAGCGGTGCTCAAGACCGTCGGATTCTCCGACCGGCTGCTGTTCACGCTGGTGCTGGTGGAGGCCGGCGTGCTGGCGCTGACCGGCGCGGTGATCGGGCTCGGAGGCGCGAAGCTGCTGTATCCCGCGATCAACTTCAACGGCGCGGGCTTTCTCCCCGGCTTCAAGGTGACGACGAGTACGCTGATCATCGGAACCCTCGTGGCGGTCGGCTTGATGCTCGCCAGCGGCCTCGTGCCCGCGATTCGCGCGGCCCGGTTGCCCGTCGTGCAGGCGCTGCGGAAGGTGGAATAGTGGTCCCGATCACCTACAACGTCCGCAGCGTCGTCCAGCGACCGCTGTCCACGGCATTGACCGCCCTCGGCGTCGGTCTCGTCGTGGCGGTGTTCATCGGGATGCTCGCCCTGGCGAACGGCTTCCGCGCGGCGCTGGCCCGCACCGGGTCCGACACCAACGCGCTCGTGCTCCGCAAGGGCGCGGACTCGGAGCTGTCGAGCGGTCTCGGGCGTGACGTCGCAAGCATGATCGCCGCCGATCCGCACGTCGCCACCGGCTCCGACGGCCGGCCGCTCCTGTCGCCGGAAGTGTACGTCCTGATCCCGCTCGCGAAGGCGTTCGACACGACCCAGATCGCAAACGTCGTCGTGCGCGGCGTGAGCGATCAGGCGTGGACGGTGCGGCACAACGTCCGGATCACGGCCGGCCAGCGGCCGGCATCGGGACGCGCCGAGGTCTGTGTCGGCAACCGGCTGACGCAGCGCTTCCCGCATACCAGGGTGGGGGAGACGCTGCGGTTTGCGGGTCGCGACTGGACCGTGGTGTGCAACTTCTCCGCGGCGGGCTCGGCGTTCGAGTCGGAGATCTGGGGCGAGAACGAGCAATTCATGCCCGTGTTCCGCGGCCAGGTCTTCCAGTCGATCTCGTTCCGGCTGAAGGATCCGGCCGCGTTCGAAGAGGCGCAGCGCTCCCTGCAGGCCGACAAGCGATTCACGGTGGACGTCCACCGCGAGTCCACATTCTACGCGCAGCAGTCGCAGCTCTTGAGCAATATCCTGAGCTTCCTCGCCATCGTCATCACCTCGATCATGGCCGTGGGCGCGGTATTCGGCGCGATCAACACGATGTACGCCGCGGTCGCGTCGCGCGCGCCGGAGATCGGCGTGCTGCTGACGCTCGGATTCAAGCCGTGGACTATCCTGGTCAGCTTCCTTGCGGAATCGGCCTTCATCGCGCTCATCGGCGGGCTGCTCGGCTGCCTGTTCGCGCTGCCGATCAACGGGATCGTGACCGGGACCACGAACTGGTCCAGCTTCAGCGAGGTCGCGTTCAGCTTCCGCATCACGCCCCTGTTGCTCGGCGTCGGCATTGCCTTTGCCGTCCTGATGGGCGTGATCGGCGGGTTCTTCCCGGCTCTGCGCGCCGCCCGGCTGCAAGTCGTGCAGGCGCTCCGCTAACACGGCTCCGCTCCGAGTCCCGAGCCTCGCGCCCCGAGCTCCATGAAAGTCACGGCGCTTGCCGCGCACACGCCCGAAGCGGTGCGCGCGGCGCTCGCGGCGCGCGGCTGGGAAGCGCAGCCGGCCTGGTTCGCGGCGACCGGGCTCCAGCCGCTGGTCGTCCTCATCGAAGACATCACCGAAGACGAACGGGAAGCGCTCGTGCACTGGGGCGCCAGGACGGGCATCGACGTGCTGACCGGAACCGGCTGGGCGCTGCTGGCCGGCAGCGCGGCGCGCCTCGCGCCGCTCGCGCGTTACGATCGCGCGCCGGCCGAGCTCGCGCGGCTCGCGCCGGCGTTGGGTCGGGTGCTGGCGGAGCGGGCGGAGCCGCGGCGCGCCTGGGCGGTGCGCGGGGGCGAAATCGCGCTCGACAAGGCCGTGATCATCGGTGTCGTCAACGTGACACCCGATTCGTTTTCCGACGGTGGCCGGCTGCCGTCGGCGGACGCCGCGATCGAGCATGGGGCGCGCCTCATGGCGGACGGCGCCCACCTGCTGGACGTCGGGGGTGAATCCACGCGCCCCGGCGCCCAACCGGTCTCGGCGCAAGAAGAGATCGCGCGGGTGGTACCGGTCATCGAGGGACTGACGAGTCGCGGAATCGGGCCGATCTCTGTCGACACGCGCAAAGCCGAGGTGGGGCGCGCCGCGCTCGAGGCGGGAGCGGTGGTCGTCAACGATGTCTCGGGGCTGCGATTCGATCCGAGCCTGCCGGACGTGGTCCGGGCCGCCGGCGCGGGGGTCATCCTCATGCACATGCGCGGCACTCCGGCCACGATGGACGAACACGCGAGATACAATCAGGTGGCGGTGGAAGTCGCAGCGGAGCTGGGGACGCTCGCGGAGAAGGCGGAGCGGCTCGGGATCGCCCGGGAGCAGATCGTTCTCGATCCCGGGTTTGGGTTCGCCAAGACGGCGACGCAGAATCTGCGCCTGCTCGACGAACTGGCAACGATCGTGGCCGTTGGCTATCCTGTAGCGGTCGGCCTGTCCCGCAAGCGATTTCTGGGCGCGGTGACCGGCCGGCCCGTCGACGACCGCGACCGCGCGACCGCGACGGCCTGCGCCCTCGCCTGGGAGCGGGGGGCGCGCCTGTTCCGGGTCCATGATGTCGCGCTGACCCGCGAAGCCCTTGCACTGGCGAGCGCCACGACGAACCCAACGTGAACGTAGACGCCTTCAAGTTCCTGTCCCCGCGGCTGTGGCCGGATCTGTTCGAGATCCTGCTGATCTCGTTCGTCATCTACCGGTTCCTGCTGTTCCTGGTCGGCACGCGGGCCCTCCAGATCGTCATCGGGCTCGTGATCCTGTCGCTCACCTACTTCATCGCGGTGTTCGCGAAGTTCACGATGATCAGCACGCTGCTCGGCGTGATGTTCACCTACGGGGCGTTCGCGGCCGTGGTCGTCTTCCAGCCGGAGCTGCGCAACGCGCTGGCGCGGCTCGGGCAATCGCGCTTCATGCGCGCGTTCTCGCGCGGCGACCGGCAATCGGTGGCGGAGGAAATCGCCGAAGCGCTCGACCGGCTGTCGCGCGCCGGTACCGGCGCGATCCTCGCGGTCGAAGGCGACATCGGCCTGGAAGAGTTCATCACGACCGGCGTGCCGATGGAAGCGAAGGTTTCCGCCGACCTGCTCACCACGATCTTCACGCCCTATTCGCCGCTCCATGACGGCGCCATTCTGATTCGCGGCGATCAGATCATCGGGGCGGGGTGCGTGCTGCCGCTCACGCAATTCAAAGTCGCCGACAAATCGCTTGGCACCCGCCACCGCGCGGCGCTCGGGCTCTCCGAAGAAACGGACGCGACGGTGCTCGTCGTCTCCGAGGAAACGTCGACGATCTCGGTCGCGAGTCACGGCCTGCTGTACCGCCACCTCACGCCGCCGCAGGTGCGCGACCTACTCTCCGGAGCCGTCTCGCACCTCGAAGGCGGCGAGCGCGTGACGCAACCTGCCACCTAAGCCTCCGTACCGGGAAGCGGCGGCCGTCGCGTTCCTGGTCCTCATCGGTTATCTGATCACCCTCGCTCCCACCGTGACCTTGTGGGACGCGGGGGAGTTCATCACCGCCGCCAAAGTGCTCGGCATACCGCATCCACCGGGCACGCCGCTGTTCGTGCTGCTCGGCAATGTGTGGGGGCGGCTCGTTCCGATCGGCGAGTACGCCTGGCGGCTCAATCTCATGAGCGCGTGCTTTTCGGCCGCCGGAGCCGGGTGCCTGTTTCTCGTCACGCATCGGCTGCTGATCGGAGAAGCCGGCTGGCTGCGGCTCGGCGGCGCCGCGGCCGCCGCGCTGCTCTCGGCGTTCACGTTCACGAACTGGCAGAACAGCAACGAAACCGAGGTCTACACCGTCGCGACGTTCAGCATCGCGGCGATCTGCTGGCTCTGCCTGCGCTGGCGCGACGTGCGCGGCACGGCGGCGGCGCCGCATCTCCTGCTGCTCGTCGTGTACATCGCGGCGCTCTCGATCGGCAATCATTTGCTGGCATTGCTCGTCGGTCCCGCGGTCTCGTTGTTCGTGTGGCACACGCTGCGCACCCAGCCGGCAGCCGATCGGGACGAGCGCAGCATGGAATGGGCGGAATGGTGCGTCCTGACCGCGGTGTGGCTGCTGCTCGTCGCCGTCGGCCTGGGCAGCACCACGCTGCTGATCGTCGGAGCCGCCGCCGTGCTGGCGGCGCTCGCGTACTGCGTCATGTCGGGATCGGTCGCGTTCCCGGTGCTCGCGATCGGCATCGCCGCGATCGGCGTCTCGACGTACGCGTTCCTGTACATCCGGTCGGGGCAGCAGCCGCTGCTCGACGAAGCGAATCCGGAGACCTGGGCCAATCTCCTGCGAGTGATCCGTCGCGAGCAGTTCGGCAGCCGAGGGATTCTCGACAATCCGATGTTTGCTCCGGGTGCCGGCAACCCCGGCCGGACGATCACGATTTTCGGGCAGCAGTTCATCAACTATTTCCAGTACGGCGCCTGGCAGTGGGCGCGCGCGTTGCCGCTGCCGCTCATGATTGCCGCCGCGTTGCTGTTCGTCTCACTCGGCGTTCTCGGATTCAACTCCGCGAACCAGCGCGACGCGGGGGTCGCGCGCCTGCTGCTCGCGCTGTGGCTGATCGGCGGCGTCGGTCTCGTGATCTACATGAACTTCAAGGCGGGCTACTCGCTGTTCTGGGACCAGTACAAGACGATCGATCAACACGAGGTGCGCGAGCGCGACTATTTCTTCGTGGTGAGCTTCCAGATCTGGGGCGTGTTCGCGGCGATAGGCCTCGTGCGACTGCTGCGGGCGCTGGCGCGCGCCGGGTCGCCGCCGCGCTGGGCGCTCGCGCTCGCCGTGGCGATCACGCTCTTGCCGTTCGGCGCCAATTTCGCGGCGGCCTCGCGCCGCGGCGCCGACGCCTACGCCGCGCACGACGTCGCGTACAACCTGCTGCAGTCGGTGGAGCCGTATGGCGTGCTGTTCGGCTTCGGCGACAACGACACGTTCCCCGTCTGGTACCTCCAGGAAGTCGAAGGCGTGCGCCAGGACGTCACCCAGATCAACCTCTCGCTCGCGAATCTCGACTGGTACATCGAGCAGCTCGCCTACCGGCCGGTGCGCCCGTTCGATCCCG
>DASSUS010000104.1:0-2500 GCA_035706765.1 Gemmatimonadales bacterium
AAAAAGGTGAGCGTCCCCTTTTCCCCTTTTCCGTCCCCTTCCTCTTCAGCGTCCCGTGCCGCCGGCCGCCGCGGGCGCCGGCGCGCTCGCGACCTGCACCGCGGGCATCGGCTGCGCCTCGAGGCGCGCGAGCAGGGGCGCGGTCTGCGCCCTGAAATCGGCCATCAGGCTCTCGGGAATCGGGTCTGCCTTCGGCATCGTCACGCGCGCCGGGTTCTTGTGCACGCCGTTCACGCGGTACTCGTAGTGGACGTGCGGGCCGGTCGCGAGGCCGGTCATGCCGACGTAGCCGATGACCTGGCCCTGGTGCACGACGCTGCCCACCGAGAGTCCCTTGGCGAAGCGCGACATGTGGCCGTAGAGCGTCGTGATGCCCTTGCCGTGCGACAGCACGATGGCATTGCCGTAGCCGCCCTTGCGGCCGCGCTCGATGATGCGCCCCGAGCCCGCCGCCTTGATCGGCGTGCCCGAGGCCGCCGCGAAGTCGATGCCCTTGTGCGCGCGCACGCGGTTCAGCACCGGATGCCGCCGCGCCGTGCTGAAGCCCGAGCTGATGCGCGCGTAGTCGACGGGGTAGCGCAGGAACGCCTTGCGCACCGGCCGCCCGTCGGGCGTGTAGTAGTCGGCCTTCCCGTTCGGGCCGACGTAGCGCGCGGCGCGGTACGACTTGCCGGTGTTCACGAACTCGGCGGCGAGGATCGCGCCGTCGCGCACGAAGCGCCCGTCCTGGAACTCCTGCTCGTGCGCGACGGTGAAGCTGTCGCCGGGCTGCACCTGGTTCACGAAGTCGATGTCGTACTTGAAGACGTCCGCGAGCTCGACCGCGAGGCGGTCCGTGCCGCCGGCGGCGTTCACCGCGACGTACAGCGAGCTGTCGACGGTCCCGCGCAGCGTCCGCTCGGTCGTCTCGAGCGGGTTCTCCAGGATGTTCGCGTTGAAGCCGTCGTCCGCGCGCGTGACCGAGAGCATCGCCGTCTCGCTGATCCGCCGCGTGAGCGACTTGATCTCGCCGTCGAGGTGAGTCAGCTGGATGACGTCGCCCGGGCGGATCATGTCGAGGCTCTTGCGCACGTCGGGCAGGCTCCTGAGCTCCGCGAGGTCCGAGAGCTTCAGTTGCAGCGCGCGGAAGATCTGGTCGAGCGTGTCGTTGCGCCCGATCGTGACCGCGACGAACTCGAACGGCTCGGGGCGGGCGATGGGCGTCGCTTCGGCCGCCGCCGGCAGGAGTGAATCGAAGGCCGGTTCCAGCAGCGGGTTCTTGAGCTGCGAGCCGACGGCCGCAAAGATGGCGCCCGCGACGAGGCAGGACGCGACGATGCCGAGACGACGGGGAGGCGTGCCGCCGGCGGCCTCTCGGGCCTGCACGTGGAAGGGACCTGTCACCAGCGGCGCTTCCGGAAAGGATTGGAACCGGGACGGTAAATCATGGGAGGAATCTGGGTCAACCCGTTGATCGGGCGGCCTTTGTACTCGGTCACACTTGGGGCGCGAAAGCAGGCTGTCCGCGATTGCCAAGGGCGGGCCCGGCTCACAGAATTGGGCATCGCCGCGGGCATTCCGAGGCAATGGGGGATGGATGCGCCCGCCGGCCGAACAACTCGACGAATTGCGCCGCGGCGCGAGCGAGCTCCTGACCGAGGCCGACCTCACGAGAAAGCTCGCGCGCGGTAAGCCGCTGCGCGTGAAGGCGGGCTTCGACCCGACCGCGCCCGACCTGCACCTCGGTCACACGGTGCTCATCAACAAGATGCGCCAGTTCCAGCAGCTGGGGCACACGGCCATCTTCCTGATCGGGGACTTCACGGGGATGATCGGCGACCCCTCGGGCAAGAACGCGACCCGGCCCCGGCTGACCCCGGAGGAGGTGAAGGCCAACGCCCGCACCTACCAGGAGCAGATCTTCAGGATCCTGGACCCGGAGAAGACGGTCATCGACTTCAATTCCCGCTGGTTCGGCGCCATGGGCGCCTCCGGCATGATCGAGCTTGCGGCCCGCTACACCGTTGCCCGCATGCTGGAGCGAGACGACTTCGCCAAGCGCTACAAGTCGAACCAGCCGATCGCCGTGCACGAATTCCTCTATCCCCTGGTCCAGGGCTACGATTCCGTCGCCCTCAAGGCCGACGTCGAGCTCGGCGGCACGGACCAGAAGTTCAATCTGCTGGTCGGCCGGTCGCTGCAGGCGGACTACGGCCAGGAGCCGCAGGTCGTCCTGACCATGCCGCTGCTCGAGGGGACTGATGGCGTCCAGAAGATGTCGAAGTCGCTCGGGAACTACATCGGCATCCACGAGAGCGCCGGGGAGATGTTCGGGAAGCTCATGTCCATCTCCGACGAGCTGATGTGGCGTTACTTCGAATTGCTGTCGAAACGGACGGCCACGGACATCCGTAACCTCCGCAAGGCCGTGGACGAAGGCAAGAACCCCCGGGACGTCAAGTTCGAGCTGGCGGTGGAGATCGTCGACACCTATCACGGGCGGGGCGCCGGGGAAGCCGAG
>DASSUS010000105.1:0-27325 GCA_035706765.1 Gemmatimonadales bacterium
CGCCGGTGTCAAGTTTTGAACGTGTTGAACTCTGACCCGCGCGTGCGCGCGGCGTACGCCGAAGGCGCGGGCATTTACCGGATCGTTCCGGCAGCGGTCGCGATTCCCTCGAACGTGGACGACGTGGTCGCGCTCGTGCGCAGGGCGGCCGGCGAAGCGATGCCGCTCATCCCGCGTGGCGCCGGGAGCGGCATGCCGGGGGGCAACGTCGGCTCGGGCGTGATCGTCGATTTGAGCCGCGGCTTCTCCCAGCTATCCGTCGATCCCCAGCGCCGCACGGCGCGCGCGGGCGCGTCGGTCACGTGGGCGCAGCTGAACGAGGCCGCCAGACCCTACGGTTTGCGGATTCCGCCCGACCCTTCATCCGGGTTGTTCGCGACGAGCGGCGGCATGGTCGCCACGAACGCGGCAGGACCCCGCACGGTGAGGTACGGCAGTGTGAGGAGGTGGGTGGAGGGTCTCGAGGTCGTCGAGGCGGATGGAACCGTGAGGGCGGTGAGGCGAGGCGCGGGAAGCGGAGATCGGTTTGCCCGGACACCCGATGCAACGAAACTGATCGCCGATCGATTTCCCAGGACCCGCAAGAACTCGAGCGGCTATGCCCTCGACCGGTTCGCCGAGAGCGGCGACGAAGTCGATCTGTTCGTGGGTGCGGAAGGGACGCTCGGCATCGTGACCGCCGTCGAGTGGCGCCTGGACGAGATCCCGCCGCACATCGCGGGCGCCGCGCTCGGTTTCCCCGATCTCGAGACGATGACCGAGGCGGTGCCGTATCTCGTCTCGCTCAAGCCCTCGGCGCTCGAGCTCCTGGACGGCACGCTGCTCCAATTCGTTCCCGATGCGCCGCGAGTCTCTTGTCTCCTGCTGCTCGAGTTCGAGCGTGACAGCGCGTCCGCCGCGCGCGGCGTCGTAGGCGATGCGGTGCGGGGCGTGAAGAGCTCCGCCACGCACGTCGCCACGGCGGTGGACCGCCAGGGGCTGGAGCAGCTCTGGAGCGTGCGGCGCCTCGCGTCGCCGGCGCTCGCGCGACTCCCCGCCTCGCAACGCTCGCTGCAAGTCATCGAGGATGGCTGCGTTCCGCTCTCCGCGCTGGGCGCATACGTCGCCGGAGTGCGGGAGGCGGCCGCCGGCGCGGGAATCCCGGTCGCGATCTTCGGTCATGCGGGCGACGGGCACGTGCACGTGAATGCGTTGCCGGACACGACCGGGACCGGCTGGCACGAAGCGCTCGCGCGTTTGTTCGACGACGTGACGGGCCTGCTCCTGCGACTGGGCGGCATTCCATCCGGCGAGCACGGCGTGGGGCGACTGCGCGCCGGAGTGTTGGAGCGATTCTACGGCGCGGAAGTGATGGACCTGTTTCGCGCGGTGAAACGGGCGTACGACCCACTGACCATCTTCAATCCGGGTGTTATCATTCCCGCGACCGGATGGTCGCCGCTCGCCGCGCTGAAGGTCGGCGCCGATGCCGCGGCGATCCCGGACGACATCGCCACCCGACTCCGTGACGTGGAGCGCTCCGCCGCATGGGCCACACCGAAACTCGAACTGACGCGCCCGACACCCGAGACCTGACACCAGCCCCCGCAGCCGAATCGGTGGAAATCTTCCGCGCTCCGCGCATCTCGCTGCTCGCGCGCCCGCAGTTCGTCGAGCCCGAGCACATGCCGGTGAAATGGCGCGGCGAGGCGAGCGACGGTGAAAAGCTCGCCGAGTTCGCGGGCCGGCTCTGCTACATGAGCCAGCACAATCCGATCAATCGCACCACCGCCGAGTACCTCGAGAACATCAAGAAGCAGGGCCACGGCTCGGTGTTGGAGCACGCGGTGTACGTGCTGCTGATCGAAGGAATTTCGCGCTCCTGCTCGCACGAGCTGGTCCGGCACCGCGCCGGGTTCGGCTACTCGCAGATCTCCCAGCGCTACGTGGACGAGTCGCACGCCGCGTTCGTGATGCCGCCCGCGATCGCCGGCGATGCGGCGCTCGAGGCCGAGTGGCAGCAGCAGGTCACCGAGGCGCAGGCGGCGTACGTGCGCGCCGTCGAAGGATTGATGCAGCGCTACGAGTGGGTCGCGGACAAGGTGCACCGCCGCAAGATGGCGCGGGAAGCAGCGCGCAGCGTGCTGCCCAACGCGACGGAGGTGAAGATCGTCGTATCCGGAAACGCGCGCGCCTGGCGCACGATGCTCGAGCTGCGCTGCGGCGAGGGCGCGGAGCTCGAGATTCGCCGGATGGCGGTCGCGGTGTTGCGTCTGCTGCAGAAGGAAGCGGGCGCGCTGTTCTCAGACTTCGAGATCTACCACGCGGCGGACAAACAGGAAGCCGCGCGAGTCGGGTATCACAAAGTCTGACGGGCGTCGACAAAACTTTTCTCGACGCCTTTCTCTCTTGCGCATCCATTAATCATTTCGTATTCTGGCTTTAGAATGCGAATAGGACTCGCATACAACGAGAAACCTGACGCAGCAGCCGCGTCAGACGCCTACGCAGAATGGGATGACCCGTCGACGATCGACGCGGTCGATCAGGCTCTGAGTCTCTTCGGCAACGTCGTCCGTCTCGAAGCCGACGAATTCTTCCCGCAGAAACTTTCCCTCGCGCATCCCGACATCGTGTTCAACATGGCGGAAGGTCTGTACGGACCCTGCCGCGAGTCGCACGTGCCGGCGCTGTGCGAGTATCTCAACATCCCGTATACCGGATCCGACCCGCTCACGCTCGCGCTCACGCTGCACAAGGGCCGCACCAAGGAGATCCTCGCCTACCGCGGCGTCCCGACCGCACCGTTCCGCGTCATCGAGCGCGCGAGCGACCTCGACCGGATGCCGTTGCCGTATCCGCTGTTCGTGAAGCCGGTCGCCGAGGGGTCTGGTAAGGGCATATTCGTCAATAACTTATGCCACTCGTCCGCGCAGCTCGCGGAGCGCGTGCCTTTCCTCTTGGAACGCTACGACCAGCCCGTGCTGGTCGAGACGTACCTGCCGGGCCCCGAATTCACGGTCGCGATCCTGGGCAACAACGGCGACGTGCGCTGCCTGCCGATCGTCGGATTCGATTTCGCGACGCTGCCCGCCGGCGCCCCGCCGGTCTACGGCTACGAAGCGAAATGGATCTGGGACACGCGCGAGCATCCGCTCGAAATCTTCCAGTGCCCGCCGAGCGGCGTGCCGGAATCGTTGATCCGCGAGACCGAGCGCGTGGCGCTCGACGCCTACCGGGCGCTCGGCTGCCGCGACTGGTGCCGCGTCGATATCCGCGTCGATCGCTTCGGCGTGCCCAACGTCGTGGAGCTGAATCCGCTTCCCGGGATCATTCCCGATCCCCTGATGAACTCCTGCTTCCCCAAGGCGGCGCGCATCGCCGGCTTCACCTACGATGAGCTGATTCAGGAAGTCGTCCGCATCGCGTGGAAGCGTATTTCCGGGCGAACGATCCCCGAGACGGTGGCGGCGGTCAGCGCGTGAGGGTCGTGATCCTGTACGACCCCGGCGCCGAGGACTGGACCGCCGAGGACGTCGCGGGAGTGATGAAGGCGGTCGACGACATCGCCGCCATCTTCGTCTCGCTCAATCACCAGGTCCAGCGCGTCCCGGTTCGCCACGACATGCGGTGGTTCAACGCCTGCCGCCGCGCCGATCTCGTCTTCAACCTGTGCGAAGGGGTGCGCGGCGTCGCCCAATGGGAAGACCACGTCATCGCCACGCTCGAGCTCGCCGGAATCGCCTACACCGGGTGCGGCCTGTGGACCACCAGCGCCTGCCGCCGCAAAGCCGTCGCCAACACGCTGCTCGAGCGGGCCGGGTTGCCCGTTCCGCGCTGGACGATCGCCCAGGGCAAGATCGACGACGACTTCCCGCTGCCCGCCATCGTCAAGCCCGCGGCTGAAGACGCGAGCGCCGGTCTCGACCGCCAGTCGGTCGTCACCGAACGCAAGAGCCTCAAGGCCCGCATCGCGGCGATGACCGAGCAGTTCGATGAAGTGCTGGTCCAGCAGTACATCGCCGGGCGCGAGTTCAACGTCGGCATCGTGGGCGATCGCACCCTGCCCGTCGCCGAGATCGACTTCAGCACGATGCCCGAAGGCAGCTGGCCGATCCTCACCTACGCCGCCAAGTGGCACGTCGGCTCAGCCGAGGATCTCGGCAGCCGGCCCGTCTGTCCCGCGCAGATTTCGCAACGCTTCGCCGACCGGCTCAGCCGCCTGGCGGAAGCCGCGTGGCGCACGATGCAGGGCAAGAGCTATGGGCGCGTGGATCTCCGCGTGGACGACGCCGGCAAGCCGTGGATTCTCGAGGTAAACCCCAATCCCGACCTCACCGACGAGGCCGGCCTGTCGCGGATGGCGCGAGCGGCCGGCTGGGACTACGCCGAGCTGATTCGCCGCATCGCCGAGGTCGCGCTGCGGGAGGCTCAAGGCACGAAGGCCGCGCGTGAGCTCCTCGCTGCGCCCCGTCGGGCGCGCGCACCGCGCACGGCTTGAGGAGCTGACGCGGGGCACCGGTCTCTTCCGCGCCGAAGAGATCGCGACCGCCGTCGAGCTGCTGGACGAAAGCCTGGCCGGTGACGAGGACTACCGGTTCCTCGGTGCGTTCGATGGCGACCGGCTGATCGGATACGCATGCTGGGGTCCGACCCCGGGAACCGAAGGGACCTACGACCTCTACTGGATCGTCGTGGATCGGGCGCGGCAAGGCCGGGGAATCGGTACGCAGCTGCTCGTTGACGTGGAAGGACGACTCAGGACGCAGGACGCACGCCTGGTCGTCGTCGAGACGAGCTCTCGGCCCGACTACACGCCGACGAGAGCGTTCTACGAAGCGCGCGGCTACACCAGGACGGCGACGATCCCGGCGTACTACGCGCCCGGTGACGACCTGGTGATCTTCACCAAGGAGCTGAATGGAGACGTGGCAAGAGCTGCTCCGTAAGAAGAGCATCGCGTCGCTGGAATCCCTGGCGCAGAGGTTCGGCCCCGAGCATGTGACCGAGATCGAGCGGCTCAAGCAGGCGGCCGACAACTTCGAGTTCCGCATCTCGCCGGCCATGGTGGATCTGATTCAGTCCCCCGGCGATCCGATCTGGCGCCAATACGTTCCCACGGTGCAGGAGCTCGAAGTTCACGATGGGATCGTCGACTCGCTGGCCGAGGACGCCAACTCCCCCGTCCCCAACATCACGCATCGCTATCCCGACCGGGCCCTGTTTTTGGTCTCGCCGGTCTGCGCCTCCTACTGCCGCTTCTGTACCCGGCGGCGCAAGGTGGGCGACCCCGAGAAGATCCCGATGGCGCAGCTCGAGTCGGCGTTCCGCTACCTCGAGGAGCACAAGGAAATCCGGGATGTGATCATGTCAGGGGGCGATCCGCTGCTGCTATCCGATCGCCGGATCGACGAGATCTGCAAGCGGCTGCGGGCAATCCCGCACCTGGAAGTGCTGCGGATCGGGAGCCGCGTGCCGTGCCATCTGCCCGAGCGGATCACGCCGGAGCTGTGCGCGATCCTGAAGAAGTACCATCCCTTCTATATCAATACCCACTTCAACCATCCCGACGAGCTGACCCCGGCCGCGGTCAAGGCGCTGGGCATGCTCGCCGACGCCGGGATCCCGCTCGGCTGCCAGACGGTGCTGCTCAAGGGGGTCAACGACGATCCCGAGGTGATGAAGCTGCTGATGCAGCGCCTGCTCGCCGCCCGGGTGCGCCCCTACTACATCTACATGTGCGACCAGGTGGCGGGCGCCGAGCACTTCCGGACCAGCGTCGAGAAGGGGCTCGAGATCGTGCAGGCGCTGCGGGGCTGGACGTCGGGACTCGCGGTGCCGCATTTCGTGATCGACGCGCCGGGAGGCGGGGGGAAGATTCCGCTGCTGCCGGAGTACGTCGTCAAGCTCACCGACAAGGAAGTCGTGCTCCGCAACTACGCCGGGAAGACCTACCGTTACACCCAGCCCCAGGAGCCGATCCTCGTCGGCTGAGCCACTTGCGCTTTTCGAACCCGCCCGCATATTTATTACAGCGCATGCATAAACATACGATGGGCCTGCACCTGATTAATCCGCGCACAACCACCATAGGGAGCGGCGGGGCGCGATAGCGTGCCAACAAACTCGAGAACCCCAGAGCCCGCTCCCGAAAGAGAGCGGGCTCTTCGTTTGCAGGGACTCGATCCCTGGCGCGAGCGCGACGCCTGCGGCGTCGGCTTCGTCGCCCGCGCCGACGGCATCCGCACCCACGACATCCTGCAAATGGGGCTCACCGCGGTCGCGCGGCTCGCGCACCGCGGCGCCGCGTCCACCGACCGCTCCGGCGACGGCGCCGGCGTCCTGACCCAGATCCCGCACCGCCTGCTCGGCGTCGGACCGCGCGAGCGCGTCGCCGTCGGGATGTTCTTCCTGCCCCAGCAGGGCCTGGGCGTGGCGATGGACCTGATCGAGAGCGCGCTCGTGACGCTCGGCATGTCGGTGCTCGGCTGGCGCGTCGTGCCGGTGGACGGGAGCGTGCTGGGTCCGCTCGCCGCGCAGAGCCAGCCGGCCATTCGTCAGATCTTCGTCGGCCCGCCCGCGGGCCCTCCCGATCCACAGGTGTGGGAGCGGCGGCTGTATCTCGCGCGCCGCGTGATCGAGCGCCGCGCCCTTGCGGCGGGGGTCGAGCTGTTCGTCTGCTCGCTCTCGTGCCGTACCGTCGTCTACAAAGCGCTGCTGGTGGGCACGGAGCTCGCGGGATTCTTCGCGGATCTGCAATCGCCGCTGTACGAGACCGGGATCGCCGTATTCCACCAGCGCTATTCGACCAACACGCTGCCGAGCTGGCCGCTGGCCCAGCCCTTCCGCCTGCTCGCGCACAACGGCGAGATCAACACGCTGTGGGGCAATCGCAACGCGATGCTGGCACGCGAGCCCGCGCTCGCGGCGCCCGCGTGGAAGAAGGACGTCGAGCTGCTGAAGCCCGTGATCTGGGCCGCCGGCAGCGACTCGACGAGCCTGGACAACGCGATGGAGCTGCTCGTGCGCTCGGGACGCGATCCGGTCCACGCGCTCATGATGTTGCTGCCGGAAGCGTGGGAGCGGATTCCCGACATGCCGCCCGCGTTGCGGAGCTTCTACGAGTACCACGCCGGGCTCATGGAGCCCTGGGACGGCCCCGCCGCGCTCGCGTTCTCCGACGGCATCGTTGCGGGCTCGGCCTTGGACCGCAACGGGCTGCGTCCCTGCCGCTACAAGGTGACGCGAGACAACGTGGTCGTGGCGGGATCGGAAGTGGGCATCGTCGATCTCGATCCGGCCGGCGTCGTGGAATCGGGGCGGCTCGGTCCCGGTGAGCTCCTGATAGTCGATACCGCGCGCAA
The DNA here is from genome assembly GCA_035706765.1 of Gemmatimonadales bacterium. Classification (GTDB taxonomy): domain Bacteria; phylum Gemmatimonadota; class Gemmatimonadetes; order Gemmatimonadales; family GWC2-71-9; genus 20CM-2-65-7. The sequence goes on from DASSUS010000105.1 coordinate 7,344, forward strand.
CGTCGTGCTGCGCGGCGCCGATGCCAAAATGGAAGTCGCGCAGCGACTGCCCTACCGGCGCTGGTCCGCCCGCGTCGTGCGTCCGCTCCCCACAGAAGTCGGCGCCTTGGGGCCCGTGCTGCCGGCCGAAGAGCTCACGGCGCGCCAGCACGCGTTCGGGTACAGCAACGAAGATCTCAAGTTCGTGATCTCGCCGATGGCGGCCGAGGGCAAAGACGCGATCTGGAGCATGGGCGACGACACGCCGATCGCGCCGCTCTCGCGCGTGCCGCAGAGCGTCTACGCCTATCTACGCCAGCGCTTCGCGCAGGTCACGAATCCGGCGATCGATCCGCTGCGCGAAGAGCTGGTGATGTCGCTCGTGATGTACCTGGGACGGCGGGGCTCGCTGCTCGCGCAGCGTCCAGGTCACCGGACGCTGCTGCGGATCGAACACCCGGTCCTGCTCGCCGAGGAGATGGCGGCGCTGCGCCGCGCCGGCGGCGCCGACGTCGTCACGCTTCCCGCCGTCTGGGAAGCCGCGGCGGGCCCCGACGAGCTGAAGCAGGCCATCGACAAGCTCGTGCATGACGCGGTGGCGGCCGTGCGCCGCGGCGCGACGATCCTGGTGATCAGCGACCGCGACGCAGACAAGGCGCGCGCTCCGATTCCGATGCTGCTCGCGATTGGAGCGGTCCATCAGGGACTCGTTCGGGCGCGGCAGCGGATTCGCACCGGGCTCGTGGCCGAAGCCGGCGACGCCTGGGATGTCCATCACCTCGCCGCGCTGTTCGGCTATGGCTCCGAGGCGGTGCATCCCTGGCTCGCGCTGCAGTGCGTGCGCGACGCCGAATCGTCAGCGGCCAGCTACCGCGCCGCGGCTGAAAAGGGGCTGCTCAAGATCCTGTCGAAGATGGGGATCTCGACGCTGCAGTCGTACGCGGGCGCCCAGATCTTCGAGGCGCTGGGACTGGGACAGGAGGTGATCGACTGCTGTTTCACCGGCACGGCGTCGATCATCGGCGGCATCGGGTTCAGGGACATCGCCGAGGACGTGCTCTCGCGCCAGGACGGCGCGGGCGCCCTGCCCGATCATGGCCGGGTGCGCTACCGCCGTGACGGCGAAGACCACGGATGGTCGCCGCCGCTCGTCCGCGCGTTGCAGCGCGGCGAATACACCGGCTTCGCCGAGGCCGCCAGGACGCGCCTTCCGGCCGGCCCGCGCGACCTCCTCGCCTTCCGCGAGCAGACGCCCGTGCCGCTCGAGGAGGTTGAGCCCGTCGAAGAGATTCGGCGCCGATTCATCTCGAGCGCGATGTCGCTGGGCGCGCTTTCCCCGGAGGCGCACGCCACGCTCGCGATCGCGATGAATCGGATGCACGCGCGCTCGAACTCGGGCGAGGGAGGCGAAGACCCGGCGACGTACATCACGCGCGCCGACGGCGATCGCGCCGACAACCGGATCAAGCAGGTCGCGTCCGGCCGCTTCGGCGTCACCACGAGCTACCTCGTGCGCGCCGACGAGCTCGAGATCAAGATCGCGCAGGGCTCGAAGCCGGGTGAAGGCGGCCAGCTGCCGGGCCACAAGGTCACCGATCTGATCGCGCGGCTGCGTCATGCCGTGGTCGGCACTGCGCTGATTTCGCCGCCGCCGCATCACGACATTTACTCGATCGAAGACCTGGCGCAGCTGATTCACGACCTGAAACAGGTGAATCCGACCGCGCGCGTCGGCGTGAAGCTCGTCGCCGAAGCGGGCGTCGGGACGGTAGCGGCCGGTGTGGCGAAGGCGTACGCCGACTACGTCCTGATCTCGGGACACAACGGGGGCACGGGAGCGTCGCCGCTTTCGTCGATCAAGCACGCCGGCTCGCCGTGGGAAATCGGGCTGGCGGAGACGCAGGCGATCCTGATGCGCAACCAGCTGCGCGAGCGGATCGAGGTCCGCACCGACGGCGGCCTGCGCACCGGCCGCGACGTGGTGATCGCCGCGTTGTTCGGCGCCGAGTCGTTCGGGTTCGGCACCGCGGCGGTCGTGGCGCTCGGTTGCGCCATGGCGCGCCAGTGCCACCTCAACACCTGTCCGACCGGCATCGCGACGCAACGCGCTGACCTGCGCGCCAAGTTCAAGGGCACGCCCGAGCAGGTGGTCGATTACTTCACCTTCATCGCCGGAGAAGTCCGCGCGCTTCTCGCGTCGCTGGGCGCGCGCCGGCTCGACGACATCATCGGCAAGGTCGAGCTGCTTCAGCAGGTCGAGCGCCCCGAGTCGCCACGCGCGCGCTCGCTCGATCTCTCCTTCATGCTGAGCACGCACGGGACCGGCCCGCGGCGCCGCATGGCGGCGCGCAACGAGCGGCCGGGAATCGTCTCGCTCGACGCGGAGATCATGAGTCAGGCGGATCAGCCGCGCCGCGTCTTCACAATCGGCAATCATCATCTCACGGTAGGCGCGCGCATCGCGGGCGAGCTGGCGCGCCGGCACGGCGCGGCCGGTCCGGGCGATCCGCTGCGGCTGCGGTTCCGCGGCAGCGCCGGTCAGAGTTTCGGGGCGTGGACCCTCCCGCGCATGCACTTGCAGCTCGAAGGCGAAGCCAACGATCACGTCGGCAAGGGGCTGTGCGGCGGCGAAATCGTGATCCGGCCGTTCCGCAACGCCGCCTACGCGACGGGCACGCACGTCGTGCTCGGCAATACCGCCCTGTACGGCGCGACGTCGGGACGGCTGTTCGCCGCCGGCGCCGCGGGCGACCGGTTCGCGGTGCGCAATTCGGGTGCCGTCGCGGTCATCGAGGGCGCCGGCGATCACTGCTGCGAGTACATGACCGGCGGCGTCGTGGTCGTGCTCGGGGCGGTCGGTCGCAATTTCGGCGCCGGAATGTCCAACGGAATCGCGTACGTGCTCGATGAGCGCGGCGTGCTCGAATCGCACTGCAACAAGGACATGGTTGTGGTCGGCGAGCTGAACACGATGGACGAGCGCGCGCTGCGCAAGCTCATTCAGCAGCACTTCCACAAGACCGGCAGCGCCCGCGCGCGCCGGATTCTCGCGCAGTGGGACGCGACGCGTCCCCTGTTCCGCAAAGTCGCACCGCCCGCGGTGGTGACCGAGCCGGTGCCTCACCTCCAACCGACGGAGAGCCGTGCATGAAGCTCATCACGACGATCGTGCGTCCCGACCGCGTCCCCGAAGTCAAAGCCGCGCTGTTTCGCGCGGGCATCACCGGCATCACGCTGAGCCGCGTCAGCGGACACGGCGGCGAGCACGAACGGTTCGAGCAGTATCGCGGCACGGCGCTCGTGATGGAATTCCACGAGAAGGTGAAGATCGAAATGGTCTGTTCCGAGCCGTTCGTCGAGCCGTGCGTGCGGGCCATTCTTTCTTCCGCGCGCACCGGTGAGGTGGGAGACGGCAAGATCTTCGTCCAGCCGATCGAGCGGGTGATCCGGATCCGCACGGGCGAGGAGGACAACGCCGCGCTGACCGCCGTCAATGCCGACGCCGTCCAGCGGGCCGCGATCAACGCCGCCGGGATGGGAGGTGTCGCGTGACCCAGGCGACGGTTTCTTCGGGCGATACCGCCTGGGTCCTCGTATCGAGCGCGCTCGTGCTCCTGATGACGGTCGGGCTCGCGTTCTTTTACGGCGGTTTGGTGCGTCCCAAGAACGCGCTGAACACGATGATGATGAGCGTGGTGGCCCTCGGCGTCATCGGCGTGCAATGGATGCTCGTCGGGTATTCGCTTTCGTTCAGTCCCGGAAACCTCGTGATCGGCGGGCTTTCCTGGCTGGGGCTGCACAACGTGGGACTCGACCCCAATCCGACCTACTCCGCGACGATCCCGCTGCCCGCGCACGCGATGTTCCAGGGGATGTTCGCGATCATCACGCCCGCTCTGATATCAGGCGCGATCGTCGAACGGATGCGGTTCCGCGGCTACGTCCTGTTTCTCGTGCTGTGGGCAACGCTGATCTATGACCCGCTCGCGCACTGGGTGTGGGGCTCCGGCGGCTGGTTGCTGAAGCTGGGCGCGCTCGATTTCGCGGGCGGCACGGTGGTGCACATCTCCGCCGGTGTTTCCGCGCTGGTGGCCGCCTGGTACCTCGGTCCCCGGCGCGACTACCGCCGCGTGCCGATCGCGCCGCACAACGTCCCGCTCGTGCTGCTCGGCGCGGGGCTGCTCTGGTTCGGCTGGTTCGGCTTCAACGCCGGCTCGGCGCTCGCCGCGAACGGGCTGGCCGCGCTCGCGTTCGTGAATACGAACACCGCCGCGGCCGGGGCGCTCGTGACCTGGGCCGCGCTCGACCTGGCGCGCACCGGGAAGATCACCGCGGTCGGCGCCGCGACGGGACTCGTGGTCGGCCTCGTCGGCATCACGCCGGCCGCGGGCTATGTGACTCCAATCTCCGGCTTGTTGATCGGCGTGCTCGCGGCAGGAGTCAGCTACACCGCGATCCAGATTCGCTCCCGGACCAAACTGGACGACGCACTCGATGTGTTCTCCTGCCACGGCATGGCCGGGATCGCCGGCGCGCTGCTGACGGGCGTGTTCGCGACGAAAGCGGTGAATGCCGGCGGTGGTGACGGGCTGCTCGCCGGAAACGCGGCGCAGATCGGCGTTCAGCTGCTCGCAATCCTCGCCACAGTCGCGGTCGCGGCACTGGGAACGCTCGGCATCCTCGCTCTGGTGCAGGCGACCGTCGGCGCGCGGGCGGACGTTCCGGAAGAGAGCGCCGGGCTCGACCTGAGCCAGCACGGCGAAGAGGCCTACTTCGGAACGGATCTGGGTGGTGTCACGGGAACCGGGTCATCCCTCGGCGGCAGCGTCGTCGTGGAAACGTTCGCCGTCGAGCCGAGCCCGGCACCGGAACCAGCGCTGTGATCGTGGTCTGGGTGGTGGCGGCGAGCTTCGCGGCTCAGGCGCCATCGCTGTCAGGCGCCGTCACGCTCGTGGGAGACTACCGATTCCGGGGACTGTCGCAGACGTACGGACAGCCGGCCATTCAGGGCGGCGTGGAGTATGCCTCTTCAAGCGGCGCGTACGCCGGGTCGTGGGCCTCCAACGTGAGCGGGAATCAGTTCCTCAACGGGGGCTCGCTCGAGCTGGACCTGTACGGCGGCTATCGCCGGCGTGGCATCGACGTTGGTCTTCAGTACTACTGGTATCCTCGCGCGCGCTACAACATCGACCATGGTGACCGCTACAACACGATGGAAGCCTACATCGGCGCGCGCTACAAGCAGGTCTCGGCAAAGTACTCGCACGCGTTGACCAACCTGTTCGGCATGAAGACGCGGACGATCGGAGGTTACTGCGGCATCGCCAGCGATGGCACCGCGGCGACCTCCGATTGTCTTGGCGACGGAAGCTCCAGGGGATCGGGATATGCCGAGCTGGCGGCGACGTTTGCCCTGATCGAGGGAGCGAACCTGAGCCTGCATTACGGCTACCAGCACGTGCGGAGCTACTCCCATCTGTCGTATTCCGATTACCGGATCGGGCTGACGCGGCAGTTTGGCGGCATCACCCTGGGTGCCGCCGCGGCCGGCGCGGACGCCGAGCGGCGCTTCTACCGGTACGCACCCACGACCAGCGGTTCACAGGAGACTGAGGACGTCGCCAAGCTCGCGCTCGTCCTGTCGGCGACCAAGACGTTTTGAGGTGGTGCCGGGGCGGCAATCATGGTAGCCTTCCCCTCCATGACGCCGCCGTTGCCGCCGAAGTTCAGGATCGGGCTCGTGCAAATGAGCATGAGCGACGATCCGCAGGCCAATCTGGACAAGGCCGTCGCCCGAATCCGCGACTGCGCGAAGCAGGGCGCGACGCTCATTTGTCTCCCCGAGCTGTTCAAGACGCATTACATCGGCCAGCGCGAGGATCACGCGTTGTTCGATCTCGCCGAGCCGGTCCCCGGTCCCACGACGGAGACGCTGGGCAAAGTCGCGAAGGAGCTGAGTGTCGTCATCGTCGCATCGCTGTTCGAGCGCCGCGCGGCCGGTCTGTATCACAACACCGCGGCGGTGCTCGATGCCGACGGCAAGGTAAAGGGCGTCTATCGCAAGATGCACATCCCCGACGATCCCGCGTACTACGAAAAGTTCTACTTCACACCGGGCGATCTCGGGTTCCGCGCGTTCGACACGAAAGTGGGTCCGATCGGGACGCTGGTTTGCTGGGATCAGTGGTATCCGGAGGGCGCGCGCCTGACCGCGCTGCAAGGCGCGAATATCCTGCTCTATCCGACCGCGATCGGCTGGCATCCTTCCGAGAAAGACAAGTACGGGGCGCAGCAGCTCGACGCGTGGAAGACGATTCAGCGCAGCCACTCGATCGCGAACGGCTGCTGGGTTGCGGCGGTGAACCGCGTGGGGTTCGAGCGGCTCGGCGGTGAAGGGGTCGGGATCGAATTCTGGGGCCACTCGTTCGTGTCCGATCCATTCGGGGTCGTCGTGGCCGAGGCGGGCGAAACGGAAGAGAATCTGGTCGCCGACATCGACCTGAGTCGCGTCGAGGAAGTGCGGCGCAACTGGCCGTTCCTGCGCGACCGCCGCGTGGACGCGTACAGCGGCATTCAGCACCGGTTCCTGACCGATTAGCCATCTGCGCATGCCCGCCGAGTGGGAGCCCCACGCGGCGACCTGGATCGGCTGGCCGCATAATGCCACCGACTGGCCCGGCAAATTTCCGGTCATTCCATGGGTGTACGGCGAGATCACGCGCGCGCTCGCGCGCAGTGAAACCGTCCGGATTCTCGTCAATTCCAGGAGCCACCAGGCGCAGGCGACTCGGGTCCTGAAAAAAGTCGGCGTCGATCCGGCCCGACTGGAGTTCCTGCAATTCCCGATGAACCGCGGCTGGACCAGAGACTCCGGACCGATCTTCGTACGCACGGACAAAGGGCTCGCGATCGCGCGTTTTCACTTTCGCGCGTGGGCCAAGTACAAGGACTGGCAAAAGGACGATAAGGTCCCCGGGCGCGCGGCCAAGCGATTAAAGCTGCCGCTGATCGACGGGAAAATCGTGCTCGAGGGCGGCGCCATCGACGTGAACGGCCGCGGCTCGCTGATCACGACCGAGGAATGCCTGCTCGACACGCGCGTCCAGGTCCGCAATCCCGGCCTGTCCCGCTACGAGATCGAAAACGTGTTCCGCGAGATGCTCGGCATCACGAACACGCTCTGGCTCGGCAGCGGGATCGCGGGTGACGACACGCACGGGCATGTCGACGATCTGTGCCGGTTCGTGAACCCGCGCACGGTCGTCCTGTGCCGCGAGGACAATCCGAAGGACGTGAATTACAAGGCGCTGCACGAGAATCGGGAGCGGCTGCAGGGGATGCATCTGGAAAACGGGGCGGCCATCGAGGTGATCGATCTCCCGATGCCCGCCCCGCTCTATTTCGACGGCGTCCGGCTACCAGCGAGCTACGCGAACTTTTACATCTCGAACGGCGCCGTGCTGGTCCCGACGTTCAACGATCCCAACGACCGCGTCGCGCTTGGGATTCTCGCCGAATGCTTCCCGGGCCGGACGGTGGTGGGGATCCACGCCGTCGATCTCGTGTGGGGCTTCGGCACGCTCCACTGTCTCACCCAGCAGGAGCCTGCGGTTTAGCAGCAGCCTTCTACTTCACCTCCCAGATCTCCACCCGATTCCCGGTGAAGCTGGGGATCAGGATCCGATGGCGCCGGGCGTCGTAGCCGATGTCCGCCGGGCTCGGCACGCCTTTGATCGCGTTCGTGCCCTGGCCGTCGGCGTAGCGGTACACGGCTGAATCGGCCCAGGTCGACACCCAGATCACGTTCCCGACCACTTCGACGCCGTCGAACTGGCCCGGGCCTTCGTTGAGCGCGGTCGGGGGCTGATTGGGTTTCCAGGCGAAGAGCTTCCCGGCGCCGAACGGCACCACGATGAAGCGATCGTTCGCGCGATCGTAGGTGATGCCGTTGGGCCGGCCCAGGCTGTCGCTCTCGAGCGCGACGCTCACCTTGCGGTCGGGAGCAATGCGGAAGATCCGATCCCGGCCGACGTGCTCCGGTCCGTTCGCGCCGAATCGAATCGCGGTGTCGGTGATGTACAGCGAGCCGTCCGGCGCTGCGACGATGTCGTTCAGAAAGACGGCGCCGCGAATCGGCACGGTCGCGACCGGCGCCTCGGTGCGCGCGTTGTAGCCGCGAATCACGTCGATGTCGGCGACCCAGAGCGTATCACCTACGACCGTCATGCCCTTGGGCGCATTGAGACCCCTGATGAAGACCGTGTCGCGGATCGTCCCCGCGGGGTCGACGACGCTGATGAAGCCGTCGCCGTCCTTCGCGGTCGGGTTCCCGTTGATGTTGGAGACGAAGTAGACATCCAGCGTCGAATCCCACAGCACCGACTCCGGAGTCTGGAAGCCTTCGATCGTCGCCGTCCTGGTCGGCGTGCTGCTGGTGGTCGCGGTCTCCTGCTTGTCCGTCGATTTACAGGCGGCGAACAGTAGTGCCAATAGCCACACTCTCGTCCTCATGACTTCGCCTCCTCGAGTTCCTTCTTGCGCGATTCGGTCACCTTCGCCGCGACGTCGGGCGGGGCGTCCTGATACACGTGGAACTTCATCTTGTACGTCCCGCGGCCGTGCGTGATCGAGTGCAACGTGGTGGCGTAGCGATCGAGCTCCGCTTCGGGCACCATGGCTTTGATCTTGGTGAGCTTCCCGTCCTTGTCGGTCCCAACGATGTGGCCACGGCGCGACGACAGGTCGCCCATGACGGCGCCCTGATATTCGTCCGGCGTCCACACTTCCACTTCCATGATCGGCTCGAGCAGCACCGGTCGAGCGGCCGGACTTACGTTTCTGAACGCGAGGATGCCCGCCATCTTGAACGACATTTCGTTCGAATCGACGTCGTGGTAGGAGCCGTCGTACAGCTCGACCTTGAAGTCCACGACGGGATAGCCGGCGACCGGTCCCTTGTGGGCCGCTTCCTGGACTCCGCGTTCGACGGCGGGGATGTACTGGCGCGGAATCACGCCGCCCACGATTTCATCCACGAATTGCACTCCAGAGCCGCGCGGCAGCGGCGCAATGCGGATCCAGCAGTCGCCGTACTGCCCGCGCCCGCCGGACTGCTTCTTGTGCTTGCCCTGCCCTTCGGATTTTCCCCGGAACGTCTCGCGGTAGGCGACTTTGGGCCTCGCCGTCTGCGCGTGCACGCCGAATTTCCGCGCGAGCCGTCCCACGACGATCTCGAGATGGCGCTCGCCGAGGCCGCGGATCAGCGTCTGGCCCAGCTCGCCATTGTACTCGTGATGGAACGTGGGATCCTCTTCGTGCAGCTTGTGCAATCCGGTCGAGAGCTTGTCTTCCTCGCCGCGCTGCTTCACTTCCACGGCGACCGTGATGACGGGCTCGGGGAACGGGATCTTGGGCAGCACCAGCCCTTTATCGCGCGTGGACAGCGTGTCGTTGGTGTGGGTATCGCGCAGCTTGGCGACGACGCCGATGTCGCCCGCGTGCAGCTCGGGGACTTCGATCCGCTCCTTCCCGATCGCGACGCAGAGGTGGTTGAGCTTCTCCGCCGCCTCGCGTGGCGCGTTCCAGACTTCCTGGCCGTTCTTCACGGACCCGGAGAAGATCCGGAACAACGTGACGTCGCCCACGTGCGGCTCGGACACGGTCTTGAACACCTGCGCCACGAGCGGCCCTGAGTCCTCCGGGTTGAGCGTGACGCGGTCGGCGCTGCCCCACTTCTGCGCCTCGACCGGCGGCCGCTCGTTCGGCGCCGGGCAGAGCTCCACCAGTTTGTTGAGCAGCGCGCGCGTGCCGTACGTGAGCTCGGCGGCGCCGCAGAACAGGGGGAACAGCTCGCCCTTCGCCATGCCGGCCTTCATCGCGGCGATCGCTTCGTCGCGGCCGATCTCTTCGCCGCCGAGGTAGCGCTCCAGCAGCGTGTCGTCGGTCGCGGCGATGCTTTCGATCAATTCCTGCGAGTACTTGTCGAAGCGGTCCTTGTACTCGTCGGGCACGTCGACTTCCTCGTACTCGCCGGCCTTGGTGCCCTTCTTGTAGAGGTGCGCCTTTTTCGAGAAGAGGTTGATGATCCCGTGGAACTCGAGCCCTTCGCCGACCGGAATTTCGACGGGGATCACCTTCGACGTCAGCTGCTCTTTGATCTGATTGAACACGCGCTCGAAGTTGGCGTGCTCCTTGTCCATGAGCGACACGAAGAACATGCGCGGCAGCGCGCGGCGCTCGCAGTAATCCCAGACTTTCTCCGTGCCGACTTCGACGCCGGCGGTGGCGGAGAGGACGACGACGGCGCTGTCGGCGGCGTACACACCCGCGAGCGCGTCGCCCGTGAAGTCGAGATAACCCGGCGTGTCGATCAGATTGAGCTTCGTGTCCATCCACTCGGCGACGGCGAGGGCGAGATTGATGGAGTATTTGCGTTCGATTTCGTCAGCGGTGTAATCGGTGAGGGCGGTTCCATCTTTCACGGAACCGTGGCGTTTACTCGTTCCGGCCACGAACGCCAGTGCATCGACCAGGGAGGTCTTGCCGCTCGCGCCGTGGCCAACGACGGCCACATTACGGATCTCCGGCGTCTTGTACACGCGCATACAGCGCCAAACTCCTGCTAGGGGGGAAGTAAATATGACCGTCGAGTGCTGGGGTGGGCTAGGCCATGCAAAAGCTAGACGCACAGACGCATAGCGGTGAACAGGAAACGGGGGTCAGGACAGTTTGTCCCAACCCCCGTTGACTACGACCCGCTGTGCGTCTGTGCGTCTAGTCTTTGCCTGTCCTAATAATCTGCCCCCTGCATTTCTCCGTCGGCCACGCCATCATGATCCTCATGATGATCCCTGACATGCTCGACCAGTCTATGCAGTATCTGAATACTCCTGAGATTCAGCGCCAGCGCCGTCACTTTGTCCCCCGACGCGAGCGCGGCATCCGCCTGGTTCCGCAATTCCTCCACGTGCGCCAGAATCGCGCGAATCCGCGGGGCCTCCCGATCACCGAGGAAATTCTCGATTCGCTCGATCGCCTGATCCACCGCCGCCGCGGTGCGTTCCGGAGCATTCGGGAACACTTCGACCACGGCGCAGAGAACCTCGAGGAACGATTCGCGCAACAGCGCACGCGCTGTTTCACGATCTCCATTCTCGAACGCCGTCCTCGCCTGCTCGCGCAAATCACGCGCTTCGGCGAGGCACGCCCGTGCTTCGGGATCATCGGTGGTCCGGAGCGCCTCGATCACCCGGCGAATCCAGCCTTGGTAGCTGGTCCCGGCGTCGGCCCGGGCGGATACATCGACGGCGATATTCTGCGCCTGCTGCGCCAGGAAGACTTCGTTCGTCGCAACGCCTGCAGGGTCGTTGTTGCACGCGCCGGCGATCATCATGACGGCGACGGCAATCGTCAGTCGCTTGTGCATAAGCTGCTCCAGTAGGAAGTCCGGTCTTTGACGTTGAAGCTTAGACGTCGTTAAGAGCCCGGGGGAGGGGGCGAACGAGGCGGTGGCGGAGGTAACGGGACGGACGGAACGGGCGGTGCCGGCGGAATTGGCGCGGCTGGCGCGTGCGTCACCGGCGCCATGCGCATGCCGGCGAACCCCGCGAGCAGCAGCACAAAACCGGCGAACACGAACGAGGTGACCGGGCTCACATCATAGACCTTTCCGATGAGCGGCGGTCCCACCGTTCGGCCGAGGGCGGCGATCGCCTGAGCCGCGCCGAGCACTGTGCCCTGTTCCGAGACGCCCGCGTAGACCGAGACGATCCCGGTCGCCGCCGGCGCAAACAGGCTGTTCGAAACCGCGAGCACGAACGTCCAGAAATAGAGCAGCGCCGAGCTCGGCAGGAACGGAATGATTCCGATCGCAAGCGCCATGCCGAAAGTTCCGGCGATCACGAGTGCGCGCTCGCCGGTGCGCCTCATGATGCGACCGAAGAAGTATCCCTGCACCGACGCGGCGGTCACACCGATCAGCGTGAACAGAAACGCCAGCTCGCGCTTCCCCCAGCCGAGTGAAGCGTGGGCCTGGAGCGGCAGGATGGCGGTGTATCCCGCGAATGCAAACGGGACCAGCGCCCAGACCGTCATGAGCGGGCGCAGCTTCGGGCGGGCGAGCGCCTCCCCGATGTGGCCGAGATCGAGCAGCGGGCGTTTGACGCGCAGCTCGGGCGCGAGCGATTCCGGCAGGATGAAGTAGGCGGAGACGAAGTTCGCGAGCGACAACGCGACCGCGATCAGTCCCGGCCAGATGGGCCCGAGGTAGTAGTCGGAGAGTCCGGCGATCGCTGGGCCGAGACTGAACCCGAGGCCGAACGCCGCGCCCACCATGCCCATCGCGCGCGAGCGCTCGGCGGGGGTCGAGATGTCGGCCATGTAGGCTTGGGCGGCGGAGATGTTGCCGCCGGCAAACCCGGAGACGACGCGCGACAGGAACAGCACCCAGTAGGAGCCCGCGAACGCGAACAAGGTGTAGCCGACCGCGTTCACGAGCATGGTGGTGAGCAGCACGGGGCGGCGGCCGATGCGGTCCGAGAGCTTGCCAAGCAGCGCCGTAGCAACGAATTGCATCAACGAGAAAACACCGATGATCGCCCCATACCCCAGGCCGCCGGCCCCGAAGCGCTCCGCGTACGACGGCAGGATCGGCAGCACGATGCCGAACCCGATCAGATCGATGAGAACGGTGAAAAAAATGACACCGATGCGGGCGCGGGATGCGGAGAGGGGGGGCATGGCGACAGGAATATAGTCGGAGCGGAGTTGCGGGCGATGAAAAACCGCGACAGCTTCATGGCCTCAGCGCCCTCGTTCCACCCCATATCCATTTTGGAGTCGCCGATGCACAGACATGTCTTTCGAATTACGCTGCTCGCGGGTGCGTTTCTCACTACCGCTTGTATCGAGAACGCGCCGATCGCCCCAACCGGCGCCGAAACAATGTCCGCGGCCAGTACGAACGCCGCATCACTCCTCTCCCCGGGTCAGCAACGCAAATCGTATCTCATCAACTTCATCGGCACGGAAATCCCGGCCAATCTCGCGGCGGAAGTCGCGGCGGCGGGGGGGACGCTTACGTCGAGTCTCGATCGCATCGGGGTCGCGATCGTCAGCTCGAGCGATCCGGCATTCGCGGAGCGCGCCGCCCAGATCAGTGGCGTCGAGGGCGTCGGTGAGGATGTGCAAGTGCAGTGGGTGAAGCCCGAACGGTTCGTCGAGGCCGGCGAGGCGACCGAGGCGGTCGCGGAGCCGAATGCCACGTTCGGCAACGCCGAAACGTTCCGGCAGATTCAGTGGGCCCCCGATGCGATCCATGCGCCGGAGGCGTGGGACCTGGGCCAGCGGGGCGCGGGCGTGCGCGTCGCCGTTCTGGATGGCGGCATTCACAGCACGCAGATCGACATCGCGCCGCGACTCGATGTCGCCCGCTCACGTTCCTTCGTCCCGGATACCGCCCACCCGGGCACCTTCCGCCCGTTCAACACCGACTCCGCATCGCGCTGGAAGAAGCTCAGCGCGACCGACTCGGTGTTTGTGTGCGATATCCCCGATACGTTCTGGCACGGCACCCACGTCGCCGGCATCATCGCCGCCCCGGCCACGGAAGGCACGCCGTTCCCTAATCTGGGGACAGTCGGCATCGCTCCGAGCGCAACGATCGTCAGTGTGAAGGTGCTGCACTGCGGCAGTGGATCGTTCAGCTCCGTGATCGAGGGCATTTATTACGCCGCGACACCGATCGCCGAAGGCGGAGCCGGCGCCGACATCATCAACATGAGTCTCGGCGCAACGTTCAAGAAGAACAGCCTGAGCGCGGTACAGCTGATCAAGGCCATGGACAGGGCGACGACCTACGCCTACCAGCGGGGCGTGACGGTTGTCGCGTCAATGGGCAACGACGCCGCCAATGTCAAAGGCAGCATCGTTTCCCTCCCGGCCACCTCTGCTCATGTCATCGCGGTTTCGGCAACCGGCCCGCTCGGCTTTGCTTTGGGAGCAACGGACTTCGACCGGCCGGCGTCATACACGAACTATGGACATGAAGCCGTCAGCTTCGCGGGCCCCGGTGGTGACTTCGCGCTGCCCGGGAACGCCATCTGCCAGTTCCCCCGCAATCCGAGCGGCAGCAGTGCTCAGTTCTGCTGGGTCCTCGACATGGTGATGGCGCCGTGCCGGGGCGGTGCCACCAGCATCTCCAGCTACTGCTGGGCGGCAGGCACCAGTATGGCCAGCCCTGCTGTGGCCGGCGTTGCCGCGCTCATCATCGGCAAGCATGGTCGGGTCGGACCCGACGAGATCAAACGGCGCCTGCAGGAATCGGCGGACGACCTCGGGAAGAAAGGTAAGGACGATTTCTACGGCGGCGGACGCGTCAATGCGTTACGAGCCGTTCAATAACGCTTAGCTGCATTCACAAAGGGCCCGCCGATCGGCGGGCCCTTTCTTTTTTCAGGCGACGAGCGACTCGCGCGCCTGCCGGGCGTCCAGCGTCGCCCGCACCAACGTCGCACCGAGAATGACTCCGCCCCCCGCGAGCGTTGCCGGCCCCGGCGTCTCACCATGCACCAGCCAGGCCCAGATCGGATTCAGCACCGGCTCTATAAGAAGGAAAAGACTCACTTCGATCGCGCGCACCCGCGGCACCGCCCGGGCGAGGAACAGATAGGGGATCCCGAGCTGGCACACGCCGAGGAACAGCACGATTCCCCAATCGATCGGCCGGCCGGCAACCAGCGGCTGCGCCATCGTGAACGCGACGAGCGCCGCGGTGACGTTGCCCGACACCGCGGCCGCGGCGACCGACGATCCGCGCGCGGCAAGCCAGCGATACCCGATGACCGTGAACGCCCACGTCACCGCGCAGATCGACGCGAGCACATTGCCCAGCGCGGGATTCGGCGCGGTGACCGACGGTCGATCCATCCCGACAAAGAACAGAGCGAATCCCGCGCCCATCACCGCCATCTGCCACAGATCGCGCCGCGTCGCGTGCTCGCCGAGCAGCGGCGGGGCGAGCAGCAGAATGAAGAAAGGGCTCGTCGACTGGAGGAAGATCGCGCTCGCCGCCGTCGTGTGCTTGTTCGCCTGCACGTACAGCAGCGTCGTCGCGGCGTAGGCGATCCCAACGACGGCCGTCCGCCAGGTCCAGCCCCGCCGTGCCTCCGGCAGCACGATCAGGATCGTGACCGTCGACAGCGTGGCGCGCAGCGCCGCGAGCTGCCAGCCGGCGAAGCTGCAGAACTTGATCGCGGCGCCGCCCGTCGAGAACAGCACCGCGGCCGCGATGATCTTGGATCTGGGGCTCATCGTGGCGGGGAATATATTACGGCGCGATGGAAGTCCAGATCTTCGGCATTCGCAAGAGCAGCGACACGCGCGCCGCGCTCCGGTTCTTCGCGGAACGGCGCATCAAGGTGCATTTCGTGGACCTGAAAGAAAAAGCGGCTTCGGTGGGCGAGCTGCGCCGCTTTGCCCAGAAGTTCGGCATTGCCGCGCTCGTGGACCGCGACTCGAAGCGCTTCGCCGAGCTCGGCCTGCGCTCGGCGATCTTGACGGATGAGCGCTGGCTCGAAAAGCTCAGTGTCGAGCCGATGCTGCTGCGCATACCGCTCGTGCGCCATCAGCAGCAATTGACCATCGGACCCGCACCGGAGACGTGGAACGATTGGTACGCCGCATCCAAATCCTGACACTGGCGCTGACCGGCGCCTGCGCGATGGGAACGAGCAACCCCGTCACGCTTGACGTGCGCGTCGTGGACTCGCTGTTCTCCGCGTACGCCGGCGACACCGTCCCCGGCGCCAGCATCGTAGTAATCCGCGACGGCCGTGTCACTCTGCGGCGCGCCTACGGCATGGCCGACCTCGAGCGCGGGATCGCCGCGACCCCCGAAACGGACTACCGGCTGGCTTCCGTTTCCAAGCAATTCACCGCGATGGCGATCATGCTGCTCGCGAAGGACGGCAAGCTCCGCTACGACCGGCCGATACGCGACTTCCTGCCCGAGCTCCCGCGCGCCACCCAGGCCGTGACGGTGCGGCATCTGCTGAACCACACGTCGGGATTGTGGGACTACGAGGCCCTGATTCCCCCGAGCCGCACCACCCAGCTCAGCGACGATGACGTTCTCGACCTGCTCGCTTCCAGGAACGCGCTCTCGACGCCGCCCGGAACCGCGTACTGCTACAGCAACTCCGGCTATGTGCTGCTCGGCATGATCGTCGCGCGGGTCTCCGGAATGCCGTTCCCCGAGTTTCTGCGCGAGCGAATTTTCACTCCGCTGGGGATGAAGGCATCGGTGGCGCACGTCGAGGGGCACGATACGGTGAGTCACCGCGCCTACGGCTATTCCCCGCGCGGTGCGGTCTTCGTGCAGACGGACCAAAGCGTCACCAGCGCGACGCTGGGCGACGGCGGGATCTATACCAACGTCGACGACATGGTGCTGTGGGATCGGGCACTCTCGGGAACGTCGCTGATCGACAGCGCCTCGCTCAGCATGGCGACGACGCCCCCGGTCCTCCCGGGCGGCGCGGCCAGCGAGTACGGCTTCGGCTGGTTCATCGATCAGTATCGGGGCGTGAAGCGCTGGCGGCACACGGGGGAGACCAGCGGGTTTCGCAATGCGATCCTGCGATTTCCCGATCGCCGCCTGACGATCATCATTCTCACGAATCGATCCAGCGGCGAGCCCCAGGCGATCGCCGAGCGCATCGCCGACCGGCTGCTGTTCCAGCGACCGGCGCTCTAGTGCCTGAGTGTCACGATGATTCCCGGACCGCTCGTCGGCCCGTAGCGCGCCCCCACCTCGGCTTCACTCATGTAGCGCATCGTATATACCTGCTCGGCCGGTAGCGACTTCAGAAAGTCGAGCCCGCCCATGTCGTGGTCGTCCACGTACACCTTGAAGACCGCTACGCGAACCTGCCCGTCCCGTCCGGGAAGCTGCAGCGATGCGCGGGAGCGCAACCAGCGCGGCCGCAGGAATTGGACGGCGTCGAAGGCGCTCGCCACGCTCGAACCCGCCCGCTCGATCTCATCTTCGGTGATGAGGGTGCTGCTGGGTTTGGGACGCGGACGCGGAGTGCCGCTATCGGCCTGTTGCGCGGGCAACGGGTTCGCAATGGCGCACGCCACGAGGAGCATCCACGCGGGGAACCGCATACTCCGATCATCATAACCTATATTCGTGCTCCAATGCGAGACGCCCTGCAGGCGCTGCTGCGCCAGGCGAGCGATTCCAAGCGCTCCGTCGATTTCTGGTCGGCGGCGGCCGGCATCCTGAGCGAATGGGCCTCGGGGGCGCGCGTCAGCGTCCGTTATCAGGGGATCAATGAGAGCGGGTCGGTCAGCGCCGGGACCGATGATCGCTCGGGGCGAACGCTGAGCGCCACCTGGCGCGATCCGGAAGGACGGCTGGTCGAGGCGACCCTCGCCGGAGCCCCCGCCGCGTTGCCGGCATCGGAGCTCGAAGCGGCGCTCGAATTCTCCTCGCGCCTCGCGGTCATGGTGGGACGGCGCGCGGCGCTGGAACGGGAGCGCCGGCTCGGCAGCTTCGTCGTCGAGCTCGCGCGCTGGCTCCTGGCCGCGCCCGAAACGCAGCTCCTGCTGCGCTACACACTTCAGAGCCTCATGGAGCTGGTCGAAGCGCAGGGCGCGTTCGTCGCGCTGAAGCAGCCCGACGGCGAGAACCTGCGCATTTCGCCCGCGCTCGGCGATGCGTCGCCGATGGAAGGGCTGGCACTCGGGCTGGAAACGAGCACCACGGGCCGCGTCGTGCGCACCGGCGAACCGCTGATCACGTCGGATCTGCGCAACGAAGGGGACGCGAGTCCGATCGCGAAGTCGATGGCCCTGAACGTGCGCGCCGCGCTGATCGCGCCGCTTCGAACCTCGCAGGGTACCGTCGGGGTGGTGGGACTCCTCCGCTACCAGGCCGACCACACTCCGGCAACACCGCCCTTCAGCCTCAACGACCTTCATTACGTCTCGGCGATCGCCGCGCACATTGCCGGCGGGCTCGAGCTGTCCGAAGCGGTAGCGGCGACCCGCGCCGCCGCCGATCGCGCGCGCGCGATGGTCGATGCGAGCCCTCTGCCGATGGTGCTCGTCGATCCCGCGGGTACCGTGCGCCAGGCGAACGGTGCGGCGCTCCAGGTCTTCGGCTTGCAGACCAAGGAAGCGGCCATCGGACATCATCTCGAAAGGCTTGGCCTCTCGCCCAGCGGGCTTACGGTGCGGCTGATGCTGCAAGGCCGGGCGCAGGGCCAACCCTGGCATGGCCGCGTGCTCGTCACGCAACCGACCGGAGGGGAGCGGCGCATCTGCGACTGTACCGTCACCGACCTGCGGGGTCTCGGTTCGCAGGATTTGCTCGTCGCCCTGTATGACCGAACCGAGGAGTTGCGGGCTCAGCGCGAGCTGATCGCGCGCGAAAAGCTCGCGACGGTCGGTGAGATCGCGAGCGGCGTCGCGCACGAGGTCAACAATCCGCTCGCCGCGATCAGGATGGAGGCCGAGCTCCTGAGTCGCTCGACGCGCGATGCCGAAGCGAGCACCGCGGCCGCGACGATCGTGCGGGAAGTGGACCGCGCCGCGCGGATCGTGCGCAGCCTGCTGCGGCTCGCGCGCCGGGCCGACATCACCCCGGTGCGGATTCAGCTCAACGAGCTGGTGCGCGACGTCGCCGAGATTCGCCAGCGCGTGCTGCGGGCCGACAACATCGAAGTGCGCACGCGCATGGATCAGGGCGCCGAGTCGGTGCTCGGCCTCGGCCAGGAGCTGCAGCAGGTCGTCATCAACCTGGTGACCAACGCCGAGCATGCGGTGAAGGGACGCCCCAACGCAGTGATCGAGCTGGCGACGGAAGCACGGCAGGGATGGGTGCGGCTGACCGTCGAAGATTCGGGGCCGGGCGTGCCTCAGGAAGTCCGCGGCCGGATCTTCGATCCGTTCTTCACGACAAAGAGCCCGGATGAAGGATCAGGACTCGGATTGTCGATTTGTCAGCGAGTGGTAGCGGAAGTTGGGGGCAGGATCTGGCTCGAGGATTCGAGCGAGCTGGGCGGCGCGAAGTTCGTGGTCGAGCTTCCCGCCGCCCCGGTATCCGAGAGCGTGATCGGCTAGGCTTCGAGGATCTGGCGGCGGTACAGCGCGAGGGTCGCCAGACCATAGACACCGATCGCGAGCAGTAGCCCCCCGAGCCGCCAGTCGGGACCGAGCTGCCAGATGCCCGCCGCGATGTACCCGAGGCTCGCGACCAGGCCCATGCCGAGCACTTCCTTTCGCCCCATCAGAATCCCGAAGACATACCCCCAGCTGAAGCCGCACAGCGCCAGGAAGATGACTGCGTTGGGAAAGATCTTGGTGGGGTCGATCAGATTGAGCCCGCCTGCAAAGGCGCAGAACAGTCCGATCACGGTGTAGGAGGCAAGGTGCAGCGCGAGCGGGAGCGGGATGGTGCCCATGCGATTGAAGGTCATGGAAGAAAATATGCAATAGCTTCCTCTAACATGCACGTCACGCGGACCTATCTGGAACTGAAGACTCCCGCGCAATTCAAAGCGGCGTTCGGAGCGTTTTCGGATATCCGGATCGCGCGCGCCCCCAAGCCCGCGCCGGAGCTATATCGAATGTGTTACCGGGCTGTTGGCGAAGCATTTCACTGGCGCGATCGCTGGAATTGGACCGACGAGGAGATTGCGGCCCACCTCGCCGACCCCGCGATACAGCTGTTCGTTGCCACCCGGACCGTCAGCCGGAAAAAGGCGGAGCTGTCGGGGTGGTATGAGTTGAAGCGCGTATCGGAAGATGATTCGGTCGAGATCGCGTACTTCGGGATTATGGCGGCGGAGTTCGGCCGGGGTTTCGGCAAGCACTTGCTGTCGAGCGCAGTCCGCGACGCCTGGGCGCTCGGCCCCAGGCGGGTGTGGTTGCATACGTGCACGCTGGATCATCCCAACGCGCTGCCGAATTACCTGGCGCGCGGATTTACGCCTTAT
>DASSUS010000106.1:0-4117 GCA_035706765.1 Gemmatimonadales bacterium
TCGAGCGAGGTCTACGGCCATACCACCCTGCTCGGCGGCTCGATCCCGATTGCCGGCATCGCGGGCGATCAGCAGGCGGCGCTGTTCGGCCAGGCGTGCACTCAGCCGGGAATGGTGAAGAACACCTACGGCACGGGCTGCTTCATGCTGATGAACACGGGCACGAAGCCCACACCATCGAAGAACAACCTGCTGACGACGGTCGCCTGGCGCATCGGGAATCGCACCGAGTACGCACTCGAGGGCTCGATCTTCATCGCCGGCGCCGTCGTGCAGTGGCTGCGTGACGGGCTCGGCATCATCAAGTCGTCGTCGGAAGTGGAGGCGCTCGCGTCGCAGGTCACCGACCCCGAGGGCGTGTATCTGGTGCCCGCGTTCGCCGGCCTGGGCGCGCCGCACTGGGACCAATACGCCCGCGGTCTCGTCGCGGGCGTGACGCGCGGAACCACCGCGGCGCACCTGGCGCGCGCCGCGCTCGAGGGGATCGCGTTCCAGGTTGCGGACGTGTTGCGTGCAATGGAAGCGGACGCCAAAATCAGACTCAAGGAGCTGCGTGTGGACGGCGGCGCCTCGGCGAACAACCTGCTGATGCAGTTTCAATCGAACCTGCTTGGCGTTCCGGTCGTGAGGCCCAAAGTCACCGAGACCACGGCGCTCGGCGCCGCGTACCTGGCGGGGCTCGCGGTGGGTTATTGGAAGGATCAGAAGCAGATCGCGGCGCAGTGGCAGGTCGACCGCCGCTTCACGCCATCGATGAAGCCGACCGAACGCAAGCGGCTCGAGCGCGGCTGGCAAAAGGCGCTCGAGCGGGCGAGACGCTGGGAGGAAGCGCGCTGATGAGGGCATTTCGCGAACGACTGAACACGGGCTGGCACGAGCGGGCGCTGCAACTCTTCACCGCGATCGTGCTGCTGCACTGGGCCGAGCACCTCACGCAGGCGTATCAAGTGTACGTGCTGCACTGGCCACCCCATCACGCGGGCGGGTTCCTGGGCCAGGCGTTCCCGTGGCTCGTGCATTCGGAGGTTTTGCACTACGGCTACGCGGTGATCATGCTGGTGGGAATCTGGGCATTGTTGCCCGGATTCGAAGGGCGCTCGCGGACCTGGTGGACGGTCGCGCTCGTGGTTCAGTTCTGGCATCACATCGAGCACGCGCTGCTGCAGCTGCAGGCGATTGTAGGACCCTTCTTCGGCCGGGCGGTGCCCACGAGCATCGCGCAGATCTGGTTCCCGCGGCTCGAGCTGCACCTGTTCTACAATGCGGTCGTGTTCATCCCGATGGTGGTAGCGATGATCTACCACCTGGTTCCGACCGCTCAGGAGCGGGAGGCGATGCGCTGCAGCTGCGCATTGCGCCCGCGCGCGGCCGCGGCCTAGAGGGTCTTTACCGGCGAGCCGTTCGGAAGGTTCTGGCGCCCAGGGCCCATTTGCGACAGAATCCCGGCCCATGGAAGTCATCATCCAGCGCGACTACGAGGCGATGAGCCGGCTCGCGGCGCAGCTCGTCGCCGAATTGCTCAACACCAAGCCCAACGCCGTGCTCGGCATGGCCACGGGCTCGACCCCGCTCGGCCTCTACAAGGAGCTCGTGCGGCTCCACAATGAGGAACAGCTCGATTTCTCGCGGGTGACGACGTTCAACCTGGACGAATACGTCGGGCTGAACGTCACCCATCCGCAGAGCTACCACCATTTCATGCACGAGCACTTCTTCCAGCACGTGACCATCCCGCCGCACAACATCAACATCCCGTCCGGCACGACCAGTAACTATCCCGCCTTCTGCGACTGGTACGAGAAACGGATCGTGGAGTGCGGCGGGATCGACTTGCAGATTCTGGGAATCGGCGGGGACGGTCACATCGGGTTCAACGAGCCCACGAGCTCGCTCAGCTCTCGTACCCGGCTCAAGACGCTCTCGAAGCAGACGATCGACGACAACGCGCGTTTCTTCGAGCGCCGCGACGACGTGCCGGTCTATGCCATCACGATGGGCGTCGGCACGATTCTCGAAGCCCGCAAGCTCGTGCTCGTGGCGAGCGGCAAGTCGAAAGCCACCGCCATCGCGCAGGCCGTGGAAGGTCCCGTGACGAGCATGGTCACGGCGAGCGCGCTGCAGCTACATCGCGACGCCATCGTCATCGTGGACGAAGCGGCGGCGGCCGGGCTCAAGATGCGGGATTACTATGAGTTCATCTACGCGGCGAAACCGGCCGCGCCCAGGGGCACCTGACGCCGTCGATTGTTTCGGAGCGTCGGCCGCGCTGCTAGCGCACTGACCACACCTGCGCGTCGCGCCCGGCGATGCGCACGTCGAACCGCAGTACCCCGCCCTGCGCCGTCACCGTGCGGCGAGCTCCACCGATCAATTCCGTGAGCTGGTAGGTCGCCGGCGGGAGCGCCACGCTCACCGACGCCTCCCGCGTGGCAGTGTCGTGATTGATCAGGTACAGCATGCGGCCGGCATCGCCCGCATGGAGCCGCGCGATGAGGGGCGGCGAGGAGCCGTCGAGTGACGTCGTGACGGGCTTCGTGACGCCGGCCCACTCCGCGAGCCGGCGAATGAACTCGGTGTTGCCCGGCTGCTGGTCGGGGTGATTGCCCCAGCCGAGGTAGGTGCCGATGAACAGCGTTTCGCCCTTGCCGTAGCGCGAGCGGACGAGCGCGGGCTGCCCGTCGACGGTGGCGAGGACGCGCGCCTCGTTCGAGAGCAGCTCCACGCTGGTCGCGTACAGGGCGCCGCGCAGCGTGCCCCCGCCCAGGCTGTCGACGAGCTTGAGCTGCGGCTCGCGCCGCATCCAGACCTGCTTTTCGCGCACGCCGAACACCTCGTGCAACCCCGCGCCGGGAATGATCTCGGCCGCGTAGCCGCGCTCGTCGTTCCAGGCGAGCCGCGCCTCGGCGACGGCGCGCCCGCCGTTCTGCACGTAGCGCTTGAGACCGGCGGCAGCCGCCTGCGTGAGCATGATGGGATATGGGACGATCACGAGCGCGTACGACGACAGATCGCCGCGCTCGAGCTCGGTGCGATGAATGAAGTCGACCGGGATGTTCTGCTCGGCAAAGACGCGATAGTACCCGATGAGCGAGTTGCGATGCGCTTCCGGGTAATCCTGCCGGCGCTGCGCGCCCCCCACGAGCTGCGCCAGCGGGTTGTACACGATCGCGATGCGCGACGCCGGCGGGCGAGCGGCCAGGAGCAGGTCCTTGTTGGCGGTCACGACGCGCGCGATGCGGCCGGTGGACACGGCGCGCTCCGTCACCGTGCCGTCGAGATTGATGAGGCCGTACCCGCCTGACTCGTAGCCGGACGACATCGGGTAGTAGGCGTACACGTTGACGGCGCGCGCACCGGCGGCGATCGCGGACCACAGCCAGACGCGGTGATCACCCGCCGTCACCGGGTCGCCGTGCAGCAGCGCGATCGTCCCCTCGCCCGCCTGAAGCTCGCCCACGTACCAGCCGCCGTGCGCGCGATTGGCGCTGCGTTGAAAGTCGATCATCGCCATGAACAGCCACGGCGCCCAATGGGTCTCGGGCCGGTTGTGCTTGGGGTAGAGCGACACGCCGTAATAGTCGACGCGCTCGGCCATGCGGAAGTCGTCGCTGACTCCTTCTCCCGAGTGCGGCGAGGTGAAGAGCGACGAAATCGCGGCGTGCGACGTGATCACATTCTGCGAGCCGCCGAACCGGACGGCTGCGTAGCGAGCGGCGAGATCCTCCGCCAGCCGGTCGGTAATGAACGCTTTCCAGTCGAGGTAATCGGTGTAACTCAGGATGGTGCTGAACCTGGGCGGCTCCACGTCGCTCCAGCTCGCGAAGCCGCGGTGCCAGGCGCGATTCAGGGCGTCGAGCGTCCCGTACTTGCGCTCGAGCCAGGCGCGAAACTTCGCCTGCGAGGCGGCGCAGTAGCAGAACTGCGCGTTCGGGACGTAGTCGATCTCGGCCCAGTTGATCACGTGCGGCTCGCTCCAGAGATCCCAGCCGTAGAAGCTCGGATAGCGCGAGGCGACGCGGGCGACGGCGGCGTAGAGCTTGTCGACGAGATCGCGGATCTCGGCGTTGTCGGTGCAGAATCCCGGCGCGACCTGGGACGGGATCGCCACCCCGTTTTG
>DASSUS010000107.1:0-9583 GCA_035706765.1 Gemmatimonadales bacterium
GCGAACCGAAGCCCCGGTAAACGGCGGCCGTAACTATAACGGTCCTAAGGTAGCGAAATTCCTTGTCGGGTAAGTTCCGACCTGCACGAATGGAGTAACGACTTGGGAGCTGTCTCTTCCGTAAGCTCGGCGAAATAGCAGTATCGGTGAGGATTCCGATTACCCGCGACAGGACAAAAAGACCCCGTGCACCTTTACTACAACCTGTCATTGATCGTCGGTATAACCTGCGTAGCATAGGTGGGAGCCGTTGAGGCGCCGGTTTCGGCTGGCGCGGAGGCACCAGTGAAATACCACCCTTGTTTTACTAACGATCTCACTCAGGCGGCAACCCCGCCGAGGACCGTGGCTGGTGGGTAGTTTGACTGGGGCGGTCGCCTCCTAAAGAGTACCGGAGGCGCGCAATGGTGGGCTCAGTGCGGTCGGTAATCGCACGACGAGTGTATAAGCAGAAGCCCGCCTGACTGCGAGCGCGACGGCGCGAGCAGGGACGAAAGTCGGCTTAAGTGATCCGGTGGTCCCGTGTGGATGGGCCATCGCTCATAGGATAAAAGGTACGCTGGGGATAACAGGCTTATCGCGCCCGAGAGTTCACATCGACGGCGCGGTTTGGCACCTCGATGTCGGCTTGTCACATCCTGGGGCTGGAGAAGGTCCCAAGGGTCCGGCTGTTCGCCGGTTAAAGTGGCACATGAGCTGGGTTCAGAACGTCGTGAGACAGTTCGGTCTGTATCCGGTATGGGCGTTGGAGTGTTGAGGGATGTCGTCCGTAGTACGAGAGGACCCGGACGAAGCGACCCCTCGTGTCCCGGCTGTCCTGCCAAGGGCAACGCCGGTTAGCGATGTCGCGCGGGGATAACCGCTGAATGCATCTAAGTGGGAAACCCTCCCCAAGATGAACACTCCCGAGCCGCAAGGCTCCTGAAGGGCCCTGGGAGAGTACCAGGTTGATAGGCGGCAGGTGTAAGGCGCGCGAGCGCTTCAGCCGAGCCGTACTAATTGCCCGTGAGGCTTGATCTCTCCGCTGTTTCCACTCGGATGGATCCCGAATATTACGACACACACACACACGTCTGGATAAACGCTATCAGCTATCGGCTAGCTGCTATCGGGACACCACCCCTGATAGCCGATACCCGATACCCGATAGCCGCAGTTTGCCGGCGACTAGCGCGACAGGGCCACACCCGTTCCCATCCCGAACACGGTCGTTAAGCCTGTCAGCGCCGATGGTACTGCCCTCGCGAGGGGGTGGGAGAGTAGGCCGCCGCCGGCGTCTCCGAGAGAATGTCCAACGTTCAAAACAGCGAACGTTGGACATTCTAGTTTTCTGCGCCCAATTTGACCCACGATGCTCGAATCAGCTCCTCCCCCCGCCGGTCCGCGCCGCCGCAAACCACCCGCTCGCCGCCGCGCCCGCGCCGCCCGCGCGCGCAAATCGGTACTCCAGACCAACGACGGCAAACCGATCCCCATCGTCCACGTCGTCTCCGAGTGCTGGCCCTACGCGCGCTCCGGCGGACTCGGCGAAGCGGTCGCCAGCCTCGCGACCTACCAGGCCGCGGCCGGCCTGCCGACCACCGTCGTCATGCCCCTCTACCAGCAGGTGCGCGCTGTCGTCAGCGACATGGAGCCGATCGGCGCCCCGTTCGCGGTGCAGCTCGGCCCCACGCGGGAGACCGGCCGGCTCTGGCGCGCCAAGGGCACCCCCCGCGGGACCGACGTCGTGTTCGTCGAACATCCCGGCTTCTTCGACCGCCCCGCGCTGTACGGCGAAGGACGCGACTACCCCGACAATTACCGCCGCTTCGCGTTCTTCTCGCTCGCCGCGCTCACCGCGCTGCCGCGGATCGCGCCCGCGAACGCGATCCTGCACGCGCACGACTGGCATGCCGCCATGGCGCTCGTGTACCTGCGCTCGCTGCTGACGCGGCATCCCTACTACCGCCGCGTACCTGCCGTGCTCTCTGTGCACAACGCGGGGTACCAGGGACATTTCCCGCCGTCCACCATGCCCGAGCTCGGCCTGCCCTGGGAGCTGTTCAACTGGCAGTACCTCGAGTGGTACGACAAGGTGAACTGGCTGAAAGGTGGAATCATCTCGGCGGATGCCGTGGTCACCGTGAGCGCGACGCACGCGCGCGAGTTGCAGTCGCCCGACGGCGGCTTCGGACTCGGCGACACGTTCCGCGCGCTGCGCGACCGGTTGTTCGGGATCACGAACGGCATCGACTACGACATCTGGGATCCGAGCACCGATCCCCACATCGCGCAGCGCTTCAGCGCGCAGAACCTCGCCGGCAAGCGCGAGTGCAAGGCCGCGCTCCAGGCGCGCTTCGGCCTCGCCCAGTCGCCGCGCACGCCGCTGTTCGGGATGGCGGCCCGGCTCGTCGCCCAGAAGGGCCTCGACCTGCTGGTGGACGGCCGCGCGCTGCTCGCCAACGACGCGCAGTACGTGTTCCTGGGGCAGGGCGACCCGCGCTACATCGACCCGCTGCGCGAGCTCGCGGCGCGCTTTCCCGATCGCATCGCGCTCGAGACCGGCTTCACCGATGCGCTCGAGCACGTCGTCGTCGCCGGCGCCGACATGCTGCTCATGCCGTGCCAGTACGAGCCGTGTGGCCTCACCCAGATGCGGGCGCAGCGCTTCGGCACGCTCCCGGTCGTGCGCCGCACCGGTGGTCTCAACGACACCGTCGACGACGGCACGACGGGCTTCGTCTTCGACCAGTTCGCGGTCCCGGCGCTCATGGGAGCGCTGCAGCGCGCCGTCGAGCACTATCGCGACGAGAGCGGCTGGCAAATGCGGATGCGCCGCGCGATGGCGAAGAACTTCAGCTGGCAGCACTCGGCGCTGAAATACCTCGCCGTTTACCTCAAGGCGCTCGAGGTCGCCGAGCGCGCGGGCCGGAGCACGGACTGATGGATTTCGTGCTCGCGCTGCACAGTCACCTCCCGTACGTCCTCAATCACGGGCGCTGGCCGCACGGCAGCGACTGGCTGTGCGAAGCGGCGATCGACACCTACCTCCCGCTGCTCGAGACGCTGCGCGAGCTGGCCGCCGAGGGAACGCCGTCGCCCGTGACCATCGGGTTCACCCCGATCCTGGCGAACCAGCTCGTCTCGCCCACGTTCGCAACGGAGCTGGAGGCGTACTTCCAGCAGCGCATCACCGCCTGTCGCGAAGCCGCCGACGCCATTCGCGGCACCAACGACGAGCCCCTGATTCCGCTGACGCGCTTCTGGCACGAGCGCCTGGAGCGGCTGCGCGCGTTGTTTCGATCGGTCGACGGCGACCTCGTGGCGCCGTTTCGCGCGCTCGAGGACGCGGGCCGGATCGAAATCATGGGCGGCGCCGCGACGCACGGTTTCTCGCCGCTGCTCGGCCGCGACGAGAGCATTCGATTGCAGTTCCTGCTGGGGCAGGCCGAACACCAGCGGCTGTTCGGGCGCGCGCCCGCCGGGTGCTGGCTTCCCGAGTGCGCCTATCGCGGACGCGGCGTCTGGAAACCGCTGCCCGACGCGCCGTGGTCGGGCGAGCGACCCGGCACCGACGAGTTCGTGGCCGAGGCAGGGTTTCGCTACTTCTTCGCCGACGCGCACATGGCCTCGGCGGGAATTCCGCTCAGCGCGTACGGGGAAGACCTCCCGATGGGGGCGGAACGATTCGACCTCCACGGGCATCCCCAGCGCCGCACGCCGTTCGCCGGCATCGTCACGAACTCCCCGTATCAGACCTATCGCGTGTCGTCGCGCAGGAAGCGCAGCGTGGCCGCGTTCGTGCGCGATCCCGTCGCGTCGGCGCAGGTCTGGAGCCGGCACAGCGGCTATCCCGGCGACGGGACATATCTCGAGTTCCACAAGATCCGCTGGCCCGGCGGATTGAAGCTCTGGCGCGTCACCGGAAACGGCATCGACCTGGGCGACAAGCAGCCGTACGATCCGCGTGCCGCGCAGGAGCGCGCCGCTGGTCACGCGCGACACTTCGCGCATCTCTTGTACACGATCGCGATGCGCACTGAAGATGGGCACCGCGGCCCGGGGAAGGTCGTGACGTCCCCGTTCGATACCGAGCTGTTCGGACACTGGTGGTTCGAGGGGCCCGATTTTCTGCGTGAGGTCTATCGCGCGCTGTCCTACGGCTCGGACGTGCGGCCGACGTCGGCGGGCGAGCATCTGCGCAAGCACCCGCCGGACGCCGCGCTGCAGCTCGCGATGGGTTCCTGGGGCGCGAACGGCGATTACAGCATGTGGCTCAATGACGAAACGGTGTGGACGTGGCGACGCCTGTGGCCGCTCGAGGAGGCGTTCTGGAACGCGGCGCCCGCGGCGCTGAAGTCAGAGGCTGCCCGGCCGGTTCTGGCGCAGGCGGCGCGAGCACTGCTGCTCGCACAGGCGTCCGACTGGCAGTTCATCATCTCGACCGGTGAAGTGGCCGACTACGCGACGCGACGCTTCAACGGGCATTGCGACGATTTGCAGCGCCTGCTCGGCGCGCTCGGCAAAGGCGGGAATCTCGAAGCGGGCCGCGCGCTGGCCGACGAGCTGCGCGCGCGTGACGACGTCTTTCCCGATATCTTGCCAACGCTGAAGCGCGTCGTCGCCAAATCGTAACGGGTGAGCACATGACGAAATGCGGGACGGTAGTGCTTGCCGGGCGGCCCAACGTCGGTAAATCGACCCTGCTGAACAGGCTGGTCGGCGAGCATCTCGCGATCGTTTCCCCAAAGCCGCAATCGACGCGGATTCCGGTCGTCGGCCTGCTCACCAAAGACGGTACGCAGTACATCTTCACCGATTCGCCGGGGCTGATCGAGCCGGAGTACCAGCTGCACGAAGCGATGCGCAGCGCGGCGGTGCGCGCGATCGAAGACGCCGAAGTGATCGCCTACCTGCACCCGTTGAGCGAGTATCCCGCGCCGCCGCTGCAGACCGTCGCGCGACTGGAACACGCGCCGCGCGCGCCGATCATCACGATCTACACCAAGGCCGATCTGGCCGCCCCGCCCACCGCGCCCGCGGACGTGCTGGCGGTGTCGGCCGTGAGCGGGGCGGGGATCGACGCGATGCTCGCGGCGTTGCGCGACCGGCTGCCCGACAGCCCGTTCCATTACGACCCGGATGAGCTGGCCACGCAGCCGATGCGTTTCTTCGCCGCGGAATTCATTCGTGAAGCGGCGTTCGAACAGCTGCATGAAGAGCTGCCGTATAGCGTCGCCTGCGAGATCGACGAGTTCCGGGAGGGCGTCGAGCCGGTATATATTCGGGCGATGTTGTACGTGGAGCGCGACAGCCAGAAGGGCATCGTCATCGGCGAGGGCGGCCGGACCATCAAGGCCCTCGGCGCCGCGGCGCGCGCGAAAATCGAGGCGCTGCTCGGCCAGCGCGTCTACCTCGATCTGCACGTCAAAGTGCTGCCCAAGTGGCGGCGCGACGAGCCGGCGCTGCGGCGTCTGGGGTACGCCAAATCATGAGCCTCGCTCCCGATCTGCTCGAAATCCTCGTCTGCCCCAAGTGCAAGGGACCGCTCGAGCACCGCACCAATCCCGAGGCGCTCGCGTGCCACGCCTGTCGCCTGATCTACGCCGTCGAAGACGACATCCCCATCATGCTCATCGATGAGGCGAAATCGTTCTGACCGACGGCCGGACGGCCTGACGGCCGGACGGACGGTAATCGCGCTGCTGATGCTGGCCGCCGGGCCGTCTGCCCGGCCGGCCGTTGGCCAGGACCAGCCGCTCAACGCCGGCGCCTTGTTCCTCGTGTTTCCGGTCGGGGCGCAATCGGTCGGCATGGGACAGACGGCGATCGCCGCCGCGGGGCGGGGCGAAGCCGCGTTCTGGAATCCCGCCGGGCTCGCCACCCTGGGCGAAGACGAGTTCGCGCTGCACAGCGCCACGCTGGTCGCGGGCCGGAGCCACGTCCTGGGCGCCTACTTTCCCTCGCGCGGCATCGGCGTCATCGGCGGCGCCGTGTATCTGGTCGACTACGGCGACCTTGACCGCACCGACAACAACGGCCAGACGATCGCGCGCATCGCGCCGCGGAATTTCGAATTCCTCGCGACCTACGCGACCAGTCTCGGCGGCTCGTTCGTGCTCGGCGTGAGCTACAAGCTGATTCAGTTCCGCGTCGACTGCAGCGGCGATTGCCGCGACTTTCCCGCCGGGACGGGCGCCACGCACGCGCTCGACTTCGGCGGTCAGTTCCGCGTCGGCCCGGGCGGGCCGCTGCGCGTGGGCGTGGCGCTGCGCAACGTCGGTTTCCGGCTCCAGGTGCAGAACCAGGCGCAGGCCGATCCGCTTCCCACGCGGCTCGCCGTCGGCGCCCAGTACGAGCTGCGACTGCGTCCCGCCACGGGACGCACACTCGATCAAGCATTCGACCTGAAGCTCGCCGCCGACGTCGACAGCCCCTGGGGAGAGGTGGGGCAGTCCGAGACGCGCTTCGGGATCGACATCGGGTACCAGCGTCTCGTCCGGCTCCGCGCCGGATACGCGTTCGTTCAGGAAGGCTTGAGCGGGCCGAGCGTCGGGATCGGTGTGGAGAGCGGCTCGCTCGGCATCGATCTCGCGCGCGCGTTCCTGACGGGCTCCGAGCTGCAGGCGGAGAGTCCGACCTTCTTTTCGTTTCGCGTGACGTTCTGATGCCGCTGGTGCTCAGTCTTCTGGTCATTCAGCAGCTGGGGGCGGCGGCGCCGCGCTGGCGGCCCGATACAGTGGCGGCCGATTCGGCCCGGCCGGCGAGCATCTGGGTGCGGCCGCTCGCGTCGCTGCTGGTGCCGGGCAGCGGCCAGCTGCTCGCGCGTCAGGATCGGGGCGCGGTCTACCTGGCGGCCGAAATCTATTTCCTGTCGCGCTACGTCCAGCTCGATCATGAAGCCACACTGCAGGGTCGCCGCTTCCGCGATCTCGCGTTCGACGTCGCGCGCCGCGCGTTTCAGCCGGTGCGGCGCGACACGATTTTCGAGTACTTCGAGCAGATGGAGCGGTTCACCGAGAGCGGGGCGTACGATCAGGATCCCGGGCCCGCGTTCATGCCCGAGTCCGATACCCGGACGTACAACGGCTCGGTGTGGCTGCTCGCGCGCCGGACCTTCTGGACCGATCCCGATTCGGCGCCCGATCCGACGTCGTGGCAGTACCGCCAGTCGCTCGACTTTTATTCCGCCCGCGCCGTGGGACCGAACTTCCAGTGGAGCTGGCGCGA
Organism: Gemmatimonadales bacterium; assembly: GCA_035706765.1. Classification (GTDB taxonomy): domain Bacteria; phylum Gemmatimonadota; class Gemmatimonadetes; order Gemmatimonadales; family GWC2-71-9; genus 20CM-2-65-7. Next base: position 7,210 of record DASSUS010000107.1, read on the forward strand.
GCACTCGCTCGAGCACCAGGTCTTTCGCGACTACATGCGGCGCAGCGACAACGCCTACCGGCGCGCGCAAAGCCAGATCGGTCTTCTGCTCGCGAATCACCTGGTGAGCGCCGTGGACGCGCTGATCTCGGCGCGCCTGTCGGCCGCCGCGAATCGCAGTACGGAGATGCACACGAGCGTCGGCATCGGCGGCCGTTCGCTCGTGCGGTTTACAATCGCGTTCTGACCCGCTGACATCACCACAGGAACGTCCATGGACTGGATAACGAGTCCCGAGGCCTGGCTCGGCCTGCTCACGCTGACGGTGCTGGAGATCGTCCTCGGCATCGACAACATCATCTTCATCTCGATCCTCGCGGGAAAACTGCCCGTCGAGCAGCAGCAGCGCGCGCGCCGCGCCGGACTCCTGGGCGCGATGGTGACCAGGATCGCGCTGCTCGCCGCGCTCGCCTGGATCATCAGGCTGACGGCGCCGCTGTTCTCCGTCCTGGGGCAGCCCTTCTCCGGTCGCGATCTCATTCTGATCGCGGGCGGCCTGTTCCTGCTCGCGAAGAGCACCCACGAGATTCACGAATCGCTGGAAGGCGACTCGGGTCGCTCCAACGCCAGGACCCGCGCGTCGTTCGGCGCGGTCGTCGGCCAGATCATGATGCTCGACGTGGTGTTCTCGCTCGACTCGGTGATCACGGCGGTCGGCATGGTCCGGCACCTCGCCGTCATGATCGCGGCGGTCGTGCTGGCGGTCGGCGTGATGATGTTTGCCGCGGAAGCGATCAGCGACTTCGTGCACCGCCACCCGACGGTGAAGATGCTGGCGCTGAGCTTCCTGCTCGTCATCGGCGTCTCGCTGATCGCCGACGGACTCGGGCAGCACATCGCCAAGGGCTACATCTATTTCGCGATGGGGTTCTCGGTCTTCGTCGAGATGCTGAATATCCGCGTGCGCTCGCGCAGCCGGCCGGTGGAGCTGCGCGACGCGGTCACGGCGGAGACGCCGCTGCCGCGCAGTTAATTTGACACGGGAGGCGACGAGGCCTAAGTTTAGGCAGCTACTACCCTTACGCGAGGAGTAAGGTGCGGCAGCGCCAAGCCATTCTCTTCTTCTCGCCGGCTGGACGTTCCGTACCTGACTTCGTGACCGCCTGGGTCAATGGGAATGGGAAGGGCATGCCGGTCATCGCCCTCCCGCAGGCTGCCGGGGTTGAGGAGCGCGTGTTGCGCCTGCCCCCCACGCTGGTGGTGGTGGATGGCGACAGCGCCGGCGACGAGGGACTGCAGCTCTGCGCGCGCCTGAAGGGCGACGCGTACACGGCGATCGTGCCCCTGGCGGTCGTGACCACCCGGCACGCCACCGACGCGGTCCGCAAGTGGTTCGCGGCCGGGGCGGACGAGGTCATCACGCCGCTGTTCGAGCCCGGCGAGCAGGCCGGCCGGCTCGACGCGCTGGTGACGCGGGCCGAGCGCGACGTGGCGGTCAACCCCTCGACGCGCCTTCCCGGAACGACGGAGATCGAGCGCGAGATCAAGCGCCGGATGGAGCGCGGCGAGTTTTTCGCCGTCTGCTATGCGGACCTGGATCACTTCAAGGAATACAACGATCGCTACAGTTATTACGACGGCGATCGGGTGATCTATCTGCTCTCCCGGATCTTGCACGACGTCGTGCGGGGGATGACCACGAAGCAGGGGTTTGTGGGACACATCGGCGGGGATGACTTCATCTTCGTCCTGCCGATCGAGCACATCAGCGCCGTCTGTTCCGAGATCCTCGATGTGTTCGATACGCTGGTGCCGTATCAGTACAACGAGCAGGATCGGCGCGCGGGCTACTACTTCGGCAAGGATCGCCGCGGCCAGCTGCACCGGGTCCCGCTCATGACGCTGTCGATCGGCGTCGTGACGAATCAGCACCGCCGTTTCGCCCACCCGGCGCAGGTGAGCGAGCTGGCGACGGAAATGAAGAGCTATGCCAAGACCCAGGCGGGATCGGTGTTCGTGGTCGACCGCCGCCACGACCGGGATGGGGTCGATGATGCGAATGGAGAGAACGAGAGCTAGGGCGTGAACGTAACCTGTTCGTCGTGTGAAACGGTGTACCGCGTGGACCCGGCCAGGGTCCCGGCGGGTGGACTGCGCGCGCGTTGCAGCGTGTGCAATAACGTCTTTGCCGTGAGTCCCGAAACTGCGGCGGCGGCCCCCGCTCCCGCAGCGGCTCCGGCTCCGGCAGCGATGGCCACGGCCGCCACTCCAGCTCGCGCAGCGGCACCGCCTCCCGCCCCGCCGGCGCGGCCAGCCATGGCACCGCCAGTGACTCGGCCCGCCGCGCCCGCGAATCCATTCGCCCGTCCAGCCGCGCCGCCCGCCGCCCCCGCCG
>DASSUS010000108.1:0-11368 GCA_035706765.1 Gemmatimonadales bacterium
TGGATCGCCCCGTACGGTCTCAGCAGTTGGTTCCTTCACGGAGATTTGAGGGAGGAAACGAGCGGCCCGATTCCGGAGTGGGGACTCATCGTCGACTACGCCTTCCCACCCGATTATCGCGGCGAGCCTCTGGCCCCCGGAGCCGTGAAGTATCATGTCGCGTTGATGCAGAATCATTGGGGATTGTATAGGCCGGAGATGCAAAGTCTCTACACAGGGCATCATCTCCTACCCGGAAGTTATGAGCTCCTTCCGATTTTTGACGTTGACGGCTGGCGAGCGCGCTCAATGTCCAAGCGACTTGAAGGCACGCCGCTTGAATTCGTCGTACGTGCGCGCAGTGACAGCGAAAACCTCGCCCTCGAGGATCTCCAGCAATTTGCGGCCATGTCCGACGACCCCACCCAGCGTTCAGCGTTTACGGACTCACTGCTCGCTTTTGTCGTATCACGGGCGCCAGACGATCCTTTCCTGCCGTTTCTCGTGGGTGAATGCGTCGGGATTGCGCGGGCCGTAGACTCTGCGCCGGACAGCGCTGGCCGCGAAACTCTAGCAACGGCCAGCATCGAGGCGAGTCGAGCTCAACGCTTCACCGCCGGTGGGGCCAGCGCGGTAACGTCGGTGTCCAGTCATCGACCTTCGGCGTTGACGGCTCTGGCAAGGGAACTGGCCGGGTCGTTGGCCGGCTCGGTCGCCGCGAGTCTCACTACCGATCATTGAGCGGCGTCATCATTCTCCGACATCAAGGGGTGCACAACGTCTGCCGGCGCGCTAAGATTACGAAGGCAGGAACAACAGGAGCGCTCTTGTGAAAGTTTTCAGTCGTGGCATCGTAGCGGCACTTACGGTAGGTATACCAACCCTCGACAAGCCACCCGTCATCAAAGAATGGCCCGTACCCTGGGGTGAATCGCGCCCCCGCGACCCCTACGTCGATCAGACCACCGGCCGCATCTGGTTTTGCGGCCAGGCCGGCAATTACATCGCCTACCTCGATCCGCGCAGCGGCGAGTTCAAGCGCTTCGAGTTCCCGAACGGCGAAATGGTGGGCCCGCACAATCTGATCGTGGATAAGCAGGGGCTCGTGTGGTACGCGGGAAATCTCGCCGGGCACATCGGCCGGCTGGACCCTCGCGATGGCTCGTGGAAGCGCTATCCAATGCCCGACCCGATGGTGCGCGATCCGCATACGCTCGTCTTCGACCAGAAAGGCGACATCTGGTTCACCGCGCAGGGCGGGAACGCGATCGGCAAGCTCACGGTGTCGAGCGGCGCCGTGCAGCTGATCAAGGTGCCGACGGAGCGGGCGCGCCCGTACGGGATCAAGATCGATTCCAAGGGCCGGCCCTGGGTCGTGCTGTTCGGCACCAACAAGCTGGCGACGGTCGACCCGGCCACGATGCAGCTGCGCGAGATCTCGCTGCCGCGCGCCGAGTCGCGGCCACGCCGGATCGAGATCACCTCCGACGACAAGATCTACTTCGGCGACTACGCCACGGGATCGCTGGGCCGCTACGATCCCGTGACGGAGAAGTTCGACGAGTTCCCGCTGCCCGGCGGCGCGAACTCGCGGCCGTACGGCACTGCGATCGACGCCGAGGACCGCGTGTGGGTGGTGGAGACATCACGCCCCAACCGGTTCGTGGCGTTCGACACCAAAACGATGAAGTTCTCCGACCCGACGCCGGTGCCGAGTGGCGGCGGGACGGTGCGGCACATGTACTACGATGCGGCGTCGAAGTCGATCTGGTTCGGGACGGATGCGAACACGATCGGACAGGCGGTGCTGCCGCCGCGCGAGGCTCCGCCGGCAACACCGTAGCTAAGTCAGGCGATAGCGCAGTCCGATGCCCCAGGCGTAGCGCCACGTGAGCTGCCGGCGCAGCTCCGGCCCTACGTCCGCGGCGTCGAACCACGATTTCGAGAGCATGGCTTCGAGTCGCACGGTCCCCGTGAAGCGCCGGCTCACGGGCCATTCGTAGGCGGCATCTACCAGGCCGCCCACGCGCGCGCGGATTTCGTCCCCGACCTTCCAGAGGTGGAGGGCGGGTCCCCCATCGACCAGCACCGCTCCGCTCGACCCGATCCCTCCCCCTCCAACTCTGAAGCCCACGGTCACACCGGTCTCCAGTAACTCGTCAACCGATCTGTCTGTGATCGTGAGATCCCTTCCCGTGAGACTGATGCCGGGCTTTGCATACGAGAGCCGCCATCCCAGGCGCGCGCTTCCGATGATGCGGTCCAGGTGCAGCGTCCCCATGACTCCGTTGCCGGGACGAAAATGAGGATCGCCGCTGGTATCGACCGCTGTGCCGCGATAGTGGGGGTGCATCAGCTCGAGACCGATACGCCACTGCGCCGCGGCGGGGCGCGAGGCGAGCTCAGCCGACAGCAGGCAACACAACACAGCGATCACGCGCATGGGACGCTCCAGAGCTCAGTACAGGACCAGATTGATCCAGCCATTGGTAATGTTGTTTTCACCCTTCACGAACCAGTTGAACCCCGGATAGAACGCGCCGACGATGCGATCCTCGACGGCAGTCCCGACGAGCTCGTCGTTGGTCTTGATCCAGCTCGCGACCGCCTGGAAGACGCTGTAGGCGGCCCGCGCATAGCCGTAGTACTTCCTGATGACGGTGCTCGAGTCATTCCCCGCAGTCAGCCGGTTGTACGCGCTGTCGACGCTAAAGATGACTTTTTGGAATCGCTCCGGGTCGGTCCTGATCTGACATGCCGTGTCGTCATCCTCGACCACGAACACGCGAATGTTGCTTTGTGGATGTGCGGCGTTGTACTGATCGAGCTGCTGTCTGGAAAACAGCAGGACCCGACCGGTCCAGTCGTGGCCGTTCTGGTCGAACGTGTACGGTCCACCTGCGTGCTCGCCGGCGCACTGGTAGGAGATCAAGGAATCGGTCTGCCCCTTCTGGCCAAGGATCTGGACTTCAAATTCAGGGGAGCCCTTCAACCAACCTTCAAAGTCTTGCACGAAATGGGCTTTGGTCATGTACAAGCCGGGCGGTGGCGGCGGCGGAGGGGTGGGGGGCGGCACGTAGCCACCGCTGCAGTCGATGCAGGCCTGACGCCCCGGCAGCAGGGAGAAATCCGTTTCCACCGGCACCAACGCCAATACCGGTGTCTGTGGCGGCGTCTTCGCGTCCAGCACCAGACGCCGGCCATCGGGATCGAACGCGATGGGGGAATCCTGATCCCGGAGCGCGGTCGCTACGAGGACGCGCTCATCTCCGGTCCATGCTTTGGCGTGCTCGGGCACGGGGAAATACACCTCGAGCGCGATCGCCTGCTTGGCCTGCTTTGCCACGAGATCGGGGCTCGCGCCGTTCTCGCCCGCGATCTGGCGCAGCGCATGCGCGCTGTTCGCCGTCAGAAACGTCTCGAATTGAAGCTTGTGCTCGCGGTAGGGTGATGCGTCGAGCTGGGCCTTGAGGTAGGCGCGGAACGCCGGATTCTTGAGCCCTTTCGCGACCATCTTCGCGAGCTCGATCGGCGCCTGGCCGCCTGCCGCTGCACCGCCCGTCTGCCCGTCCGCCCGTTCGCCCGCCTGCCCGCCCGTCTCTCCCGGTGGCGTCAGCGCACGGTCAGAACAGGCCGCGGCTACCACCAGCAGCATCGCCACGCAACTACGGTTCAACATAGATCCTCCTGGTAAAGTGGGAGGACCATTGTGGCGGGATGCGCGTGGCAACCGGCGTCCTTTCCTTGCGACTCGGCACGGAAACACGCGAGATTCCCCAACCCATGCTCTCGCTTCTTCTTCTATTAGCCGGCGCTCAGGATTCGACCTACTGGCAGCAGCAGGTTGCCTACGAAATCACCGCCTCGCTCGATGAACCGAGCGGCGTGCTCACGGGCAAGGCGCGCATTCGCTACGTCAATCAGTCGCCCGATACGCTGCGCGACTTCTACGTCCACCAATACCTGAACGCGTTCCGCCCCGGCTCGCGTTGGGCCGCGGCGGACTCGGCCGAGCAGCGCGAGCGCTTCCAGCACATGCAGGACCCCGCTTACGCGTTCGAGCGGATCACGCGCTCGACAGTGATGGGACAGCAGCTCCGACCCGACTACCCGTACGCCCCCGATTCGACGATCGCGCATTGGCGCCTGCCGCGTCCGCTCGCGCCGGGCGACTCGCTCGTCGCCGAGATCGATTGGCAGGCTCGGCCGTCCACGCTGCCGAGACGCCAGGGACGCCAGGGACGCCGGTTCGACTTCGCGCAGTGGTATCCGAAGGTCGTTGTGTACGACAAGTACGGGTGGCAGGATCAGCCGCTGTATCCGGGCGGTGAGTTCTACGGGGAGTTCGCGTCCTACGATGTCACGTTAGATCTCGCGGCGGATCAGGTCATCGGTGCGACCGGCGTCCCGATCGAAGGCGATCCGGGGTGGGAAAAAGCCAACGCAAACCCGGCGCACGCAATCGACTACCAGAGGAACTACTACGCCGCACGCCGCACGCCACACGCGTGCACCGCGGCTCAAGGGCGTAAATGCGTCCGGTTTTACGCCGACTCCGTCCATCACTTCGCCTTCTCGCTGAATCCCGAGTACCGCTACGAGCAGGGCCGCTATAAAGACGTCGTCGTTCGGGTCCTGTATCAGCCCGGCGATACGGCAACGTGGGGGAAGGGTATCGCCGTGCGCCGCACCGAGATCGCGCTCGGCTGGCTCGATTCGCTGTTCGGCAAGTTCGCCTGGCCGCAGATCACGAACCTGCACCGCATCGAGGGCGGCGGCACCGAATTCCCGATGGTCATCATGGACGGCAGCCCCGGCATCGGGCTGATCGTCCACGAGCTGGGCCACAACTACACGATGGGTATCCTCGCGAACAACGAATGGCGCGAGGGATGGCTCGACGAAGGCTTCACGAGCTTCCAAACGGGATGGTTCTTCGAGACCCACGGCATGGGATCGCTGTACGATGAGCTGGAGCAGGACATCCTGTTCTGGGATCTCGAGCGCTGGAGCGAGCCGGTCTCGATGATCAGCGACCGCTACCGCGACTTCCTCACCTACAACACGATGATTTACGCGAAAGGCCAGCTGTTCCTCGAGCAGCTGCGCTACGTCGTGGGTGACGAGGCGATGCGGAAGATCCTGCGCACCTACTACGCGCGCTGGCGCCTGAAGCACGTGGACGAGTCCGCATTCCGCGCGGTTGCCGAGGAAGTTTCGCAGATGGACCTGAAGTGGCTGTTCGCCCAATGGCTGCACGGCACGCCGTTGATCGACTACCAGATCAAGCAGGTGGAGCGACGACGCCAGGCCGACGGCAAGTGGCTCACTACGGTCACCGTCGAGCGCCTGGGCGACGGCTGGATGCCGATCGAAATCGGAGACAAAGAAGGAACGATTTACACGCGCGCGAGCGGCCAGGGGCAGATCGAGCGCGTCCAGTTCGTCTCGGACGAAAAGCCCGGACGTCTCGTGCTCGACCCGCGAACGCGCGCCCATGACTGGAACGCGCTGAACAACTGGGAGCCGCGGGGTTTCCTCACGCGCTCGCGCGGCAAGACCGCCAGCATGCTCGACGACCCGACCCGCAACGTGGCGCGGCGCGACAAGGCAGTCGCCGAATATCTGCCGTTCGCCTGGTACAACGACTACGGCGGCTGGACTCCGGCACTTCGGATGCGCAGCAATTATCTCGGCCGCTACTCGAAGAACACGGAGCAGCTCTCGTACGCCGTCGACCCGGACGCAAAACAGCGGCTCGGCTGGTACTACAAGTTCGGTAATCCGGTGCGGCAAGCGATGCCGCGCACCGAATCGAGCGTGTCTACCTGGAGACTGGAAGGGCGCACCGGCATCGCAGTGAGCGTCGATCGGTCGCTGATCGAGCACCTGGGGTTCGGTCCCGACAAACATGCCGGCTTCGATGCGATCTGGATGGCGGTGAACGAGCTCGGCTACGTCGATCGGCGCCTCTGGGACAACGCGGGGACGATCGAGGTCGGGCCGTGGGTGTCGATCGGCTCGCGGGATAGCGAACGGCGTTGGCGCGCCCGGCTCGGCGTGCGCGGAGGACTCGTCTACAGGAATCCGGGCGCCGGGATCCAGACCAGCAAGCGCTACGACATTGGCGGCTTCGCTCGCCCCACGTTCGAGGCCAGCCTCCGCACGCCGTTCGTTCTCAAGAGCACCCTCGGCGCGCGCCTGTTCGCCGGCGGCTACATCGCCGACGACGATCCGCCGCTGCAGCGCCGCATCATGCTGGCCGGCGCCGATCCGTACGAGACCTACACGAACCCGTTCCTGCGCAGCCGCGGCGCCCTGTTCGTGCGGCCCGATTTCCAGTACCACGCGCCCGGCAACGCCAATCTGCGCGGCTTTCGGCCCGATGTCGGCGGCCGCTGGGCCGTGGCGCTGAATCTCGAGGGGACCAGGTGGATCCTGCGGCGCCGCAGCGGCCTCGTACGCGGGGCCGCGCTCGAAGCGTTCGTGGATGCGGGAATCGTCGATAATCGCGCGATTCCGTCGACTGGCGGGCACGACTACACCACCTTGTACGACGGCGGCGTCGGGCTCCTCACGCAACATCAGCTCAACGACCTCTCGTGGACGATGCGGTTCGAGCTGCCGCTGGTCGTCAATCGCTGGGACTATGCGGCCGATGAGCCCACTAAACGCTTCGCGTTTCGGTGGCTCTTCAGCCTGGAGCCGACGTTTTGACTGATCGTCGCGGCTTCTTCGAGCACACCATCGGCAAGCTGCTGCATGAGGTGGTCGAGCACGCCGAGAGCCGAGTCGCGCCCAAACGCTGGTTTCGGCCGCCCGGTGCTGCGCCGGAGGTGGCGTTCGTGGCAGCGTGCACGCGCTGCGGCGATTGCATCGACGTCTGCCCGGTGCACGCGATCGTGAAGATGCCCGCGAACGGCAACGGCGTCGGGCTCGCGGCGGGGACGCCGTACATCGACCCTGGCTCGCGCGCGTGTATCGCGTGCGAGGACATGCCCTGTGCTCATGCCTGCGAGACCGGAGCGCTGACACCGGTACCATGGTCACAGGTCCATATGGGCGTGCTCGAGCTCGATCCGGAGCGCTGCATCACATTCCAGGGCGCCGAGTGCGGCGTGTGCGCGCGCGCCTGCCCGATCGGGGAAAAAGCGCTGGCGCTCGACAGCCAAGGCCATCCGGTGCTCAAGCCGGAAGGGTGCGTGGGTTGCGGTGTATGTGTGACGGCATGCGTGACTCTTCCCTCTTCGTTGAAGCTGAGGCTTGCATGAACGACGTGCGGCGCGGCGCGTTCGGCGCATCACTGCAAGCGTCACACACTTCGACAGGGGTCGCTCTGCGCCGCACGCCGCGCGCCGCACGCGAGGTCACATGAGCAACGAGATCCCGTATCGAGTAACAAAACCCTGGGGATACGAGATTATCTGGGCCAAAGCCAACAAATACGTCGGCAAGATCCTGCACATCGAGCCGGGGCACGTGCTGTCGCTGCAGTATCACAACAAGAAAGACGAATCGATCTACGTACTCTCGGGCGAGATCATCCTGCGCATCCAGCAGGGTGAGACGCTGATCGAGCGCCGCGTCCGCGAGGGCGAGGCGTTCCACATTCCACCCAAACAGATCCATCAGTTCGAAGCCGTCACGGTCACCGATCTGCTCGAGGCGTCCACGCCGGAGCTCGACGACGTGGTTCGGCTCAAGGATCGCTACGGACGCGTCAAATGAAAGTCATCATGCCCATGGCCGGGAAAGGGACCCGGCTGCTGCCGCTCACCAAGCGCGTCCCCAAGCCGCTCGTGCACGTTGCCGGCCGGCCCGTGATGGACTACGTGATGGACGCGCTGCGCCAGGCGGGGGAGCTCGAGGAGCTGATCATCATCACGGGGCATCTCAAGGAAAACGTCGAGCGGTACATCCGCGAGAACTACGACATCCCCGCGCGCTTCATCGAACAGAAGGTGCTCGACGGCACCGCCGGCGCCGTGAATCTGGCGCGGCCGTACGTCGACGGCCCGGTGATCATCATCTTCGTCGATACGCTGTTCGATGCCGACCTGTCGATCGTCAAGCAGAGCAAGGACGACGGCATCATCTGGACCAAAGAGGTGGAGGACTATCAGCGCTTCGGGGTCGTCGTCACCGACAAGAACGGCCACATGACGAAGATCGTCGAGAAGCCGACGACGCCGATCTCCCGCCGCGCGAACATCGGGCTGCAGTACGTGAGGGACTGGAAGACGCTGTTCGACGGCATCGCGCACGTGCTGAAGAGCCCGCCGGGGAAGGGCGGGGAGTTCTATCTCACCGACGCGTTCCAGTACATGGTGGACCAGGGGAAGAAACTGTACGTGAGCGAAGTCGGCGGGTGGTACGACTGCGGCAAGGTCGATACCCTGCTCGAGACGAACGAGCATCTGCTCAAGGAAGGTCGCGCGAAGCGGCCCATGAAGCCGCCGCGCGGCGTCACGATCGAAGATCCGGTGCGGATCGAGGATGATGTCACGATCGAGGACTCGACGATCGGCCCGAACGTCACCGTCGAGTCGGGCAGCAAGATCGTGGGGAGCAAGGTCTCGAACAGTATCCTCGGTCGGGGCGTGCAGCTGAAGGACGCCAGGGTGGCGGGGTCCGTGATCGGCGACAAGCAGAAGATCGAAGGGAAGGAAGTCCGTGATTCCGTGATGGACGCGGGGGAGCTGGCCGTGGCGACATGAAACGGCCCGCTTGACGGGCGCCGTGGGCCGCTGTTACTTACTGACCGTTCAGTAACTAACGGATCCCCATGCCGACACGCACCACCACCTCCCGGAGCGGCAAGCGCCCCAGCCCCCGCCGGCCCCGCCGGCCCCGCTGGCGCCGCCGCAAGGACGCCCGGCCCGAAGAGATCATGATGGCCGCGCTCGAGGTCTTCGCCAATCGCGGCTTTGCCCTCACCAAGCTCGAAGACGTCGCCCGCAAAGCCGGCGTCACCAAGGGCACGATCTACCTCTACTTCCACAACAAGGAAGCGCTGTTCAAGGCGCTCGTGCGCGAGACGATCGTCCCGGTGATCGCCAAGGGCGAGACGATCGCCCAGGCGCATACCGGAAGCGCGCGCGAGCTGTTCGAGCGGCTCGTGCGCGAATACTGGCGGCTCGTGGGCGAGACGGCGCTCTCCGGTATTCCGCGGCTCATGATCGCCGAAGCGCGCAACTTCCCCGAGCTAGCCCGCTTCTATTACGAGGAAGTAGTCACGCGCGGCCATCGCCTCATGGCGGGCGTGCTGGAGCGGGGTATCAAGGCCGGAGAATTCCGAGCCCTGAACGTCGCGGTCGCTACGAAGCTGGCGATGGCGCCGCTGATGCACGCCGTGGTGGCCACCAAGGCGTTCTCGGCGTGCATGCCGGAAGGCTTCGACATCGGCAAATACCTCGACACTCACATCGATCTCTATCTCCATGGCATCGCTCGCTCCTAGACTGCTGCTCGCCGCCGCCTGTATCGCGTCCGCTGCGTCCCCTGCGTCCCCTGCGTCGCTGGCGGCGCAGGAGCCGGATTCTGTGCCGCTCTCGTTCGCCGACGCGATCCGTCGCGTGACCTCGCGGGAAGCGCCGCCGGCCGTGCAGATCGCGGGCTTCCGCATCGACGCCGCCGGCGCCCGGGTGCGCGAGGCGCGCGCTGGACTCCTGCCGAGCCTTTCGCTCTCCGGATCGTGGGCGAACCGCAACTTCAACTCGAAAGCGCAGGGCATCTCGTTCCCGGGCGTTCCCACGGTCATCGGACCGTTCAACGCGTATGACGGGCGCGTGCACGTGCGGCAGACGCTGTTCGACTTCGCGAACATCGGACGCGTGAACGCGGCGAAGAGCCAGGCGAGCGCCGCCGGCGCCGAGCGCACGGCCGCGGTCGAGACCAGCGCGCAGAACGTCGCGCTCGCGTACGCGCGCGCGGTGCGCGCCCGCGCGATCGTCGCGGCGCGACGCGCCGATTCCACGCTCGCCGCCGAGCTGCTCACCTTGGCGCGGGCGCAGCGCCAGGCCGGGGTGAGCGCGTCGATCGACGTCACGCGCTCCCGGGCGCAGCTCACCGAAGCCAACGGCCAGCTGATCGTGGCCCAGAATCGCTACGAACGCGCGCTCATCGACCTCGCGCGCGCGCTCGGCCTCGACGGCACGACGCCCCTGGTGCTGACCGACTCGCTGAGCGACCAGCTCGGCGCGGCGGATGTCCCTGCCGACCGCAACGCCGCCGTCGCGCGCGCGCAGGCCGTACGGCCGGATCTCGCGGCGGAAGCGGCGCGGGGAGCGGCGGCCCGCACCTCGGTCTCCGCGATCTCGGCCGAGCGCCTGCCCAGGATCGAGCTCGCGGCCGACTACGGACTCAGCGGCGTGCGGCTACCGGACGCTGTGGGAACGCGGCAGCTCGCCGTGCAGGTGACCCTGCCGATTCTGGACGGCTTGCGGCGCGAGGGCAGGATCGCGGAACAGGAAGCCGTCGTGCGGGAGTCTGATGTGCGCGAGCGCGACCTGCGCCGCCAGATCGCCGCCGACGTCGATGCCGCGCTCCTCGATCTGCGCTCCGCGGCCGCGCTCGAGATGGTCGCGGCCGAACGGCTGCAGCTCGCATCCGAAGAGGTCTCACAGGCCCGGCAGCGGTTCGAGGCCGGCGTGGTCGGCAACATCGAAGTGATCAACGCGCAGTCGGCGCTGGTGCGCGCCCGCGACGTGGAGATCGAAGCGCGCTTCGCCGCGGTAACGGCGCGGATCGCGCTGGCGCGCTCCGTCGGCAGCGCGCATACCCTGCACTAGATGAGGAACGAGCACATGGCAGCGACGTACGAACCCGAAACCGACGCTCCCGCACGGCCCGCAGGTCGCCCCGCCGCGCCGGCCCGCCCCAAGCGGTCGCGCCGCACCGTCTTCATGATCCTGGGCGTCGTGGTGCTCGGGCTGCTCATCTTCGGCGCGCGCAAATGGTGGTTCGCCCGCTCGCACGTCACGACCGACAACGCGCAGGTGGACGGCCACATCATCCCCGTGCTGCCCAAGGTCGGCGGGTACGTCACCGAGGTGCGCGCGGAGGAGAATCTCGCGGTGCAGGCGGGTGATACGCTGGTCGTGCTCGACGATCGCGATTTTCGGGCGCGGCTCGCGCAGACCGAGGCGGACCTGGCGGCGCTGCTCGCCACGATCAGCCGCGGAAGCCGCGTCGGGCAGGCCGAAGCGCTCGTGGCGCAGGCGGAGGCCAACGCGCGGAGAGCTCAAGCCGATCTCGCGCGCATCGAGCCGCTCGCCACGCAGAACGTCGTCAGCCAGCAGCAGCTCGACGCCGCGCGGGCGGCGGCGGCGGCTGCCACCGCTCAGCTCGCGGCGGCGCAGGCCGCGCTCGTGGGCGCGGACGCCCGCGT
>DASSUS010000109.1:0-7344 GCA_035706765.1 Gemmatimonadales bacterium
GGCATCGACGCGATCGCGCACCACGCGGCGCTCGATGCGGGCGGGCGCTCGATCGGCGTGCTCGGCAACGGGTTCGGAGTCTTTTATCCGGAATCGAATCGCGCCCTGTACGATCGGATGGTGACGCACGGCTGTCTCGTCACCGAGCACCCGCCCTGGGAGCGGCCGCACCTGGGCTCGTTCCCGCGGCGCAATCGCCTGATCTCCGGCCTGGCGCGCGCCGTCGTCGTGGTGGAAGCCGACAAGAGATCGGGTGCCTTGAACACCGCCGAGGCAGCCGGGGCGCAGGGTCGCACAGTGCTGGCGGTGCCGGGTCCGATCACGAGCGCGACCTCGTCGGGTACCAATGGGCTGATCTACGACGGCGCAAAGCCGGCGCTCAATGCCGCGGATATCCTGCAGGAAATCGGTATCATCGCGACGATGGAAGAGCTCGGCATGGCGCTGTCGACCCCGGCGCCGCGCGTCCCGCCGGTTGACCTGAGCGGGCTGCAGCTCACCCTCTGGAACCGGATGACCAGCGAGCCCCAGCAGGTCGAAGCACTGGTGAGCGCGGCGCAGACGCCCGCGGCGGACGTGCTGGGCGCGTTGACCGATCTCGAGCTTCGGGGCCTGGTGAGGCAGGGGCCGGGGATGGTGTTTGGGCTGACATAGACGGTGCGGCGCTAAATTGTCTCCGTGCACCTGTACATTCATGTTCCGTTCTGCCGGCGCCGCTGCAGCTACTGCGATTTCTCGATTGCGGTGCGCAAGCAGATTCCCGCCCGGGAGTTTGTGGACGTCATCCTGAGGGAAGTGGGGCAGCACGAGCTCACCAATCTCGAGACGATCTATTTCGGGGGCGGCACTCCCTCCTTGCTGCCGCCCGACGCCGTCAGTGAGATCCTGCGCCGCACGCCCCGTCCCTCGCTTCGCTCGGGGCAGGCTCACGCGCGACGCACGGTTGTTGAAGTCACCCTGGAAGCCAACCCCGAAGACGTCACCGGCGAGACGGCCACGGCGTGGGCAGCCGCCGGCATCAACCGCGTGTCGCTGGGCGCGCAATCGTTCCACGACAACGTTCTCCAATGGATGCACCGCGTGCACGACGCCGCCCGGATCGGCGTCGCGGTCGACGCGCTGCGCGCGGCAGGAATCGACAACATTTCGCTCGATCTGATCTTCGCGCTCCCCGGCGAGCTGCAACGCGATTGGGAGCGCGACCTCGATCTGGCGCTCGCGCTCAAACCCACGCACCTGTCGCTGTACGGCCTGACCATCGAACCTCGGACGCCGCTCGAGCGTTGGATTTCGCGGGGCTCCACCGAAGCGCCGGACGAGGAGCGTTATGCAGCGGATTATCTATTCGCTCACGAGCGCCTTTCGGCCGCGGGCTATGAGTTCTACGAAGTTTCGAACGCCTCGCTGCCCGGCTATCGCTCGCGCCACAACTCAGCGTATTGGTCGGGCAAGCCGTACGTCGGTTTGGGACCGGCGGCGCACTCGTTCGACGGCCGGACGCGGCGCTGGAATCTTCGCGCCTGGGAGGCGTACCGGCGCGCGATAGTGGAAGGGAGATCCGCAGTCGAATCGGAGGAGACGTTGACCGCCGACCAACAGGAGCTGGAAACGATCTATCTCGGACTGAGAACCGCTGAGGGCTTGCCGCTGACCGCCCTCGACCGCCTTCGCCCGCCCTTGCCGGCGCAGTCCCAGGGCTGGCTTGTGGAGCGCGACGGGCGGGTGCAGTGCACCCCTGAAGGCTGGTTGCGATTAGATTCATTAATTCCATGACCGCTCCGCTCTCCGACCGCGAACGTCAGGTCCTCGAAGCCGTAATCGAGACCTACGTGCAGACCGCCGAACCGGCGGGGAGCCGGACTATCGCCAAGCGCCACCAGCTCGGCCTCTCGCCCGCCACGATTCGCAACACGATGAGCGATCTCGAGGAGAAGGGGTACCTGTATCATCCCCACACCTCGGCCGGGCGCATTCCGACCGACCTCGCATATCGGGTTTATGTCGACTTCCTGATGCGGCCGCACCGCGTCGCCCCCGATCAGGATCAGCACCTGCGCGGCGAGCTCGAGGGGCAGCGCACCGCGATCGAAGCGATTCTGTCACGCGCGGCGCAGGTCCTCGGCGTGCTCACGAACGAGCTCGGCGTCGCGGTCAGCCCGACGCTGGAAGAGGCGGTGCTCGAGCGGCTCGATCTGCTGCAGGTCTCGACCGAAAAGCTCCTGCTCGTGCTCGCGCTGCGCAGCGGCGCGGTGCGGACGATCTTCGTCGAGGTCCCGGCGCAGCTTTCGGCCGAGGCGATTCAGACGGTTACGGTCGTGCTGAACGAGCGGCTGGCGGGGCTCACGCTGCGCGAGATCCGCGCGACCCGCGCCGAGCGGCTGCGCGACGCCACGCCGGCCGAGCCGGGGTCGTCGGAGCTGCTCAACATCTTCATTCAGGAAGCGGACGACCTGTTCGACGTCCCGGTCGCGACGTCGGGCCCCGTGCACCTCGGCAGCACCCAGCCGCTGGCCGGCCAGCCCGAGTTCGCGACGCGCGCGCAGCTCCAGGGTCTGCTCGACGTCACGGAGCGGCGCGATCTGCTGCGCGACGCGCTCAGCGCGCGCGGGGGCGAGGGACTGACGATCACGATCGGGCAGGAGCACGCCGACGCGCGGCTCATGCCGTTCACGCTGGTCACATCGACGTACCGGTTCGGCCCGCTCACCGGGGTGATCGGGGTGATGGGGCCGACGCGCATGGCGTACGACAAGATCGCCGCGCTGGTCAACCACACATCGCGACTCGTGGGGGAGTTGCTCGAATAGATGAAGCAGGATTTCTACGTCGTGCTCGGCGTTCAGCGCGACTGCACTGAAGCCGATATCAAGAAAGCCTACCGCAAGCTCGCCATGGAGTGCCACCCCGACCGCAACAACGGGGACAAGGCGGCCGAGGAGAAGTTCAAGCTCGTCACCGAAGCGTACGAAGTGTTGCGCGATCCGGAAAAACGGGCCGCCTACGATCGCTACGGCCATCAGGGACTCCGCGGCGGGGGGGGCGGGGGCGGCGGATTCAGCTCGATGCATTTCGATCTGTCCGAAGCGCTCATGGTGTTCATGCGCGACTTCGGTCTGGGCGGCGGCGCGAGCGCGTTCGAGAATCTGTTCGGCGGGGGCGGGTCGCGGCGCGATCGGCGGCGCGGCCACGACATCAAGGTCGGTCTCAAGCTCACGCTTTCCGAAGTCGCGACCGGCACGACGAAGACGGTCCGCATCAAGAGTCTCGAGAGTTGTCCAGAGTGCGCGGGCACCGGCGCGAAGACCGGGACGCAGCCGATCACGTGCGGCACCTGCGGCGGGACGGGTGAGGTGCGGCGCCAGGCGCAATCGTTGTTCGGACAGTTTCTCACCGTGTCGCCCTGTCCGACGTGCGCGGGGGAGGGCACCGTCGTTCACGACCCGTGCGACCGCTGCGGCGGCGACGGGCGGATCAAGGGCGAGAAGACGATTCAGATCGACGTCCCGGCGGGGGTCGCCGATCATCACTATCTCACGCTGCGCGGGCAGGGGGTGCCCGGTCCCCGCAACGGTCCGCGCGGCGACCTCATCGCGGTGCTCGACATCAAGGAAGATCCGCGGTTCGAGCGGCACGGTGACGATCTCGTGTACGACCTGGGCATCACCTTCTCGCAGGCCGCGCTGGGCGCCGAAGTGAAGGTGCCGACGCCGTTCGGCGACACGATGCTGCGGATCGAGCCCGGCACTCAGACGGGGATGGCCTACCGGCTCCGGGCCAAGGGGCTGCCCCGGCTAGGCGAGGGTGGGCATGGCGATCTGCACGTGCGGATCCACGTCTGGACCCCGACCAAGCTGAGCGCCGAGCAGCGCAAGCTGTTCGAGAAGCTGAGCGAGACGGAGGAGGCGCCGCCCGAGCGCGAGAGCGGGAAGTTCTGGGATACGATCAAGCGCGCGCTGGGGCATCGTGAGTAGCTGCATTTTTTGCAAGATCGTGGCCGGGGAGATCCCGGCCACCATCGTGAAACGCAGCCCCGAGGCGCTGGCGTTCAAGGACCTGAATCCGCAGGCGCCGACCCACCTGTTGGTCATTCCAACCACGCACGTCGGATCGTTGAATGACACCAAGGACGGCAAAATGCTGGGCGATTTGCTGTCTTTTGCCCGTGACGTGGCCAAGGAGGCGGGGATTGCCACCAAGGGCTATAGGGTGGTGGTGAACACGAATCCGGACGGCGGCCAGACGGTGTTTCACCTGCACCTGCACGTGCTGGGTGGTCGCCCGATGCTTTGGCCTCCCGGCTAGCCGTCACCAGCCTTGCCCCGATCTGTCCCGCCCGCTAAGTTCGTGTGTCTCTAACCACTTAGCACAAAGGGAGTCCAATGCCGGAAGTCATCATTCACGATGACGAAAGCTTTGAGCGCGCGCTCAAGCGGTTCAAGAAGAAGTGTGAAAAGGCCGGAATTCTGGCGGATCTGCGCAAGCACCGTCACTACGAAAAGCCCAGTGAACGCAAGAAGCGCAAGATGAATGCGGCGCGCCGCAAGAATCGCAGGCCGCGCTACGCGTAAATGGTGGCTCAGAGCTTAGCAGACCGGCTGCGCGCCGCGATGAATGAAGCGAGAAAACAACGCGATCAGGCGCGCACCCTCCTCCTCTCTACCATCATCTCCGACGTAAAAAACCGAGAACTCGAGTTGAACCATCCACTGTCCGACGACGAGACGGTGGAGGTGCTGCGGCGCGGCATCAAGAAGCGCCGCGAGTCGGTTGAGGTGTACGAAAAAGCGGGTCGCACCGAGATGGCGGCCACCGAAGCCGCCGAAATCAAAGTCCTCGAAACCTATCTGCCGGCCTCCGCGCCCCCCGACGAGATTCGCGCCGCGGTGCGCGAAGCGATTGCCGGCGGCGCGCAGGACCTGGGCAAGGTGATGGGCGTCGTGATGCCGAAGTTCAAGGGACGCGCGGACGGGAAGTTGATCAACCAGATTGTGCGCGAGGAGTTATCAACCAGGTCCTAGACACCCTCGAATTTCCCAAGGCCCTGGCGCGCGTGGCGCTCCACGCCGCAGGCCCGCTGGGCGCCGCACGCGTCGCAGGCAGACTCCCCGATACCGATCCCGACTCGATTCGCGGCGCGCTCGCCCAGGTGGCGGAGCTCGCCGCGCTGCTGATCACCGATGAGTCGATCCGCGCCGAGCCGGTCCCTGACATCGGGCCGCAGCTCGAGCTGCTCACGGTGGAGGGCAGCGCGCTCGACGCGTTGCCGCTGGCGGACATGACCGTCGCGCTCGCGGCGATGCGCGTCGTGGCCGCCGACCTCAAACGCCTGGAAACGACGCACGACGCGCGCCGCACTTCGGCTCTCCGCGTCGAGCCGCCACCCAGAGAGCTCGAGACCACGCTCGCGCGCTCCATCTCCCCGGATGGCGAAGTGCTCGACAGCGCGTCGAAGGATCTCGCGCGCGCTCGCCAGCGCGTGCGTGAAGCGCGCAAGCACGTCATGGACCGGCTCGGCGCCATTCTCGGGGGCCTCGATGCGACCGAGCGCGCGCCCGACGCCGCCGTTACGGTGCGCAGCGGTCGCTACGTGATTCCGATTCGCAGTACGGCACGCTCCCGCGTCGGCGGAATCGTGCACGACGAGTCGGCGACCCGCTCGACTGTGTTCGTCGAGCCGCCGGAAGTCATCGAGCTCGGCAACGAGCTGCGGGCCGCCGAAGCCGCCGAGCAGCGGGAAGTGCTCCGCGTGCTGCGGGAGCTGACCGATATGCTGCGGCCGCAGCGGGGCGCGATTGCGGCGGCGTGGGAGATGTGCATCGCGTTCGACGATCTGTGTGCGCGCGCGCGCTACGCCGTCGAAGTAAATGGATTCGTGCCGGAAATCGGCGGGCAGCTGAAGATTCGGGGCGGCCGGCACCCCCTCCTGCTGCCGGACATATCAATACCTATTGATATGTCGAAACCGGTGGTCCCCTTCGACCTCGAGCTCTTTCCCGACGAATTCACGGTGCTGATCTCCGGTCCCAACACCGGCGGGAAAACGGTGCTCATCAAGGCGGTCGGGCTGCTCGCTTTAATGGTCCAAAGCGGCGTTATTCCGCCCCTCGGCCCGCATTCCTCGCTGCCCGTTTTCACGCAAGTCTTCGCCGATATCGGGGACCGGCAGTCGATCGCCGCAAGCCTCTCGACCTTCTCAGCGCACGTCGCCGAGCTGCGCGAAATCCTGGACGGCGCCACGCAGGGCTCGCTGGTGCTGCTCGATGAAATCGGCAGCGGCACCGACCCGGCCGAAGGCGGGGCATTGGCCTCGGCGACGCTCAGGACGCTCACGCGCCGCCGCGCGATCACGCTCGCCACGACGCACCTTGGCGCCCTGAAGCAGCTCGCCGCGGAGACCGTGGGGATCGTAAACGCTTCGTTGCAATTCGACGCCGAGACGCTGACACCCACGTACCGGCTGCTCAAGGGCGTGCCGGGGCGTTCTTATGGCTTGGCGATCGCGAAGCGACTCGGGATCGCGCCGGAAGTCCTGGCCGAGGCGGAGAAAGCGGTGCCCGATGCGGAGCGGACGCTCGATCGGCTGCTCGCCTCCGTCGAGGCGCGCGGGCGCGAGATGGACGCGCGCGCGGCCGAGCTGGAGACACAGGCGGCGCAGCTCGCGCTCGAACGTCAGAACCTCGCCAATCTCGAAGGCCTCGAGAACGAGCTTCGCGCTCGCGAGAGAGCGCTCGATAAGGATGCGCGGGAGAAGGCCAGAGGTTACTTGCTCGAAGCGCGCAAGACAGTCGAAGCCGCGCTCGCCCAGGCCCGCGCGGCGGTGACCGAAGCAACGGCGAAAGAAGCGCGCCGCATCGTCGAGGAAGCAATCGAGAAAACGGAAGCAGTGGAGGAAAAGAAGTCGGGTTGGGTAAATCTGGAGGAACTGAGGCGCCGCAAGCAGGGTCCGTCGATTCCACGCACGACGCACGACGTTCGACGCACGGATACTGAAGTCGTCAGCGAAGTGTCTCTACGTGGCCTGACCGTCGAAGAGGCCGAGGCGCTGCTCGCGCGCGCAATCGACGACGCGGTGCTGGCCGATCTTCCGTACCTGCGCATCATCCACGGCAAGGGCACCGGCGTGCTGCGGGATTTTGTGCAGGCGACCCTGAAACGGGATCCGCGCGTCAAACGGTTCGGAGTCGTCGCTACGAATCCCGGTGTGACCGAGGCCGAGTTCAAATGATCCCTGACGAAGTCATCGAGCAAGTCCGCGAAGCGGCGGACCTCGTCGGCATCATCGGGGAGCATGTCGAGCTGAAGCGCACTGGTGCCGATTACCGCGGCCCGTGTCCATTCCACGGC
>DASSUS010000110.1:0-2310 GCA_035706765.1 Gemmatimonadales bacterium
TCTCGCGCGCGAGGAGTTCCTTTCCCGTGCCGGATTCTCCGGTGATCAGCACGGTCGCGCCGCTGACCGCGACCTCGTCGACCTGCTGCAGGATGTGGTGCAGCGCGCGGCTTCGGCCGACGATGCGGCCGAAGTTGAGCGCGCTGTCCATCTCCTCGAGCAAGTACGCGTTGTGGGATTCGAGCTGCTGCCGCAGGTGTTCCAGCTCCGAGAATGCCCGGGCGTTGGCGATGGCCGCCGCCGCCTGATCCGCGAACATCCGGAGCCATCGGAACTCCAGGGCGTCAATCGGCTCCCGGCGAAACACGGCGAGCACCCCCAGCGTCTCGTCGTGGAAGACCAGCGGTTGTCCGACGAAGCTGTCGATGTGTTCGGTGCTCACCCACTCGGGCCGTGCCCATTGTTCGGACCGGGGATCCGCGATGAGCATCCCGGCCCGATCAGACGCAATCGACCCGACCTTGAGGTGCGCAAGCGGCATCCGCCGGAAGTGGCCGTCGATTCTCGACCACGGCTCGCCCGAAAGGGAGGATCCGGCGCTCGCCGCGAGGTGCAGACACGCCGTTTGATCGGGACAGGACGCGCGCATGCGGCAGGAGGCGCAGAGGTCTCCGGGCTTGACGATCCACACGCGCGCCAGCGCGACACCGGACTGCTCGACCAGTCCGTCGACGACTTGACGCAGCACCGCCTCGACATTCCGCTCACCGGAGATCCGCAGGGCAAGATCCTGTAGAGCTTCGAGGTGCATGACGCGCCCGAAGGGTCCACGCTAACACAACGAGATCTCATGGTCACCACGAGAACACGTTCCGGCGGGCGCGCGGCGAACGTGTGAAACGCGCAAAATTCGGCGGCGCGTCTCTTGCGCATGTCGGTCGACATGCGACTGGCGGCTTCCCTTGCGACCTCTCCTGACGACGGTCTCTCGACGTTTCTCAGCGCCCGCCCGCGCCTCTTCGGCACCGCCGTACGGATGTTGGGCAGCGCAACCGACGCGGAGGACCTTCTGCAGGACGTCTGGGTCCGGTGGCAGACGGCCGATCGCAGCAGGGTGCGTAGTCCGATCGCGTTTCTGCTCGTGGCGACGACGCGGCTGGCGATCAATGTGCTCCACTCCGCCCGCGCGCGCCGCGAGATCCCTGTCGATCCCGTGCTGCGCGAGCCGGTCGACCCTGACGACGATCCCGGCCTGAGCGCCGAGCGAGGCGAGGCACTGGACGAAGCGATGCGCCTTCTGCTGGAGACGCTCACGCCGGCCGAGCGCGCCGCGTACGTGCTTCGAGTGGCGTTCAATTATCGGTACGGCGAGATTGCGAGCATCCTTCGGATCGAGGACGCCAACGCGCGGCAGCTGGTCGCCAGAGCGCGGGCCCATGTGTCCGGCGGGAGATGCGAGCCCGCGAGTCTGGCGCAACGCCGGCGTCTGCGCACGGCGTTCGTGGCCGCCGCGGGGAGCGGCGACCTCGGCGGCCTCGAGCGCCTGCTTCTCCAAGCGCCGAGAACCCCGCGCCGATGACGGGTTGACACGCCCATGTGGTAAGTATATACTTACCGTAAGTGGATACTTACCACGAACGGCAGCTCGACGCCCTGGGGGATCCCACCAGACGCGCCATCCTCGCGCGTCTCGTCACCGGACCGCTGCCGGTCGGCGAGCTCTCGGCGCACTTCCCGATGAGCCGCCCCGCGATTTCCCAGCACCTGCGGATCCTGAAGGATGCCCGTCTGGTCACCCACACGGCGGTCGGCGCGAGGCGCGTGTACGCGATCGACCGCGACGGCTTCAACGAGCTGCGCCGCTACTTCGATCAGTTCTGGGGGAGCGCCCTTTCATCCTTCAAGTCCAGAGTCGAAAGGACACGACGATGACGATTGATGCCGACGGGTCCGTCCGCCACGCCATCACGGTGGCCGCGCCGCCGCGCCGCGCGTTCGAGGTGTTCACCGCGGAGTTCGATTCGTGGTGGCCCCGCACGCACCACATCGGCACGTCGCCGATGACGAAGGGGATCATCGAAGGGCGCATCGGAGGCCGCTGCTACTCGGAGCAGGAGGACGGCACCGAGTGCCCCTGGGGTCAGGTGCTCGTCTGGGAGCCCCCGCACCGGCTGGTCATCGCCTGGCAGATTACGGCGCAGTGGGGATTCCAGCCCGACCCGGCGCGCGCGAGCGAAGTCGAAGTGCGCTTCGTCGACGCCGGCGGTGGACGGACGCGCGTCGAGCTCGAGCATCGGCATTTCGAGCGGATGGGGCCGGACGGCGCGACGATGCGCACGGCCGTTGGCGGGCCGGGCGGCTGGGGCTCGC
>DASSUS010000111.1:0-2726 GCA_035706765.1 Gemmatimonadales bacterium
GGGATGCATCAATCGGGTTGGCACCGAAGCGCCCTGGAACATCGGGCAGTTCTACGGCTCCAGCTATTTCGTCGACCCGCGCGGCAACTTCCTCGCGCAAGCGAGCGAGGACAAGGACGAGCTCGTCGTGGCCGAGATGAATCTCGACATGATCGAGGAGGTGCGGCACACCTGGCAGTTCTTCCGCGACCGCCGGCCGGAAACCTACGATGACATGGTGAGGCAGCTTCCGTAATGCCGCTGCTCATTCGCGGCGGGCGCATCATCACGCCCACCGAAGACTTCACTGGCGATATCTACGCCGAAAACGAAACGATCACGCGCATCGAGCCGCGGATCGACGACAAGCTCGTCGCGCCCGGTGCCCAGATCATCGACGCGCGCGGCAAGTACGTCTTCCCCGGCTTCATCGATCCGCACGTGCACATCTACCTGCCGTTCATGGGCACCTACGCCGCCGACGATTACGAATCGGCGAGCAAGGCGGCGCTCGCCGGCGGCACCACGACGTTGATCGAAATGATCTGCCCGGGCGCATCGGACGAGCCGCTCGCGGCATTCGAGCTGTGGAAGTCCAGGGCCGCGGGGCTCGCCGCGGTCGACTACACCTTCCACATGTCGGTCGTCCGGTTCGAGGAGCACATTCGCGAGCAGTTCCGGGAGATCGTCGCGGCGGGCGTCGCGTCGTTCAAGGTGTTCCTCGCGTACAAGGGCGCGCTCAACCTGTCCGACGAGCACCTGTTCGCCGCGATGAAGCTCGCCAAGGAACTGGGCGTGATCGTCACGGCGCACTGCGAAAACGCAGACGCGATCGACGCGCTGCAGCGGCAGCTGCTCGCCGCGGGGCAGACGGGACCCGAATGGCACGAACCATCCCGGCCGCCCGTGGTCGAAGCCGACGGCGTGCATCACCTCTGCACCTTTGCCCAGCTGCTCGGCACGCACGTCTACATCGTGCACACCTCGTGCGAGCCGGCGGTGCAGGCCGCGCTCGCCGCCAGAGCGCGCGGCGTGAACGTGTGGATCGAATCGGTGATCCCGCATTTCGTGCTCGACGAGACCTACGCGCAGCGTCCGGGCTTCGAGGGCGCCAAGTACGTGATGTCGCCGCCGCTGCGCGCCAAACGCAATCAGGACGTGCTGTGGAACGGCGTGAAGTCGCGCGACATCAGCACCATCGCCACCGATCACGCGCCGTTCCGGTTCGCCGATCAGAAGGTGATGGGGCGCGACGCGTTCACCAAAATCCCGAACGGGATCCCGTCGCTGCAGGAGCGCGTCGACCTGGTGCATACCTGCGGCGTCGCGACCAACCGGCTCAGCCTGCAGACGATGGTCGACGCCTGCTCGACCCAGGCCGCGAAGCTGTTTGGGCTCTACCCGCGCAAAGGCGCGATTCAGCTCGGGAGCGATGCCGACCTGGTCGTCTACGATCCGAGCTATCGGAGCACGTTCGCGAAGGAACGCAGCTACTCGAAGGTCGATTACAACGCGTACGAAGGCTGGGAGCAGAAGGGGCGCGCGAGCGCGGTTACGGTTCGCGGCAAGATCCAGGTGCGCGACGGAGAGTTTGTCGGCGATATCGGCCGAGGCCAATTCCTCAAGCGGGAGCCTACACACTGATGGATTCGCAAACCGTTCGCGCGAAACATAAGGAGTTCCTGTTTCCCTGCGTCGCCAACTACTACGCCGAGCCGGTCGTCATCACCGAGGCCCACGGCTCCTCGGTGAAGGATCTCGACGGCCGCGAATACCTCGACTTCTTCGGCGGAATCCTGACCGCCGGTATCGGGCACTCGCACCCTGAATTCGTGAAGCGGATCCAGGATCAGGTCGCGCGGCTGGTGCACACCTCGAGCGTGTATCCCACGGTCGAGCAGGTGACGGTCGCCGAAAAGCTCACTCAGATCACGCCCGGCAAGCTGAAGAAGAGCTTCTTCACGACGAGCGGCACCGAGGCCGACGAAACGGCGGTCATGCTCGCCAAGATCTACACGGGGCAGCAGGAGCTCATCGTGCTTCGGCACAGCTACGCCGGTCGCAGCCAGGGCGCGATTGCGATTACGGGCCAGCAGCCGTGGCGCGTACTGCCGACGCAGATCGCCGGGATCAAGCACGCGCTGTCGCCCTACTGCTATCGCTGCCCGTTCGGACTCGAGTACCCCGACTGCGGCATCCGCTGCGCGCAAGACGTGGAAGACGTGATTCGCACGACCACCAACGGCCGGCCCGCGGCGTTCATGGCGGAGCCGATCCAGGGCGCGGGCGGATTCATCACACCGCCCAGGGAATACTTCGAGATCGCGGTCGGCATCATTCGCAAATACGGCGGCGTGTTCGTGTGCGACGAAGTCCAAACGGGCTGGGGACGCACCGGCGACAAGTGGTGCGGCATCGAGCACTGGAACGTCGAGCCCGAGATCATGACGTTCGCGAAATCGGCGGCGAATGGATTTCCCGTCGGCATCACGATCGCCAACGAAGAGGTCGCCAACGCCTTCACGGGGCTGTCGCTCTCGACGTTCGGCGGCAATCCCATTTCCATGGCGGCCATCGACGTCACGATGGACGTCATGGAGCGCGAAAACACGCCGAAGCGCTCGGCCGAGCGTGGCGGGCAGCTGCGCGAGGCGCTCGAGGAGTTCAAGAAGCGGTTTCCGTTCATCGGCGATGTTCGCGGTATGGGTCTCATGCAGGGCGTGGAGCTGGTCGAAGACCGCAAGACC
>DASSUS010000112.1:0-4807 GCA_035706765.1 Gemmatimonadales bacterium
CATGCGCTGGATTGTGGGCAATACGGCCGAATCGCTGCTTGGGACAGTGCGGTGCTCGCTACTGGTGGTCCGGCCGTGACGCCGGTCTCGAGGGCGCGGCGCGTGCTCGCAGGGCGGCCTCGATCATGACGTACTCGCCGACGTTTTCCAGCGTCAGAACACCCACGAGCCGCCCGTCTTCCATGATCGGAAGTGACTGACAGCGGCACTCGCGCAGCTCGGCCAGCGCCCGTTCCGCCGGCTCGCCCACCTTCGCGCTGCGAATAGCGGTCTCCATGACCTCGCCCACTGGAGCCGCCGATCCCCGGCGCGCCAGGCCGTCGAGCAAGCGTGCCCGTGTCAGCATGCCTACCAGCCGGCCGTTCTCGACCACGGGGAAGTCCTGTTGGAATCCGGCAAGGACCTGCTCTAAGGCAGCCTGGAGCGGCTGCTTCGGGTCGAGGGTCCTGACATCGCGAATCATCAGACGCTCGACAGGCACGCCTTCCAGGGCGGAGCGCTGTTGGACTTCGCCTGCTTCGGCGACGGCACCGAGCCACACGAACAGCGCAATGATTACGAGCCACGGATTGTAGAACAGTCCGATGATTCCAAACACCAGCGCGAAGCCCTGGCCCACGCGCGCCGCCAGCGCGGTCGCGCGGCCGTAGGGCATCCGGAGGGCGAGTGAGGCGCGAAGCACCCGACCGCCGTCCATCGGAAAGGCCGGGAGCAGGTTGAAAACCAGGAGCGTCACGTTGGCCCACATGAGCTGTGACAGGAGAGTGCCGCGGCCCGCGACGGCATCCTGGGTCGAGCCGAGCGGCGGGAATCCGAGCACCGCCTGCACGGCGTACAGCACCACGATGATGGCGAGCGTGACGGCGGGCCCCGCGAGCGCGACCCGCAGCTCCTGGCGCGGCTCGCGGGGGATGTGCGCCAGGCGTGCCACCCCACCGATCGGCAGGAGCGTGATGTCGCGCGTCGGCACGCCGAAGCGCCGGGCGGTGAGCGCATGCCCCAGCTCGTGCAACACGACGGAGAGAAACAATGCGAGGATGAACACCACGCCGCGGGCCGCGCCCGAGGCGGTATGCGTGACCTGATATCCTGCCAGAGCGGCCCACACGAGCAGGAACAGAAACGTCGCGTGGACGCGAAGATCGATCCCCGCGATTCGTCCGACCCTCCAGGACCAACGCATCGTTAGGCACCTACCCCATGCCGCCGGAGCGCGTTCCGGGGCTAAGCACGCTCGGCTGGTGGACCTACCACGCACCAAAACGAAAACGCCCGGGATTGCTCCCGGGCGTTTCGTATCTCGTTACTCCGCTTCCACTTCTTCGGGGAACGGGCTCGGTGCCGCGCCCGCGCCGGGGAGTGCTGCCTCCACCGGCGGCGGCGGAGGCTGGAAGCCCTCCGGCGGCTCGATCTCGATGTCGTGATACCGATAGATGCCGGTACCCGCCGGGATCAGATGCCCGATGATGATGTTCTCCTTGAGACCAAGCAGATCGTCCTTGGCCCCGCGGATCGCCGCGTCGGTCAGCACGCGCGTGGTCTCCTGGAACGACGCCGCCGAAATGAACGACTGCGTCGTCAAGCTCGCCTTCGTGATGCCGAGCAACAGCGGCTCGCGGGTCGAAGGCTTGCCCCCCTTCTTCACCGCGCGCTCGTTGATCTCGCTGAACACGAGCTTGTCCACGTTCTCCCCTTCCAGGAACTCGGTGTCGCCCGGCTCGACGACCTTCACCTTCTGCAGCATCTGGCGCACGATGACGCCGATGTGCTTGTCGTTGATCTTCACGCCCTGCAGCCGGTACACCTCCTGCACTTCGTTGAGCAGATACTCCTGCACGGCGCGCGGGCCCTTGATCCGCAGGATGTCGTGCGGATTCACCGGGCCCTCGGTCAGCCGGTCGCCGGCGCGGACGCGGTCGCCCTCGTGCACGCGCAAGTGCTTGCCCGCGGGCACTTCGTACAGCTGCGCCTCGCCCTCTTCCGGATGGACCCAGATCTCGCGCTTGCCGCGCTTGATCTCGCCGAACCGCACCACGCCGTCCACTTCCGAGATCGTGGCGGGATCCTTCGGCCGGCGCGCCTCGAACAGCTCGGCGACGCGCGGCAGACCGCCCGTGATGTCGCGCGTCTTGTACGCCTCGCGCGACACCTTGGCGAGCACCTGGCCCGCGTACACTTCCTGGCCGTCCTCGATCATCAGCTGCGCGCCTTCCGGAATCACGAAGTCACGGAGCCGCTTCTCCTTGTCGCCCTTCTTCTGCACGACTTCGATGTGCGGGTGCAGCTTCTTCTCGCGATCCTCGATGATCACGCGCTGGCGCCGGCCGGTGATCTCGTCCAGCTCCTCGCGCACCGTCTCGTCTTCGACGATGTCGACGAACCGCACCAGCCCCGCCACGTCCGTCATGATCGGGTTCGTGTACGGATCCCAGGTGAACAGCACGCCGTCCTTCGCCACCTGCTGGCCGTCGTCGACCATCAGCGTGGCGCCGAGCGGCACCTGGAACCGCGAGTGCACCGACAGCTTGCCGCCGGCGGTGCTGCCGGTGGTGTGCGCGGCGGCCTTGAGGATCAGCTCGCCCTCGTAGCTCGTCACCACGCGCTGCTTGTCCGGCGTCTCGACGAACGTCAGCCGGTCGCCGTACTCGACCACGCCCTCGACCTTAGTCTTCCGCACCGTCTGCTCGGCGATACGCGCCGCCGTGCCGCCGATGTGGAAAGTGCGCAGCGTCAGCTGCGTGCCCGGCTCGCCGATCGACTGCGCGGCCAGAATGCCGACCGCTTCGCCGAGGTCCACCATATCCATCGTGGCGAGGTTGCGGCCGTAGCACATCCGGCACACCCCGCGCTTCGCTTCGCACGTCAGCACCGAGCGGATCTTCACCGTTTCGATCCCCGCGTCTTCGATGGCTTGCGAAGTCTCCTCGGTGATCAGCTTGCCCGCTTCGACCAGCACTTTGGGCCGGCCGTCTTCGTCGAGCTCGTGCGGATCCATGACCTCTTCGAGTGCCACGCAGCCGACGATGCGCTCGCGCAGCGGCTCGATGATGTCTTCGCCTTCCTTCAGCGCCGACATCTCGAGGCCCAGAATCGTGCCGCAGTCTTCTTCGGTGATCGTCACGTCCTGCGCGACGTCCACCAGGCGGCGCGTCAGGTAGCCGGCGTCGGCCGTCTTGAGCGCCGTGTCCGCCAGACCTTTCCGCGCGCCGTGCGTCGAGATGAAGTACTCGAGCACGGAGAGACCTTCACGGAAGTTCGATTTGATCGGGCTCTCGATGATTTCACCGATGCCGCCCGTCAGCTTCTTCTGCGGCTTCGCCATCAGGCCGCGCATCCCGGCGAGCTGCCGGATCTGGTCGCGCGAGCCGCGGCTGCCCGAGTCGAACATCAGGAACACGGGATTGAAGCCGCCCTTGGACTTCCGCATCGTCGAGACCATCGCCTCGGCGATGTCGTTGTTCGCGTGCGTCCAGGCGTCGATCACCTTGTTGTAGCGCTCCCCGAAGGTGATCTGGCCCGTCGCGTACGCGCGCTGGAACCGCTCGACGCGCGCCTCGGCGTCGTGCAGCAGCGGCGACTTCTCGGTCGGAATCTCGAGGTCGGCCACGCCGATCGAGACGCCGCCCATCGTCGCGTAACGGAAGCCGAACTCCTTGAGCTGATCGAGGAACTGCACCGTCGGGGCGAGCCCCGCGCGGCGATAGCTCTCGAACACCAGCTCGGAGAGGTCCTTCTTCCGCATCGTCTTGTTCTGGAAGCCGAGGTCGCGCAGCAACCCCGCCGGGATGATGCTGTTGAAGATCACCCGGCCCGCCGTCGTGCCGATCCACCGGCCCGGACGGCCCGCGCCCTCCTGCCACGACTGCACCGGCGAATGGAACTCGATCCGCTTGAGCGCGAGCTGCATCTCGAGCTCCGCCATCGAGCCGATCCGCGGCGCGGTCCTGGCCCGCTCCTCGAAATTCGCCGGCTCCTTGGTCAGGAAGTGACAGCCCAGCACCATGTCCTGGCTGGGCTCCGCCACCGGCCGGCCGTCGGACGGCTTCAGGATGTTGTTCGACGAAATCATCAGCAGCCGCGCCTCGAGCTGGGACTCGAACGAGAGCGGCACGTGCACGGCCATCTGGTCCCCGTCGAAGTCGGCGTTGAACGCCGCGCACACGAGCGGGTGAATCCGGATCGCCTTGCCCTCGACCAGCACCGGCTCGAACGCCTGAATGCCCAGGCGGTGCAGCGTGGGCGCGCGGTTCAGCAGCACCGGATGGTCCTCGATGATCTCCTCGAGGATCTCGTACACTTCCGGCGACTCCTTCTCCACGATCTTCTTCGCCCGCTTCACCGTCTCGGCGATGCCCTTCTCCACCAGCTTGTGAATGATGAAGGGCTTGAACAATTCGACCGCCATCGCCTTGGGCAACCCGCACTGGTGCAGCCGCAGCTCGGGACCGACCACGATCACCGAGCGGCCCGAATAGTCCACGCGCTTGCCGAGCAGGTTCTGACGGAACCGGCCCTGCTTGCCCTTGAGCATGTCGGACAGCGACTTGAGCGGCCGCTTGCCGCGCCCGCGAATCGCCTTGGAGCGCCGGCCGTTGTCGAACAGCGCGTCCACCGCCTCCTGCAGCATGCGCTTCTCGTTGCGGAGAATGACTTCCGGCGCCCGATGCAGGATCAGCTTCTGCAGCCGGTTGTTCCGGTTGATCACGCGCCGATACAGATCGTTCAGGTCCGACGTCGCGAAGCGGCCGCCGTCGAGCGGCACGAGCGGACGCAGGTCGGGCGGAATCACCGGGACCACGTCCAGGAT
>DASSUS010000113.1:0-38052 GCA_035706765.1 Gemmatimonadales bacterium
CGAGCTGCAACCGCTCGTCAACGGTGATGACGTTGCTGCCGTCCCCCTCCACGCCGCGGTCGCTGACGGCCGTGACGAAGTACTGGAGATGCGGCACGCCGTTGTCGTGGAACGTGTTCGAGGTGGTCTCGCCGCGCAGACTATACTGGGTACCACTCGCTGAACGCGAGTAGATGCGATAGCTCCCCAGGTCGCCATCCGGCACGTCGTCCCAGAACAGCAGAACGCCGAGCGGACGGTCAGGATCGCCGCTGGGCTCCACTTCATAGGACAGGTTGGAGGGCGTGGACGGAACAGTCCCGCCGGGATCCACGAGGTGTTCGTGGCAGGCTGCGGTGGCCAGCAACAGCAGAGACATGAGCGAACCGAGCGAACGCATAGACGCCTCAGGACGGAGATCGCCCCCGCAGTAAGCAGGGCCCATGCCCGAAGCGAAGTATTGGATTTGCAGCGAGTTACGGAAATACGGCCATCACCGGTGTCCCCCAGAGAGGACAGCTTAGTCTACTGGACGTACGTGCGCTGGTCGTAGTCGAACTTGATGTCGGGCTGGTCGGAGAGCGTGATGTTGAAGCTGAACGCCAAATTGCCGGTCCCCGTCTTGTAGAAGGAGAAACTGGCGCGCCAGCGCCGCAGGTCGCGTCCAAACGTGAGCGAATGATCGGCAAACTGGCGCGTGACCATGTCGTACGACGTACGCCAGTTCGCGGTCCAGTTGCGTGTCGGACTGAAAGCGAGATTCAGCCCGACGGTCTGCCGCCCGGCCTGCTTCTTGGTCTCGGGTGTGTCCAACCGATTGCGGCTGCTGCTGAATTGGACCCCCAGAGCGAACGGCGTCCGTCCGTAGCCCCCACCCACACCGACGCCCATTCCTGGTCCGCGTCCATAGGGATCCCGCGTGCCGCCCTCATAACGTCGAAAATCGAGCGGGTCGCGATTCGTCTGCGACGCGGTGTCTTCAGCGGGTGGCGGCGGGGGTGGAGCACGGGGGCTCAACCCGAACAGCTTGGCCACGCCGGCGAGCGTTGCGGGAGTCACCTGGAACGACGCGCTCACGCTTTGCAGGAACGGGTCGAACTTCGCCGTGTCCGTACCCGCCCGGCCGTTCCAGAGATCGTGCACGAGGCTGAGCTGGAATCCCGGAAGCAGGTCGGAGAGGAAGGTGTTGCTGAGCGTTTGAGTCTGCCACCCGGTGAGCCCCGGCCGTTTCGCCTGCTCGAAGTTGTAGCTGATCCCGCTCGTATTGATGCTCAACAACCGAATCTTGCGTGGCTCTTGCGTGGACGAGGTGTCGCCGGCCGGCGGCTTGAGCTTGGCTTCGAAATTCTGCGAAAAGCCGAGGTTGATCGTCTGCTGCGCATCGCTGCGGGCGTTGATGAGCTGGCCGGTAGGGTCGAGCGCGCGGACATATGCGGAGTCGACCGTTGCCTTGGGCGCGTATTGGTAGCTCACGAGTGGCGAAATCGAATGCCGGATGCGCGACAATGGGCCGAAGCCCGGGAAGAAACCGAAAAACGTCGGCGAGGAGCTGAGCGTGAATGCCAGGCGCTTGCCCTGCGTGACGTACTCGCCGCCCGAGAACTGGTTGCGCAGCATGTACGGACCGGCGCTGGTCGCGTTCACGATCGACACGCCGGGTTGAATCTTCCACGTACCGGTCAACAGCGGCGGAAGATTGATCCCCGTTTCCCAGTTGACGCGCGTTTCGAAGGTGCTGCCGAACAGGACGCGACGCGTACCGCCTGAGCCGTCGGGGAGCGTGAACTCGCGACGCTGGTTCGACGAGACGTCCTGGATGGTGAAGCTGTTGGACCAGTTCCAGCGCCCGATGCGGATCGGGGTCGAGAAGCTGATGTTCGTGGTTCGCGATCCCGAGAACACCCGGAGCGTGTCGTTGACCGTGTCGCCCGGCGCCGGCGGCACCAGCAGCGTGCCGGGATTGTGCATCGTCTGCGAGTTCGTGAGCGTGAACGCGGGGGACCAGGTCAGCCAGGGCGCGAGCGTGACCGTCGTGGGCGTCAGCGTGACCACCGGAAAAGTCTGGTCCACCTGATCGGTGGACAGGTCCTGGCGGCGGTTTCCGCCGACGTTGAACGTGCCCCACGAAAACCGCTTGTTGAACGAGGCATTCGAGCCCATCGTCGCCGTCACGAGATAGGGGTCGAGTGAATTGCGCTGAATCACCCGGCCGCTCGTCGCGTAGTTGAGGCTCGCGTTGAAATCGGTGGTGGAGTTGAAGCGCTGCGAGTGATTCCAGCCGATCTGTGTGTTGTTCGCCGTCTGATCGAGCTGGGCCATGCGGCTGTAGGTGAACGATCCGTTCATGAAGCGGTCGATCCACCGATATTGAAGCTGGCTGTGAAGCTGCACGTAGCGCCCCGAGAACCAGTCTCCCGTCACCACCACATCCATGTAGTCGTTGACCGCGAAGTAGTAGCCGAGATCGGTGACGTGACGGGAGTAGCTGCGGGTGGGGCGGACGAGATCGTTCAGGCCGAAGCGTGGAAAGATGAGCCCGCTTCGGCGCCCTCCTCTGATGTCCTGAAAGATGAACGGCAGCCACATGATCGGGACGTCGCGCACGTACAGCACCGCGGGACGGGCGACCATCGTGCGCTTGTTGATCCACTTCACGCGGCCGGCGGCAAAGTGGTAGTCGGGCACCGGCTGCGGGTCGGAGGTGAAGTTGGCGTCGGCAACGTAGACGCGTCGATTGCCCGAATCGGCCGCGATGTTGCCGCGGACGTACCACTTGGCCCCGCCCTGCTGGAAATCGGTCAAGGCATCACGGACCGTGCCGCGACGGAGGCACGTGTCGTAGCGCATCCCCTCGCCGACCAGCACCGTGCCCTGGTCGAACAGGTGCGGATCTCCGGATGCGTCGAGGCGGCAGGTCGCTTCGTGATAGCGAATCGAGTCGGCCTCGAGCTGCGTCCCTTCCCGCTCGACGAACGCCTCGCCCCGCAGGAAAATCGTCTGGCTGTCTCCCTGCACCACGAGCGTCTCGGCGACGTAGCGCGTGACGCGATAGTCCTCGAGCTTGAGCAGCGAATCGATCACGGAGTCGTTCGGCGGGAACGATCGCGTCGGCGCCGTCGGTAAGCCGAGCCGGCGCGCGGTGGCCGTATCGACGCTCTGCCCGCGTCCCGTGTCGGTCGGGGACCGCGCGACGCGAGTCGTGTCCTGCGCGGGACGCGGCGGACGTTGCGCCGGGCGTTGCGACGGGGGAGGAGGAGGGGGAGGGGGAGGCGGCGGATTCTGCGCCTCCAGCGAACCGCCTCCCAGCAACATCAGGACGACGATTGCCGCGGCGGTGCGGCGGGCCCGGCGGCGGCTCGCGACCCAGGCGCACCAGATACTCACTTCATAGAGCAGCAGCAGCGGTCCGAGCATCATGAGCATCGAGACCGCGTCCGGCGGGGTGAGCAGGGCGGCGAGAAACGCCGCGATCACGACCGCGTAGCGGCGCTGCCGGGCCAGGAACTGCGGGGTGACGACGCCGAGCGAGGCCAGAAT
This sequence comes from Gemmatimonadales bacterium, assembly GCA_035706765.1. Classification (GTDB taxonomy): domain Bacteria; phylum Gemmatimonadota; class Gemmatimonadetes; order Gemmatimonadales; family GWC2-71-9; genus 20CM-2-65-7. The sequence continues at coordinate 3,517 of DASSUS010000113.1, forward strand.
CGTCACGACCAGCGGCAGCTCGGCGACCAGGCCGCACCCGATCACGAACGGCACCGCCATCCCGAAGTAGCGGTCGATCGTGATCATGGCCGTCAGGTCGGCGCGCTGGAAGTTGAGCAACACCCGCAGCGCCGCCGGCAGCAGCCATTGGTAACAGGCGATCGCCCCGCCCAGGAACAGCACCACGCCCACCGCCAATGACGGCACGATGAGCTTCTTCTCGCGCTCATACAGCGCCGGCGCGAGGAACGCCCAGATCTGGTAAATGACGACCGGCGACGCCAGCACGCACCCGAGCGCGAACGCCACCTTCAGCGTCAGCATGAACGGCTCGGCGGGACTCGTGAAAACCAGGCGACCGCCCGGCAGATACGGCGCGATGGGCCGCTTGAGAATCTCGATGATGTCGATCTTGTCGAGCAACAGCCATCCCAGAACGGTCCCGATCACCAGGGCGAGCAGGCTCCAGAGAATGCGCCAGCGCAGCTCCTCGAGATGATCGAGAAACGGCATCTCACCGCGGGTTGTCATCGTGGGGTACGGCCGGTAACCCGGCTAAGGCCGGAGTCGCTGCTGATTCTGTCGCGCGAGATCGGCTTCGGGCGAGCGGGGATATCCCGCGATGACCCGGGAGTAGAAGTTGCGAGCCGTCGCCCGATCGCCGCGCTGCTCCGCCAGCAAGCCCTGCTTGTAGAGCGCCGACGGCGCCCGGGGAGAATTGGGGTAGGTCCGGACGAGCTGGTCGTAGACGGCGGCGGCCGAATCGGGGGCCGCCTGCTCGAAACTCTCGCCGATGTAGAACATCGCGTCGGCGGCGCGTTCGTGCGTGGGAAAGACGCGCAGGAATTCACGGAACCCCAACCGGGCCGTGGAGAGACTGCCGCGCCGGTACTGCTGCAGCGAGACCTCGTACATCTGGTCGGGGCCCGGGCCGGCCGGATTGCCCGACGGCCCGACGGGCACGCCTGGTGTCCCGGACGCCGGGTCCTGCTGCTGGCGCGCCTCGAGCCGCGACCGCAGCTCCGTGATCCGTTGTTGGCTGAGGCCGCTGAGCTCCTGCACCGCTTGCAGCTGCTGCTGGACCGACGTCAGCTCGGTGCGCAGGTCACCTCGCATCTGGACGAGGTACGCCTGCTGCGTCGATACCGCCTGCTGCAGCAAGCGAATGGCCGCCAGCGTACTGTCGCGCTCGGCGGCCCGCGCTGCGTCACTTTTGGCCAGATCGGCTTTCAGCGCTTGAACCTGGAGCTCGACCTTCCGGACGTCCCCTTTGAGGGCGCATCCGGCGGTGAGCCCCAGGCTCAACAGCAGCGCTTTACGCCGGGCGGCGAAGATTGTCACCACCGCTCACGATTTCGAACTCCGCGCGCCGGTTCTGCGACCAGGCGCTCTCATCGTGCCCGTCGACCAGCGGCCGCTCTTCACCCCACGACTGCGTCTCGATGCGGCTCGCATCGATCCCGTGGCTCACGAGGTACTGCTTCGCGGCCTGCGCGCGCCGGTTGCCGAGCGCCAGGTTGTACTCGTCCGAGCCCCGCTCGTCGCAGTGTCCGCCGATCCGAATCCGTAGATCGGGATTCGCCTGCAGGATCGCGACCTTCTGATCCAGCGTGGCCATGTCATCGGGGCGAATGTTCGACCGGTCGAGGTCGAAATGGATCATCGTCGCCAGCGTGTTGCGGACCTCTTCCGCCGCGCGGCTCAGCGCCGCGAGGGAATCAGCTTCGCGCTGCCGCGCGATGCGGTCCGCTTCTTCACGCGCCAGGCGGTCGGCTTCAGCCTGTGCCGCGGCGATGGAATCCTGCCGCGCCCGCTCCGCGGCCGCAGCCGAATCCGCGTTGGGCGTCGGATTCTGCGGGGCGGGATTGCCGCCGCACGAGCTGGCCACTGTGGCCACGCTCAAGCCGAGCACGAGGAGCAACGATACCGATTTCATCCGAACTCTCCCGATCATGGGGTGGTTGATGGTGCCTCCGACAACCTTGGAGACCACGCCGGCAAACGCGCGCCGCTCTGCTGCAGCAGCGGCCTGATGCGGCCGGTGTCGAGGTCGATAATCCACAACTGGCGGTAGCCCGACCGGTCGGAGACAAAGGCGAGATGACGGCTGTCGGGGGCCCAAGTCGGATCCTCGTTGCGCCCCACCGAAGTGAGTTGCCGGACCGTTCGGGTCCGCACATCCAGCACGAACACCTGCAACGTGCCGGCCACGTCTCGGTGAAACGCCACCGACTGCCCGTCGGGCGACCACTCCGGCGCATTGGACGACCCGGTCACGCCGTAATCGAATGGGGCGAACAACTGCTGGTCCGTTCCATCCGCCGCCATCACATAGATCTGCGGCAGACCCGGGCGCGTCGAGACGAATGCGATGCGCTGCCCGTCAGGGCTGAACGTCGGGGACAAGTTGTCTGAAAAGCGCCCTACGGTCAAGCGCTGTAAACAACAGTTATTCTTGATGTTAATCGAATACAGGTCAGTGCCTTCCTCGGTCGCGCGGCTGAACACCATGGTCTGCTGGTCCGGCGAGAACGCCGGCGTAAAGTCGAGCGCCGTGCCGGTCGTCGAAACAGGCGTACGCGTGCCGGTCAGCATGTTCTGCAAGTACAGCCAGCCCTTTCCGGCCTGGAATTCCATGTAGGCGAAGTGCTTGCCGTCCGCGGCCCACGCGGGCGACATCGCCTGCCGGTTCGTCGAGGACACGAGCTTCTGGTCGGCGCCATCCTGATCAATCTGATACACCTTGCCGTCGCGAACGAACAACACCCGCGTCGCGCCGATTCCGGGGGTACCTACCGCCGCCAGCACGACCTGATCGGCCAGCCGGTGCACCGCCTGCCGGAAATCGGGGCTCCCGGGCGCCGGGAGCACCCCGCGCAGCGCGCGCCGCACGCTTCCCGCGGCGATGTCGTGCACCGTCGCGACGGTCGTGTCTCCGGCGCGTGTCACGTCGACCGCGAAGTCGGCGCCAAGCGCCCGGTACAGCGGATAGTTCAACGAGCCGGCGGCAGCGGGCGCCGTCCGTGACGTCCCGGCCGAGGACGAGCGCCGCGAGGTGGGGGTGCGGGGCGCCGGCGTCGTCGAGGATGCCAGGCGAATCGAGTCGCCGCCCGGCATCGTGATGATCTCGAACCGATCGCTGTAGTCGATGTCGCGCGCGATGATGGCGCGCACCGTATCCATGCCCAACCCGCCACCGGCGCGCGGCAACATCACCAGTCCGGGACGCACGCCGGGCCGGTAGATGATCCCGATCCGCACGCCGCGGTCGATCGCCGAAGTGTCCTGCATGACGAGCAGCGCGGCGAGCAAAAGCGGCGTCATTGTCTCTGTCCCGAGAAGTAGAAGCGCACGAACAGCACGTCGGCGGTCCAGCCATCCGGCAGGTTACCGAACGTTTTGAAGCGCCCGGCCTCTTCCACCGCGCCCTGGGCTTCCAGATCGAACGCGAAGTTTCCCGAACGCCTGATGAATTGCAGATCCGTCACCGATCCATCCCGATGCACGAAGAAGGAGACTTCAGCCTCGAGCGGCGTGCTCTGCGCGGGACGCTGCCAGCGCCGCAGCACCTGCGACACGATGTTCTGGAGGTACTCGGGGAACGGAAACGCGATCCCCTCGGTGCTGACGGTCGCCACGTCGTTGCCCGTCGAGGGACGCTCGCCGGGGAGCGGCTGCGTTGTGGACGTGGTCCGTGGCGCAGCCTCGCGCCGCGTTTGGTCGCGCGTCGGCGGCGGCGTTGCGCGCGACACCGTGCTGCGCGGCGTCTTGGCCGCGGGCGCGGGGGCCGGCTTCTCCTCGGCCGGCCGCTCGAACGCTTCCGGCGCCTTGCGCGACTCGAGATCGGCGGCAGGCGCCGCAATCAGCCGGACGGTATAGGTCGGCGGCAGCTTGCGGTTCGGGTCGGGAGCGGCGAGCAGCAATATCCCCGCCACGCCGTGAACGAACAGCGTGCCGGTGAGCGCCATTCCTACGGGAGCCGAATTGCGGCCGCGTCCTCTCATCGATTGATCGTCTCCGGTTCGGCAACGAGTCCGACATCCTGCACGCCCGCGCCCCGAATCACCGCCAACACCTGTACGACCCGTGCGTAGGGGACGCGGCCATCGGCCCGCAAATACACCCCCGTCGGGCGTTTCGTTCGCACGAAAGCGGGGAACGTAGCCTGGAAGTCGTCATAAGACAGCGCCGCCTGATCGAGAAAAATCCGGCCCTGGCTGTCCAGCGTCACGATCAACCCCTGCTTGGGCTCGATGGCGCGCACCTGGGCCCTGGGCAACCGGACGTCCACGCCCCCCTGCATGATCGGCGCCGTGATCATAAAGATGATCAGCAGCACGAACGCGACGTCCACCAGCGAGGTGACGTTGATATCGGCGTTCAGCGGCAGCTCGCCGTGGCCTCGCAACCCGCCGCTGCCGCCCAGAAGTCCCGCCATCAGATCCGTCCTTCCCGCGCCAGCGTGCCGATGATTTCCTGCGCGAAGCCCTCGAGCTCACCCGCGAACAGCCCGAGGCGGTTCACGAAAATGTTGTACGCCATCACCGCCGGCACGGCCACGGCCAGGCCGGCGACGGTCGTGACCAGTGCCTCGGCCACTCCGGGGGCGACCGCCGCGATGTTGCCCGACCCGCCGACCGCGATACCGATGAACGCGTCCATGACGCCGAGCACCGTGCCCAGAAGACCGAGCAGCGGGCTCACAGAGCCGAATGTGGCGAGCCAGGGAATGAACCGCGCCGCCTGATCGCGCTCCGCCGCGACTTCCTTGGCCAGGACCATGCGCAGCGCTTCGAGCTGGGTGGTGGTCAGCGTGGCGCTCGCCGCGGGGGCCGTGGGGTTCGGCACGGCGCCGCCTTTGAGCGAGCCGGGCTTCAGCTCGGAGAAAAAATGGACTGCTTCACGCAGCAATCGATTGTAGGGAGACGGCGGCAACCGCATGGCGGCGTGGTAGGCGTCGTCCAGTCGCGGCGCTTTCTCGACTTCGGCCATGAAGCGATCGCCCTGCTGGCGCATTTTCCGGAACTGCCACCATTTCAGCACGATCAAGTACCACGACACCACCGAGAAGACGACCAGCACCGCGAGCACGAACTGCGTTTCGCGACTGGAGGTGAGCACCAACTCCCAGGGTGTCGTCGGAATCGCCCCACGCACCTGTATCAGCAGACCCACCTAACCTCCGCGGTAACCGTTCGGGTGTGCCTGGTGCCAGCGCCAGGCGCTTTCGATGATTGCCTCGAGACTCGACTGCGTCGCGCGCCAGCCCAGGACCTCGTGCGCGCGGCCCACCGCCGCGACGAGCGCCGGCGGATCGCCCGGCCGGCGCGGCTGCTCGGTCGCCGGCACGGGCCGACCGCTCACGCGGCTCACGACCGCCACCACCTCACGCACCGATCGTCCCGTCCCCGTTCCCAGGTTCAGCGCGACCGGAGCGCGCGCGTCGATATTCACATCCAAGGCCCGGATATGCGCGTCCGCGATATCGGCGACATGCACGTAGTCGCGGATGGCCGTGCCGTCGGGCGTCGGATAATCGGTCCCGAAAATGTCCACCGCCCGGCGCTTCCCCATCGCGGCGGCAATGACGTTCGGGATCAGATGCGTTTCCGGATCGTGGTCCTCTCCCCGGTCCCGGGTCGCGCCGGAGGCGTTGAAGTAACGCAGACTCACGACCTCCATTCCATGAGCCGGCCCGAAGTGCGCCAGCATCCGCTCGAAGTCGCGTTTCGTCTCGCCGTAGGGATTGACCGGCGCCTGCGGCGATTCCTCGGTAATCGGAATCGTCGCGGGGTGGCCGTACACGGCGCACGACGACGAAAACACAAACCGCCGAATGTTGGCTCTGCCGGCCGCCTCCAAGAGTACATGGGCGGCCGTGACATTGTTGGTCACATACTTCTGAGGCTGCGCAACTGATTCCGGGACAAGGGCAAAGGCGGCCATGTGGATGATGGCGTCGATGCGCTCGCGTTCCAGCACCGCGTCCACGAGCTCCCGATTTCCCACCCCACCCTGGACGAAGCCGGCGCCGCGGGCGATCGCAGCCCGGTGGCCCCGGCTGAGGTCGTCCAGCACGACCACGCCGCGCCCCCGCTCGAGCAGCTGATCTACGATGACACTGCCGATGTATCCCGCGCCCCCCGTGACGAGGACTCGAGCCGTCACGCGGGAGGCTCCATGCCGAACAGCCGGCGCAGAGACTCGAGCAGCCCGTAGCCCCGGCCTTCTTCGGCCGCCGCCTTCAGGGCGATCGTGGGTTGGTGCAGAAACTTGTTCATGAGCGACTGACTGAACTGCTCCAGCTGTGCCAGATCGGCCGGGCTCAAATGTTCGAACTGGCGCCGCGCGCGCTCGAGCTCCGTGGCGCGCAGCTGATCCATGCGCGCGCGCAGCTCCTTGATCGTTGGCACGACGCCGAGGCCGCCGTACCAGGACCAGAACAGATCGGTCTCCTCCTCCACGATCCGCTCGGCGGCCGGGATTTCGTCGCGCCGGCGCGCGGTCGCCTGCGCGGCGACGGTCTGCAGGTCGTCGACGTCATACAGGAACACGTTCTCGATCTGCGCGATCGCCGGATCGACGTCGCGCGGTACCGCCAGATCGAGAATGCACAACGGCCGGCCGCGGCGCTGCGCGATCACCGGGCCCACACGTTCCCACGTGACGACTGCATGGGGAGCTGCGGTCGAGCACAGCGCGATGTCGGTGGTCGCGAAGTGCGGCCACGCTTCGTCCAGCGACACCGCCCGGCCGCCGAGGCGCTCGGCGATGGCACGCGCGCGCTCGTGCGTGCGATTCGCGACCAGCGTGATCTGCACGCCCTGATCGGTGAGACAGGTGGCCGCCAGCTCGGCCATGTCACCGGCGCCGAGGATCAACGCGTGGCGTCCGGCCAGATCACCAAAAATCTTTCCGGCGACGGACACGCCGGCCGACGCGGCCGACGCGGTGCCCATCCCCAGGCCCGTTTCGGTGCGGACGCGCGAGCCGACGTGCAGCGCGGACTGGAACAGCCGGTGCAACACCGGCCCCGCGCTCGCGCGCGAGGCCTCCCATGCCTCGCGGACCTGCCCCTGAATCTGCGCTTCACCCAGGATCATCGAATCGAGGCCGGACGAGACGCGGTACAGGTGCCGCACGGCATCGCGATCGCGCGCGATGTAGCCGTACTCGCGCGCGCCGCCGGCCGGTGCCGTCTGGAGGCGCTCGCCGAGCAGCGACCAGACCGTCTCGAGCGCCGGCTCGTCTTCGGTCACCAAATAGAACTCGGTCCGGTTGCAGGTCGAGAGCAGCACGCCGCCCGTTGCGCCGGCAGCCAGGACACGCGCGAGCGCGGCGGGTACCTCGTGCGCGCCGTGCGCGAAGCGCTCGCGGACGTCGAGCGGCGCGGTTCGGTGATTCACCCCGAGAACTTTGATTCCCATCGCCGCCGCGCTCGTCACAGGAACCGTTCGGCGCCGGGCTGCACCAGCTTCAGCGCCAGGTAGACGAGGAGCACCGCCGAGAATCCCGCGATGCTCGCCACCGCGGCGCGCCGGCCGCTCCAGTGCCGCACCAGGCGCATCCAGACGGCCCAGCCGAGCACCACCCACGTAAAGATGCCCCACACGAGCTGCGCCTTGGCCACGTGCAGCCCTTCCGCCCCTGTGAACCTGAGCCCGTAGCCGAGCGCGAGCAGGAGACCGAGCGTCAACGCCGGGAATCCCGCCACGAGTGAAAAGCGGTTCAGCTGGTCGAGACGCTCGAGCGGCGGGAACAGCTGAAAGACCTGACCGAAGGTGCGGGCCTTGAGCTCGCGGAATTGCAGCAGATACAGCGCGGCCGTGATGAACGCCAGCGCCATTAGCGCGAGTCCCAGGGCGCTCAGTGCCACATGCAGAATGAACCACATGTTCCGGCTTGCGGCCAGCTCGGTCTCCGGTGCCAGGCCGCTCAGGATCGCGAGGCCGAGCAGGCCGGCGGCGAGCGGGGCGGCAAAGAACGAGACCGCGGACCCGCGCAGCAGGCGCTCGCTCGCCAGCTGGAGCAGCACGAGGCAGAAGGCGAAGATCGACAAGGCGGGTCCGAGGCCGACGAGCGTGAGCTGCGAGATACCGATGACGTGCGCGGCCGCCCCCGCGCAGGGCACGGCGATCGTGAGGCCCCGGGGCGGCGTGCGAAAGCCGACGAACGGAGCGAGCGCGAGCGCCGTCGCCAGCGTGTACAGCGCGAGTGCAATCAGGTGGAGCGTGACGATCACCGCGAATACCGGCCGGCTGCGCGCGAGCGCGCGCCCCCGGCCGCCTTTTTTAGGAAGGCATCTTTCTGATCAGGCGAATGGGCATGTCGCGCTCGAGACCCGGATGCATGATCTGGATCAGGAGCCCGGTGGCGGACTTCTCGCGCGTATGCACGATCATCAGCACCGCGCGCACCTCTTCCGACGCGGCGCCCACGTAGCCCTGGGCGGGCCGGTACACCTCGAACACGTCGCCCGGGCTGACGCCGTCCCGGCGTCCCTTATCGATGAAGAAGTACTGCTGCGCCCCCGCGATCACGCGCTGGTCCCGCGGCGCGAGCAGCTTGCCCGTCATCCCCTGCTCCACCGCGACGGGCCGAACCTGGCCCGGATCGCGGAACGGCTCGAGCGGCATCGCCAGCTCGCCGTCGTGGATGCGGGCGAACTGCGACACGACTTCCGCGAGCACCTGACGCTCTTCAACCGAGGTGACGCGGGCGATGCCGGTGGGCACCACCACTTCGCCCCAGCGGCCAAACTCGAGCGCCCGATCGATCCGGGCGAGCAGGAGCGAATCGCCGACGTGATAGGATGCGTTGCGCGGGGGACGCACGGCGATTTCCTGGAACACGGTCGCCGACGTCCGCTCGGACAGGCGATGAATGGCCGGTGACGCGGTCGAGCCGATCACCTGCCCCCAGGGCAGGCGCTCGTTCTCGGTCAGGAAGCCGGCGGCGTAGAACTCCCCGGGCCGCAGCGGGCGATACGGCTGATTGGTATAGGCGCGCAAGACATCCTGCACGACCTGGCGGCTGGTGCGGCGACGGTCGAAGATCGTCTCGTTGCTTTCAACAACAGCCGGGGGAGGCGGCTCGACCACGAAGAACTGCGTCGTGTCTGCCGGCAGTGTGTCGATCGGGGCCACCGCCGTGTCGAGCGGCACGATCGCAACGATCGTGTCGCCGGGCATCGCGCTCACGGTGTCGGCCGCCAGCACCGTCGTGTCCTGGGGAACGGCACTCACGGTATCCCCGGGAGCCACGGCGTAAAGCGCCGAGAGGTTCAGCACCTCGCCGGGATAGATCCAGTGCGGGTCTTCCACCACACTGGTATTGAGGCGGTAGATCTCGGGCCAAAGCAACGGGTCGTTGAAATACATCTGCGCGATGGACCAGAGGGTCTCACCGCGCGTGACGGTATGACTGGTGGGCACCTGCCCCTGAAAGGCGGCGACGGCCTGCGTATCCTGAGGAAGCTGCGTCGTGTCCTGCGCGACCTGCGTGGTGTCCTGCGCCGGCAGGGACCGCCACGTCAGCGTCGCCGCCGCCAGGGCCAGAACTACGACGCGGCTAGAACGGCAGATCGTCGTCCTCCTCATCCAGCGCCTCCGGGAACGCGTCGAGCGATTCGGGAGCTTTTCCGCCGGCTTCCGCGGCGGCCCCCGCTCGTCCTGCTCCCGCCCCAACCGTCGCCGGGGGGGCCCCGCCTCTCGAGCCCAACATGATCAGCTCACGCGCGATGATCTCGGTGACGTAGCGCGTCTGCTTGTTGTTGTCTTCCCACGTCCGGTATTCGATCCGGCCCTCGACGTAGACCTTGTCGCCCTTCTTCAGATACTTCTCGCACACGTCGGCCAGACCCGAACCGCCCTTGTTATTCCAGCAGATAACGCGATGCCAGTCCGTCTTTTCCTGCTTCTCGCCCCCGGTCCCGGTCCATTGGCGGCTCGTTGCCACGGAAAGGGTGGCGACCCGGGAGCCATTGTTCGTGCTACGCACCTCGGGATCGGCACCCAGGTTCCCGATCAGCGTGACCTTGTTAAGACTGCGGCTCACAACAACCTCCGACGATTATGCGGGTTTGGGTCCAAGGGTGCCCAACACTATATAAATCGCAAGTCGTTCTGTCAATCAAAGATACGCCACTTGTACCGAAGTTATGCATCAAGTCTGAGCACGATCGCGTCCTCCACCGGCCGGCGGTAGTACTGCTTGCGCCGGCCCACCTCCCGGAACCCGAACGCGGTGTACAGCGCCCGGGCGGGTGCGTTCGATTCGCGAACTTCGAGGTACACCTTCGTGACGCCCCGCCCCGAGAGCACCTCGATGATCTGTTGCACCAGCGCGCGTCCCAAACCGCGACGTCGCCCGGATTCGGAGACCGCCAGGTTGAGGATCTCCCCTTCGTCGGCGGCATCGAGCGCGACGACGTAGCCCGCGATCCCGTCGCCGGCTTCCGCAACCAGGAACAGCGCGTACGACACGCAGTCGCGGAAATCCTGTATGGACCACGGATCGGCGAAGACGCGCTGCTCGATCGCGTGGACCTGAGGGACGTCGGTCGGCTCAGCGGGGCGAATTCGGAAGCGGTCGCCCGTAGCGGGCCTCCCATTTGACCTGCGCCTCGGCCAGTCGGCCGTACACCGGCTCGGCGACGTTGGGGTCCTCGATCACCCGGTGCGCGGACGGATAGGGATAGAGCGACAGCAACGATCCCGCGAGCGTCGGAAGCTCGCCGAGGCCTATCGGGTCTCGTCCTGTCCATGCTTTCACTATATCGGCGTAACGCTCCGCGCCATCACCAACGGCGACAATCGGTGCGGGGCGTGGCATCACCATGGTCATGAGCCGAGGCATGGTGCAGAGCGTTGGCGGAACGATCGCCTGGAGGCCGTCGGGCTTGAACCTATAGACGGCCCCGAACACCTGGCCGCGCAAGGCGTCGTAACAAGCCGCTACGGTTTCGACACCCGCTCCATAGGCAGCGGCAAGCAGCGACGGAATGGTGACCAACGGCAGCCGCCGCTCGTGAATCAGACCCTTGGCAGCGGCCCATCCGATGCGCACACCGGTGAAGCTTCCCGGTCCATCGGCAACGATGACCCCTTCGAGATCGTTGGTCGTCGCGCCCGCGAGTTTCAGTACTTCCTGCACGAGCGGAATGATCTCTGCCGCGTGCCGGCGCGCGCCTCGAATCGACCGCTCGACGCTGCCGAGCTCCGTGCTGATCGCGACGCTCGCGATATCGGTCGCCGTGTCGATGGCGAGCCAATTTTTGGGCGCGTTCACGGCTTTGCGGACTCCTCGATGAGCCGCCTCGACTCGTCGTGGTCGTACGACAACAGGAAATGTCGATCCAGAGGGGGCGCCCAAGGGCCGGCGCGCTCGGGCCACTCGATCAGGACGATCGACGGCTCCCGCAGCATATCGTCGAACCCCAACTCGCGTGCCTCGTCGGGATGGCGCAACCGATAGCAGTCGACGTGATACACGGGCGTCGACCCGGCGTCGTACTGGTGCACGAGCGCATAGGTAGGACTGGTGGCGCGTGCCGTGGCGCCGAGACCGCGGCAGATCGCCTGCACGAGCGTGGTCTTGCCGGTGCCGAGGTCGCCCGACAACCCGATGACCGCCGGCGCCGTCAGTCCCGCGCCGAGCTCCTCACCGAACCGGCTGAGCTCGTTCGCGGACAGTCGCATCGGCTTTGAGCTCGAGCAGCTGATCGCGCAGCACCGCCGCCAGCTCGAAATCCAGCTCTTCGGCGGCGGCCTGCATCTGCTGCTCCAGCATGCGAATGAGCGTTTCACGCTCGGCGGCATCGGCGGGCCGCTTGACCGGGGAGGCACCCGGCTTGCCGACGCGCGCGTCGGCCACGCGGGTGACGAACCGGATGTCGCCGACCGATTTCACGATCGAGCGCGGGGTGATCCCATGCTCCTGATTGTACGCGAGCTGCGCCTCACGCCGGCGGCTCATCTCACTCAGCGCCCGCTCCATCGATCCGGTCGTGCGATCGGCATAGAGAATGGCCCGGCCGCTCAGGTTGCGCGCCGCCCGTCCCACCGTCTGGATCAGCGAGCGATCCGAGCGCAGGAAGCCTTCCTGATCGGCATCGAGCACCGCCACCAGCGAAACCTCGGGAAGATCGAGCCCCTCGCGCAGCAGATTGATTCCGACCAGCACGTCGAACTCGCCGAGCCGCAGCCCCCGGATGATCTCGACGCGCTCGATCGCGTCTATCTCCGAGTGGAGATAGCGCACGCGGACCCCGTGCTGCTGCAGGTAGTCGGTGAGATCCTCGGCCATGCGCTTGGTGAGCGTGGTGACGAGGACGCGGTCGCTCTTCTTTTCGCGCAGCCGGATCTCGTTGAGCAGGTCGTCGACCTGCCCCGCCACCGGCCGGATCTCGACCTGCGGGTCCACGAGCCCGGTGGGGCGGATGATCTGTTCCACGATCACCCCATGCGAGAGCCGCAGCTCGTCCTCGCCGGGCGTGGCCGAGACGAACAGCATGCGCGGCACGAGCCCCATGAACTCGTCGAAGCGCAGCGGTCGGTTGTCGAGCGCCGAGGGCAGGCGGAAGCCGTAGTCCACCAAGGTCTGCTTGCGGGAGCGATCGCCCTCGTACATCGCGCCCAGCTGAGGCAGCGTCTGGTGTGATTCATCGATGATGCAGAGGTAGTCGTCGGGGAAATAGTCCAGCAGGCACGCCGGACGCTCCCCCGCCTGGCGGCCGCCGAAATGGCGCGAGTAGTTCTCGATTCCCGCGCACCGGCCCACCTCCAGCAGCATGTCGATGTCGAAATGCGTGCGCGACTCGAGGCGCTGCGCCTCGAGCAGCTTGTTCTGCGCGCGCAGCTCGGCCAGCCGCTCCGCCAGCTCGGCGCGAATCCGCGCGACCGCGCGCTCGATCGTGGCCCGCTGGGTCACGAAGTGCGTGGCGGGATAGATCGCCGACTTGTCCATCTGCTTGATGACGCTGCCGGTGAGCGGATCGATCTTGGCGATCCGCTCGATCTCGTCGCCCCAGAATTCGACCCGGACGGCCTGCTCGTCGTAGGCCGGGAACACCTCCACCGTATCGCCGCGCACGCGGAAGGTCCCCCGCTCGAATCCGACGTCGTTGCGCTGGTATTGCACGGCCACGAGATCGGAGAGGAATGCGTCGCGGCCGCGATTCTCCCCCTTTTCGGCGGTTACCAGCAGCTCGCGGTACAGCTCCGGGTCGCCCAGGCCGTAGATCGCCGACACGCTCGCGACGATGATGACGTCCTCGCGCTCCATCAGGCTGGAGGTCGCCCGCAGGCGCAGCCGCTCGATGTCGTCGTTGATCGACGAATCCTTGGCGATGTACGTGTCCGTGGACGGCACGTACGCTTCGGGCTGATAGTAGTCGTAGTAGGAGATGAAGAATTCGACCGCGCTCGACGGGAAGAACGCCTTGAGCTCGCCGTACAGCTGCGCCGCGAGCGTCTTGTTGTGCGACAGCACGAGCGTTGGCTTGCCGAAATTCGCGATGACGTGCGCCATCGTCATCGTCTTTCCGGATCCGGTTACGCCCAGCAGCGTCTGATACTTGTCGCCGCGCCGCAGCCCCTCCGTCAGCTCGCGAATCGCGCGTGGCTGATCCCCCGCCGGAGGCGGCGCGTTGCCGATCTCAAAAGGCATAAGAGGGAAAGTTAACCGACGACGACTTCAGCGGGACCGCTCGAGTCGCGGCGAGCGATCTCGGTCACGCCTTTGACCTTGCGGACCGCCTTCAGGACCTTGTGCAGATGCGTGTGGTTCTCGACCTCGACCAGCACGGACCCGAACACGACGCCGTCCTTGGACGCGAGCTCGGCGCTGCGGATGTTCGTGCCCGTACCGCTGATCGCTTCGCAGATGTCGGCGTACAGCCCGCGGCGGTCCTCGCCGCTCACGGCCAGGCGCACTACGAACGTCTCGCCTTCGACCTCGCGCCAGTCGATCTCCACGCGGCGCTCTTCGTCGCCCGACAGGGTGAGCAGATTGGGACAATCGTTGCGGTGGATCGAGATGCCGCGCCCCTGCGTGACGTAGCCGACCACCGGGTCGCCGGGGACCGGCTGGCAGCACTGGGCGTAGCGGACCATCAACCCTTCGACGCCGTGGATCTTGATGCCGCGGCCGAGCCGCAGCCGTTCGATAACCCGTCCGAAGGCCGTCGGTTTTGCGGGCTGCATGTCCTCAGCAGGCAGATCGGGATAGAGCGCCTTGATCACCTGCCCGAGCTGGACGTCGCCGCGCCCGATCGACGCCTCGACCTGCTCGCCCACGCCGAGCGAGAGCGTTTCTGCTGCCCGGGCGAGCTGTTCGGGGGTGGGCGAATCGAGCCGGCGGCGCCGCACCTCGCGCGCCAGGATCTCCCGGCCGAGCGTGACGCTGCGCTCGTGCTCTTCCTGCTTGATCCACTGCCGGATTTTCTGGCGTGCGCGGCCCGTCTGGACATGCGCCAGCCAGTCCCGCGAGGGCTTCGCCTGCGGGCTGGTGAGGACCTCGATCGTGTCGCCGTTGCGCAACGGCCGGTGCAGCGGCGCAATCCGGCCGTTCACGCGCGCGCCGTTGCAGTGCTGGCCGACTTCGGTGTGAACCATGAACGCAAAGTCGAGCGGCGTCGCGCCCTTGGGTAAACGCTTCACGTCCCCCTTCGGCGTGAACACGAAAATTTCGTCCTGATAGAGGTCGATCTTCAGGAACTCGAGGAATTCCTCGGGGGTGTGCGTTTCCTGCTGGAGCTCGATCAACTGTCGGAACCACGACAAGTGGTGATCGAGCTCGTCGGCGCTCTTGCCGTTCTCCTTATAGAGCCAGTGCGCCGCGATACCGTACTCGGCGGTCCGGTGCATGTCGCGGGTGCGGATCTGGATCTCGTACAGTTGCCCGCCCGGGCCGAACACCGTCGTGTGCAGCGACTGGTACCCGTTGGACTTGGGACTCGCGATGTAGTCCTTGATCCGTTCCTGCAACGGCGTCCAGGTGTGATGGATGATCCCGAGGACGTGATAGCAGTCGGTGATCGAGTTCACGAGCACGCGCACGGCCAGAAGGTCGTAGATCTCCTCGAACGGCTTGCCGCGCTTCTTCATCTTCTTGAAGATCGACCAGAGGTTCTTCGGTCGCCCCACGATGTCCCATCCGACGATCCCGGCACGGCGCAGCTCGTCGGACAGCGGCACCCGCATCCGCTCGATCGTGCGATCGCGCTCCACCTTGCGCGCTTTGACCTGGCGCGCGAGCTGCTTGTAGTCGTCGGGCTCGAGATACTTGAACGCGAGATCCTCGAGCTCCGCCTTGACGCCCGCCATCCCGAAGCGGTGCGCCAGCGGCGCGTACAGCTCGCGCGTCTCGAGCGCGATCCGCTTGCGCTTGTCGGCGGGCAGCGGATCGAGCGTGCGCATGTTGTGGAGACGGTCGGCGAGCTTGATGATGATGACCCGCGCGTCCTTGGCCACCGACATGAGGAGCTTGCGGTAATTCTCCGCTTGCTCTTCGGCGGTCGAGCGGAAGGTGAGGGTCGAAATCTTGGTGAGACCGTCCACGAGGTCTGCGACTTCGCTGCCGAAGTCGCGGCGCAAATGCTCGAGCGTGACGTCGGAGTCTTCCACGACGTCGTGCAGCAGCGCGGCGGCGATCGTGGTGGTATCCATCTGCTGCTCGGCGAGAATCGTGGCGACGGCAACGCTGTGCGAGACGAAATCGTCGCCCGACAGGCGTTTCTGGCCGTGATGCGCCTGCGCGCTGATCCGGTACGCGCGCGACAGCACCTCGAGGTCCAGGCGATCGCGTTGCGCCGCGACCGCCTTCGCCAGCTCGGGAGCCAGAATCGGCGCCGTACTCGTCACAACAACCCCGCCTCGGCAAAACTCACGAACCGCTCTCCTCCACCTCCGATGATCACATGGTCGTACACCGGGACATCGAGCAAGCGTCCGGCATCGACCAGCTGGCGCGTCACCGCCCGATCGTCCGCCGAGGGGGTCGGGTCGCCGCTCGGGTGGTTATGCACGACGATGATGCCCGCCGCCGCCTCCGCAATCGCCGCCCGGAACACCTCGCGCGGATGCACCAGGGAGCTGTTGAGGATGCCCCGCGTGATGAGCAGATCAGCAAGAATCTGACTCTGGCTTCCCAGCGCCAGAACATGGAACTCCTCGACCGCCAGATCCCGCAGCCGCAATGCGTAATACCGCTGGACATCCGCCGGTGCCCGAATGCGCTCCGGCGGCGGCTCCAGCTCGGCTCCGACGCGCCGTCCCAGCTCGATTGCCGCGGCGAGCCGGGCCGCTTTGGTCTTCCCTACCCCCGTGATGCGCGCCAGCTCGGCCCAGGGCCGCGTTGCGAGACGGCGTAGCGAGCCCTCGCTTCGAGCCAGCACCTGGGCGGCGACCGCGAGGGCATCCTGACCGCGGGTCCCCGTTCCTAGGAGAATGGCCAGGAGCTCCTGCCCCGTCAACGCGCCGGGCCCGACGGCCCAGAAACGCTCGCGGGGACGGTCCTGTTCGAGGTGTTCGGAAAGGCGGAGAGGCACGGCATAACCTAGGGCACTCTGGCGGGGGATTGGTACCGAAACATTGCAACGTGTGGCGTGGGGCGTGCGGCGTCTACCGGTTAGGACCGAGCCTCGCTACGCCGCACGCAGTTACGCCGTGGCGCCGTGGCACTTCTTGAACTTCTTGCCGCTGCCGCACGGGCACGGGTCGTTCCGTCCCACGCCGGCATACGGATTCGCCGCAAACGCGGGCTCGGCGATGCCGCCTCCGGTGCGTTGCACGGAGGGGGGCGGCGGTTCGCCATCGGTGACGAGTCCGTCCGCGGCGGCCTTCGACGCCACCATCGGCGTCTGCCGGCGGGGGGCGGCGCCGGGGAGGCCCCCGGCGGGACCGGTCACGGGACGGCTCGGGAGTCGCTGGCCTCCGGGTGGCGGCTGCGGCGGCCCGACCTCGATCTGGAGCTTGAGCCAGCGTTCGGCAAAGGTGCTGCGCAGATCGTCCATCAACCCGGTGAACATCTCGAAAGCTTCCTGCTTGTACTCGACGAGCGGGTCCTTCTGGCCCCACGCGCGGTAGTAGATGCCCTCACGCAGCTGGTCGAGATCGTACAGGTGGTCGCGCCACTTGTCGTCCACCACGCCGATCGTGATTTGCGCGAGCGCCTGCTCGGCGAGATTCGGGATTCCGGTCCTGGACTCGATGTCCTTCAGGTAATCGATTTTTTTCTGGAACGCCTCCCGGCCCGCTTCCTGGGCGGCGCGAACCAGCTCGTCGCGGCTCCGGATCTTGTGCGGATCGGTGACGCCCGGCACCGAGAGCAGAAACTTCTGCAGGAATTCGGTCTCGATGAGCGCGCGATCCCACTGCCCGGGATCGTCGTATTCCGCGATCAGACCGTCCGCGTGGCGCTCGAGCGCGTTGTCGATCATCCGCAGCGCCTCGGCCTTGAGCTCTTCACCGCCCTCGAGCGCGTACAGGCGCTGCGAGTAGATGACCTCTCGCTGCTGGTTCATCACGTCGTCGAACTGCAACAGCCGCTTGCGCGCCTGGAAGTTCTGCAGCTCGACGCGCTTTTGCGCCTGCCCGATCGCCGCCGTCACCCAGGGATGGGTGATCACTTCGCCTTCTTCGGCTCCGGTGCGATCCATGATGCGCGCGATCCGATCGGAGCCGAACAGGCGCATCAGATCGTCTTCGAGCGACAGGTAGAACTGGCTCTGCCCCGGATCGCCCTGGCGTCCCGAGCGGCCGCGCAGCTGCCGGTCGATGCGGCGCGCTTCGTGCCGCTCCGTGCCGATGATCACGAGGCCGCTCGGCGGATCCTCGTTGCACCGGCGCTCCTTGAGCTCGGCCGGCGACAGGTCCGGTTTTTCGACGAGCTGGCCGAACGGCGCCTCGCGCGCCTTGATGCCGCAGATCTGACACTGCTTGACGCCGGGACCGAGTTTGATGTCGGTGCCGCGGCCGGCCATGTTGGTCGCGATCGTGATCGCGCCCGGCTGCCCGGCCTGCGCGACGATCTCGGCTTCACGCTGATGGTATTTGGCGTTGAGCACTTCGTGCTTCAGGCCGCGCCGCTTGAGCAGTCGCGACAATGTTTCCGACACTTCGACGTTGGTCGTTCCCACCAGGATCGGAAGGCCGCGCTTGTGCTGGCGCTCGACCTCCTCGATGATCGCGTCGTACTTCTCCTTGCGCGTCTTGTACACGAGGTCGTGCTTGTCCACCCGCCGCACCGGCCGGTTGGTGGGAATGACCGACACCTCGAGCTTGTAGATCTGGTGGAACTCGGTCTCTTCGGTCTCGGCGGTCCCCGTCATGCCCGCGAGCTTCTCGTACATGCGGAAGTAGTTCTGAATCGTGATCGTCGCGAGGGTCTGGGTCTCCTCGCGCACCGACACGCCTTCCTTGGCTTCGACCGCCTGATGCAGCCCGTCGGACCAGCGCCGGCCCGGCATGAGCCGGCCGGTGAACTCGTCCACGATGAAGACCTGCCCGTCCTGCACGACGTACTCCACGTCCTTTTCGTAGAGCGCGTGCGCCTGGAGCAGCTTGTGAATGATGTGGAGCGTCTCGCTCTTGGCCGCGTACTCGGCTTCCACCGCGCGGCGGCGCTCGATCTTCTCCGAGGGGGAGAGCTCGGTGTCGTGCTCGAGCTCGTGCACCGCGTGGGAGATGTCGGGCACGACGAACAACGTCGGGTCCTGGGGCGACATCGTCTCCACGCCCTTGTCCGTCAGGTGCACGGAGCGGCCGCGCTCGTCCATGACGAAGTAGAGATCGTCCTCGATGTCGCGCATCTTCTGCTTGTTGGCCGGAAGCTTGCGATCGGCGAGGCGATCGAGCTCGACGCGCTGCACGAGCTGCTTCACGCCCTGCTCGTTCAGGAGCTTGAGCAGCTTCTTGTTCTTCGGCATCCCCAGCTGCGCCTTGTAGAGCAGCCGCGCGCCTTCGTAGCTCGTGTCCGGGTTTTCGAGCAGCGACTCGGCGCGCGCGATCAGATCGTTGGCGATCGCGGTCTGCTTGCGTACGAGCTGCACGACCTGGGCGTTGTACAGCGCGTACTTCTCGTCCGACTCGGCGCCCACGGCCCCCGAAATGATGAGCGGGGTGCGCGCCTCGTCGATCAGAATCGAATCGACCTCGTCGATGATCGCGTAGATGTGACCGCGCTGGACGCGATGGTCCAGGCTGCCCACCATGTTATCGCGCAGGTAGTCGAAGCCGAACTCGTTGTTCGTCCCGTACGTGATGTCGCACAGGTACGCCGCGCGCCGCTCGGGACTGCCGGGCTGCGAGTCGTCGATACAGCCGACGGTGAGGCCGAGCCACTTGAAGAGGTGGCCCATCCACTGCGAGTCGCGCCGCGCGAGATAGTTGTTGACGGTGACGAGGTGCGCGCCGCGGCCGGCGAGCGCATTCAGATAGAGGGGCAGCGTCGCGACCAGCGTCTTGCCTTCGCCGGTCGCCATCTCGGCGATCTTGCCCTGGTGCAGCACGATGCCGCCGATGAGCTGCACATCGTAGGGCACCATGTCCCACTTGAGCGCGTGCCCCGTGACCATGACCTCAGTCCCCAGAAGCCGCCGGGCGGCTTCGCGCACGGTGGCGAACGCCTCGGGCAGCAGGTCGTCGAGCGTGGCCTGGAGCGCGTCGACGTAGGCATGCTCGGCGCGCCGCAATTGGTCGGCCAGGTTCGCGCGTTCGGAGGGATCGGGGCAGTCGTGTTTGGCCTTCTTCAAGCGCTCGACTTCGGCGAGCAGCTCGCCGGTTCGCTCGGCGATGGCCGCGCGGAATTTCGCGGTCTGCGCCTGCAGATCGCTTTCCGAATAGTCCTTCAGCCGCTTTTCGTGCTCGTGAATCGCATCGACGATCGGCTGGATGCGCTTCAGCTCGCGATCGAATCGCGTTCCAAAGATTTTCGTGAACCAGCGAGGACCCATTACCCCTCTAGCGGTACAGCCCGTGGGTGGCGATGTACTCGCGCACCGCGTCAGGCACCAGGTATCGAATCGAACGCCCCTGCTTGACGCGCTCACGCACCTGAGTGGCGGAGAGGTCAATCGACGGCACGGGAATCACCCGGCTGATCAGGGGATGCGACGGCACGGTGGCGCCCGGCCGCGCGAAGACGACGACATCGGCAAGTCCCGGAAGCGCTTCAACTTCCCACCACGCCGCTAGATCCCGCGCGGCGTCCGCCCCTAACAATAACATGAATCGGTTCCCCGGCTCCCGTTCGGCCAGGGCCCGCAGGGTGCGAACCGTATAGGAGGGAGTGGGCAGACCGAGCTCCACCGCTTCTACGCACAACCTTGGGTTCCCGCTGATGGCCCGCGTCAGCATTTCGACGCGCTGCTCCGCGCTTGCCTGGTGGGCCGCCCGTTTGAACGGCTGTTCCCGGGCGGGCAGGAAACGGACGATCGCGCCGAGCTCGTCTGCCGCCGCTTCCGCCACCATCAAATGTCCTACGTGCACGGGGTCGAACGAGCCCCCGAACAGCGCCGCCGGGGCCACTGCGTCTCAGGTCGGTGTAGCGGGGGCGGCCGGGCAGCTGTCGTCGAGCCGCGTGTTGGGATAGAAGCGGCGCAGATGGTCGCAGGTCTCCTGCAGCTCCTGCGTGTACCCGATCGCGCGGTAACTGTCGGCCAGCCGCAGCAACGCGTCGGGCGCGCGCTGCGCGTTGGGGAAGTTCGCGATCACGTCCTTGAAGTAGATGATCGCGGAGTCGAACGCTTTGCGGCGCAGGTAAAACATCCCGTTCTTGTACGTCTTCTCCGCGAACTGATTTTCGAGGCGCCGGACGTGCAGCCGCGCCCGCGCCGCGGCGTCGCTCTCGGGATAGCGGCCGGCCAGCTCCTGATAGATCGCGAGCGCGGTTTCCCCGTAGGTCGGATCGAGCTCGGGACGGCGCCACAACCGCAGGTTGGCGTCACCCGCGCGCAGGAGCGCGATCGGCGCGTATTCGGTGGTGGAAAACTCGTCGGCGACTTTGCGGAAGTCGGCCGCCGCCTGCACGTAATCGCCGAGCTGGAAGTTGCACTCCGCCCCGTAGTAGCGGGCCTGCGCCATCTCATCCTGGGTGACGCTGAACTCGAACGTCAACCGCTGGAAGACGACCTGCGCCTTGCGGAAATCGCCGCGCCGGAACAGCCGCATCGCGCGCTGCAGCTCGATCTCCGGCTGCACGGCGGGCGCGGCCGCCGCGGGACGCGAATGGCGGCACGCCACGCTGCCGAGCGGAAGCAACACCAACCACAAGCCGACGATCTGCCGCCTCATCATTCCGGTTCAGCCTTTCCCAATGCGTTGAGCTTTTCCTGCGCCCGCTGCGAAATCGTGTCGCCCGGTGTCCCGCCGGCGAGCGCCTGCTGATAACTCTCCATCGCGCCCGCGACGTCGCCCTGCGCCATGCGCACATCGCCGAGTCCGAGGAACGCTGCCCGCACGACGTCCGGAGAAGCGCCGGGCGCGGTAGCGCGCCGGAACCACCCCTCGGCGTCGGCGGGACGGCCCTGCTCCAGGGCCATCTGGCCTTCGACCAGCGCGCACAGCCCGAGCCCTTCCCGCGCCGATTCAACGACCGCGACCGCTCGCTGGCGGCGGATCACTCCTTCAAAGACGCGGACCGCGGTGCGACAGTCGCGGACCCGGACCAGGGCCCGGCCATACACGAACAGTAACGAGTCGGCCCGGGCCACGTCGGACGCGGAGGCGGCAGCGACCGGCAGCAGCGCCTTCGCCTCGGCGGTATCGCCGCGATCCACCGCATCGAGCGCCGCCAGCACGACGTAGCGTCCGAGCGGCCGCCGCGGCGCGACTTCCCGCAGCCCCGTCAGCGCGCTCGCGAGCGCGGTACGATCGTTGGCGCCGAGCGCCGCCCGCGCGACCCGGTCGAGCCCGTCGGCGGCTTCTTCGGCACGGGAGCGATCGCGCCGTCCCAGGGCGCGATATGCCTCCGCGGCCAGCTCGAAGTCTTCGGCATGCAGGGCCGCGGCTCCCACTTTCGCGAGCAGCGTGGCGCTGCCGGCGTTGGAGCGCCGGCCGAGCTGGTATTCGGCGAGCGCGTCGGCGTAGGAGCCCGCGGCGTACGCGCGGTCGCCGAGCTCCTCGTGATTGGCGGCAGATCGGGTGCAGGACGGCAATACCAGTAACAACGCGAGGGCCAGGCGTCTCACTTCTTTTTCTTCTTCCCGCCGGCCGGCACGGTCTCGACGTCCGAGCGCGACAGGAGCGCGAGGTAAGCTTCCACGCGCGGATCCTCCGGGCGGCGCGCCCGGAGCTCTTCCCACACCGCGCGCGCGGCGAGTCCGTCACCCGCGAGGTAGCTCGCGAGGCCGAGCATCGCGGCGGCATCCAGAAACGACGGACGCTCCTGGACGATGGTTTGGAAGTGCTCGTGCGCCTCGAGGGCGCGCCCCGCCTCGAGCAACATGCGGCCGAGCTTGTAGCGGAGGTCGTGGAAGGCCGGCCCGAGCTTGAGCGCGGCCTCGTACTGCGCGATCGCCTCGGTGATCCCGCCGGCCTCGTAATACGCGTTGCCCAGCGACGCGTGCTGATTTGCGAGCTTTGCAGCGACGTGCCCGTGAAATCCCGAGCGCCGCTCGGCGCCGACCTGGCGCGCGCGGCGCAGCACCGCGTTCGCTTCTTCCTCGCGTCCCAGCTCGTTGAGCACGAGCGCCCGGTGAATCAGCGCCTCGATGTAATTGGGGTTCAGCGCGAGCGCGCGATCGAGCTGCTCGAGCGCCTTGTCCGACTGTCCCGCGAGCGAATAGGAGAGGCCCAGCAGATGGTGCGCGTCCGCAAACGCGCGTCCGGTCGCGACGACCTCCTCGAGGAGGTGGATCGCACCGTAATAGTCCTGCAGCTGAAATCGCTCGTTAGCCTGCTCGACTAGACGCTCGGGACTGACGTCCATGAACCTCCTCGTACCAGTCAACGAACTTGCGGATGCCCTCTTCGATGCCCACGCGCGGCTTGAACCCCAGCACGCGTCCGGCATGCGCCAGATCGGCGTCCGTCAGCCGCACGTCGCCGGGCTGATCGGGGTGGCGCTCGATGCGCGCGTCCTGCCCCAGCGTTTCGGCGATCAGCGCGATGAGCCGGTCGAGCCGCACGCGCTCGCCCCCGCCGAGGTTGACGGTTTCGACCGTGCCGGGCGCCGCGTTCGCGGTCCACGCCAGGGCCGAAAGAATACCGTCCAGGCAGTCGGTAATATAGGTATAGTCGCGCTCGCTCGATCCATCCCCGTGCATCCGAATCGGGCGTCCCCGAGCGATGAGGTCGGTGAACTTGTGGATCGCCAGATCGGGCCGCTGGCGGGGGCCGTAGACCGTAAAGAACCGCAGGTTGATGATCTTCAGCGGGTACAGATGGCCGAAGGCGTGCGCCAGCAGCTCCCCGGCCCGCTTGCTCGCGGCATACGGCGAGATCGGCTCCACCGCCGGCTTGTCCTCGGCGAATGGCGCGGGCGTCGAGTTGCCGTAGACGGAGGACGACGAGCCGAACACGATCCGCGTGATGCCCGCGCGCCGGGCCGTGTCGATGAGACGAGCGGTGGCCGTGACGTTGGCTTCCATGTAGGCCGCGGGATCCTCGAGCGACGGTCTTACCCCGGGCTTCGCCGCCAGATGGATCACCGCCTCGATCCCCTCCAACGGCAGCGGATCGCGCGCGACATCACCCTCGACGAACCGAAACTCGGGTTGCCGGAGTAACCCCGAGAGGTTGCGCTCCTTCACGTCGCGCGCATAGAAGGGATCGAAGTTGTCGATCCCGGTGACGGCGTTCCCTCGCCCGATCAGGGCCTCACTCAAATGCGACCCGATGAAACCCGCCGCTCCCGTGACGAGATAGTGACGCCCGGAGATCACTCTGCCGCCGCTCCCTCGCGCGCCACCACTTCCCGGAAGTACTCGATGGTCCGGCGCAATCCTTCGTCCAGGCTGACTTTGGGCTCCCAATCGAGCGTGGCGCGCGCGTAGGTGATGTCGGGCTGGCGCACCTGCGGATCGTCGATCGGCAACGGCCGCTCCACGATCCGGCTCTTGCTGCCCGTCAGGGCGAGCACGCGCTCGGCGAGCTGCCGCACCGTGAACTCGTGCGGGTTGCCGATGTTGGTGGGCTCCGACGTGCCCCGCTCGAACAGCCGCGTGATGCCTTCGATCAGATCGTCGACGTAGCAGAACGACCGCGTCTGGGAGCCGTCGCCGTACACCGTCAACGGATCCCCGCGCAACGCCTGCACGATGAAGTTGGAAACCACGCGGCCGTCGTTGGGGCGCATCCGCGGGCCGTACGTATTGAAGATCCGCACGATTCTCGTATCGAGCTTGTGAAAGCGGTGATATGCCATCGTGAGCGCTTCGGCGAAGCGTTTCGCTTCGTCATATACCCCGCGCGGGCCGACGGGATTGACGTTGCCCCAGTACGATTCCGGCTGAGGATGCACCAGCGGATCGCCGTACACCTCGGAGGTCGAGGCGAGCAGAAACCGGGACTGTTTCGCCATCGCCAGTCCGAGCGCCTTATGGGTGCCGAGCGCGCCGACCTTCAGCGTCTGAATCGGCAGCTCCAGGTAGTCGACCGGGCTGGCGGGGCTCGCGAAGTGGAGCACGCCGTCGAGCGGGCCTTCGACTTCGATGTAGCGGGTGACGTCCTGGTTGGCGAAGCGGAACCGGGGATGCGAGCCGAGGTGCTCGAGATTCGCCGGATTGCCGGTGATGTGGTTGTCCATCCCCAGCACTTCGTACCCGAGTGCCAGGAACTTGTCTACGAGATGTGAACCGAGAAAACCGGCCGCGCCCGTTACGAGGACGCGCATCCGAGCCGGCGGCCGATGCTGTCGTAGGTGAACCCCAGACGGCCGAGCTTGACCGGGTCGTAGAGATTGCGCCCGTCCACGATCAGCGGCCGGCTCAGCAGGCCTTTGATTTTGGCGAAGTCGGGGTTGCGGTACTCGAGCCACTCGGTGACGATCGTCAGCGCGTCGGCGCCGTCCAGCGCGTCGTACGCGTGAGTGGCGTACTTCACGCGGCTGCCCAGATGGCGCGCGGCGGTCTTCATCGCGGCGGGATCGTGAACGGTCACTTGCGCGCCCTCGCACAGCAGCGCCTCGATCAGCACTAGCGCCGGGCTCTCGCGCACGTCGTCGGTCTCGGCTTTGAACGCGAGCCCCCAGATCGCGATGGTCCGTTGCTTGAGATCCCCCAGATGCCGGCGCAGCTTGTGGAACAACACCTGTTTCTGTGCGTCATTCGCCTCTTCGACGGCGTCGAGGATGCCGAGCGGGACGTTCCGCTCGGTGCCCGTACGGATCAGCGCCTTGACGTCTTTGGGGAAGCACGAGCCGCCGTAGCCGGGCCCTGGAAAGAGGAACGCCTGGCCGATGCGCCGGTCGCTGCCGATGCCGCGGCGCACGTGGGTCACATTCGCCCCCACCGCCTCACACAGTCCCGCGATCTGATTCATGAAGGAGATCCGCGTGGCCAGCATCGCGTTGGCCGCGTACTTGGTCATTTCCGCGGAGGGAATGTCCATCACGATCAGGGGATTGCCGGTGCGCACGAACGGGGCGTACAGCTCTTCGATTACCTTCGCCGCCTCGTCCGAGTCCACGCCCACGACGACGCGATCGGGCTTCATGAAGTCCTCGACCGCCGCGCCTTCCTTCAGGAATTCGGGATTGGAGCACACGTGAAACGGCGTGCTGGTACGACCGGCGATCTCCGCCCGGACCTTCTCCGCGGTCCCGACGGGGACGGTGCTCTTGGTGACGACGACCTTCGGCGCGTTCATGTTGTCGCCGATGGTCTGCGCGACCGCGAGCACATGCTGCAGGTCGGCCGAACCATCCTCATCGGGCGGGGTGCCGACGGCGATGAAGATCACGTCGGAGCGCGTGACGGCCTGCGCCACGTCGGTCGTGAACGTGAGCCGCCCCTCGCGCTGATTCCGCACCACCATCGGCTCGAGGCCGGGCTCATAAATCGGAAGCTTGTTCTGCTTGAGCGCGCCGATCTTGGAGGCGTCGACGTCCGCGCAGATCACGTCATTGCCCGTCTCCGCCAGGCACGCGCCGACGACCAGGCCCACGTACCCGGTCCCGACGACGGCGACCTTCACGCGCTCCCCCGCTCGCCCTTGGGCTCGCGCGGCAGCACGTGGCGCGTGTCGACCGTCGCCCGCGAGTGCCGCTTCACCAGCTTGTAGTCCACGGCGCTGTGATCGGTGATGATCATGACGCAGTCGGCGGCGCGCAGCGTGTCGGCCGACAGCGGGACCGAGCTCAACGCGATGTGATCTTCCTTGATCGCCGCGACGTGAGGATCGTGGTAGGAGACCTGGGCGCCGCGCTGCTGGAGCAACCGGATCACGTCGAGCGCGGGGCTTTCGCGAATGTCGTCGATGTTCTTCTTGTAGGCGACGCCGAGCAGCAGGACCTTGCTGCCGCGCACCGCCTTGCCCTGCTCGTTCAGCGCATCGACCACGTTCCCCACCCAGAACTCGGGCATTTCGGCGTTCAGTTCACCCGCGAGCTCGATGAACCGCGTCTTGTAGTTGAGCGTGCGCATCTTCCAGGCGAGGTAATGCGGATCGAGCGGGATGCAGTGGCCGCCCACGCCGGGACCCGGGGTGAATTTCATGAACCCGAACGGCTTCGTGGCGGCGGCCTCGATCACTTCCCACACATCGACGCCGAGCTTGTCGCACACGATCGCCATTTCGTTCACGAGGCCGATATTCACCGAGCGGAACGTGTTCTCGAGAATCTTGACGAGCTCGGCCGCCTCGGGGGACGACACGGGAACCAGCGTTTCGATCGCGGGCTGGTACAACGCCGTCGCGACCGTGAGGCAGTTCGGCGTGATCCCGCCGACCACCTTGGGTGTGTTGCGCGTATTGAACCGCTCGTTGCCCGGGTCGACGCGCTCGGGGGAAAACGCGAGGAAGAAATCTTCGCCCACCTTGAGGCCGGTCGATTCGAGCGCGGGCAGCATCAGCTCGCGCGTCGTGCCGGGATACGTCGTGGACTCGAGCACGACGAGCTGTCCCTTGCGCAGCGCGCGCTTCACCGAATCGGTCGCCGCGAGCACGTAGCTGACGTCGGGGTCCTTGGTCTTGGACAGCGGCGTCGGCACGCTGATCGAAATCACGTCGGGCTCGCTGAGGCGCGCGAGATCGGCCGTGGCCGAGAACTTCTTGGCCTCGACCGCGTCCGCGACCGTGGCGCCCGGGACGTCCTGGATATGCGAGCGGCCGCCGTTCAGGAGGTCGACGACTTTGGGATTGACGTCGAAGCCGAGCACCCGGTAGCCGGCGCGCACGATCTCCATGGCCAGCGGGAGACCGACATACCCGAGACCGACGACGCCGAATACGGCGGTTCGATCCTTGGCCTTCGCGAGCAGCGTTTCGACCATCGTAGGTGCCGCCATAGTCGCAGTCATGGTGCCTCCGGGGCGCCGCCGCGCGCCAGCGAGCGCGAAGCGGCTTCCAACACGCGGACGACGCGCACGCCATCCTCGGCGCTCGCGCGAGGCGTCTCTCGCCCCTGCGCGGCCCGTACAAAATGCGTCAACTCGGCCGCCAGCGGCTCTACCGCCGGAATCCGAGGAATAAAGATGTCACCTTCGCGAATCGCCAAACTCTCCCCAAACGACCCATACTCCGGGGGACGATCCACGCCTTTATCATAGATCCGCAGCTTCTCGCGCGGCTCCATGTCGTCGAATACCACCATTTTCTTGGCGCCTACCACGGTGAGTTTCCGATCCTTATGGGGATCGAGCCAGGACATTTGGACATGCGCCAGCACCCCGCTCGCGAACTCCATCGTCAAGAACACGACGTCCTCGATAGCAGGTTGGAGGTAGCTCTTGCCGTGCGCAGCGACCCGTACCGGCGGCTCACCAAGCAAGTAGAGTGCCACTGACACATCATGGGGGCCAAAGCTCCAGAGCGCATTTTCGTCCTTCCGCACCTGCCCCAGATTGACCCGCAAGCTGTACAAATAGAAGATCTTGCCCAGCTCTCCCTGTTGCACCATCTCCCGAAGCTTTTCGACGGCCGGGTGATACACCAGCAGATGCCCCGCCAGGACGGGCACCCCCTGCTTGGCCCCGGCCTCGGCCACCGCTTCGGCGTCTTTGGCGCTCAGGGCAAAGGGTTTCTCGACCAGGACCGGCTTCCCCGCCTCGATCGCCTGCCGGGCGACGGCGGCATGGGTGGCGGCCGGGGAGGCGACGATCACGGCGTCGACAGCCTGTAGCAGCGCTGGTACATCCCCGGTGACGAGCGCGCCGGGGTACTGGCGGGCGATGCGGTCCCGAACCTTCGCATCGGTGTCGCAAACGGCCGCCAGCTCTGCTTCCGCGAGCCCGGCGACCGTTCGGACGTGGTTACGGCCCCACGCGCCGGCGCCGATGACGCCGACCTTGAGCCGGCTCACCGATAGAATCCGCGGATCGTATCGATGACGCGGTCGAGCTGGCTGCGCGTCAGCTCCGGATAGATCGGGAGGGAAATCGCTTCGCGCGACGCCTGTTCGGCTTGCGGCAGACTGCCGTCCTTGTATCCGAGATGCGCGAAGCAGGGCTGGCGATGCAACGGGATCGGATAGTACACGGCATGCCCGATCCCTTCCTTCTTCAAGTGCGCCTGCAAATCGTCGCGCCGCTCCACCCGCAGCGTGTACTGGTGGAAGATGTGCTCGTTCGCGGGATCGATGTACGGCGGCTTGACCTGCGGCAGGTCGGCAAACGCCTTCGAGTAGTAGGCCGCGTGCTCGCGCCGCTTCGCCGACCAGCTCGCGAGGTGGGGCAGCTTGGCCAGCAGCACCGCGGCCTGCAGCGTGTCGAGGCGCGAGTTCGTGCCGACTTCGTCATGATGGTATTGCTTGGCGCCGCCGTGCAGCCGGAGCTTCCTGAGTCGTTCCGCGGCCGCGTCGTCGGACGTGACCATCATCCCGCCGTCGCCCCAGGCGCCGAGGTTCTTGCTCGGGAAGAAGGAGTACCCGGTCACCCAGCCAAGCTCGCCCGCCACGCGCCACTCGCCGTCGATCTTGCGGCGCGCACCGATTGCCTGGGCGGCATCCTCGATAACCTTGATCCCCTTCGACCGTCCGATTTTCATCAGCTCGAGCAGGTCGGCCATCTGCCCGTACAGGTGCACCGGCATGATCGCGCGCGTGCGCGGGGTGATCGCCGCCTGCACCGCGCGCGGATCGATGTTGAACGTGTCGGGCTGAATGTCGACGAACACGGGCGTGCCGCCGGCGTTGTGAATCGTTCCGGCCGTCGCGAAAAAGGTGAACGGCGTGGTGATGACTTCGTCGCCGGGCTTGAGATTCAGCGCCTTGAGCGGCAGGAGCAGCGCGTCGGTCCCGCTCGCGCAGCCGATCCCGTGCCTCGCGTGCGACAGCGTGGCGACTTCCGCCTCGAGCTGCGGCACCGCCTGTCCCATGATGAACTGCTGGGTCTCGACGACCTGCATCATCGCGTTCACGACTTCGTCTTTGATCGTCTTGTACTGCGCGACCAGGTCCAGCATCGGGACGTTCATGAAGCGCCTGCCTTCGCCCGCGAGGGTTTGGTTTGGCGCAGGGCGCCGGAGGACTCTTCGTACGTCGCGCCGCACACGGCGCACGCCGCCCGCCCCGCGTCGGGATGCAGTCGCTCGCCGCACTGGCACATCCACCCGACCCGTCGCGCCGGCACGCCCACCATCAGCCCGTAGGCCGGAACGTCGGACGTGACGACCGCGCCCGCGCCGATGAACGCGTACTCCCCCAGCGTCACGCCGCACACGATCGTCGCATTCGCGCCGATCGAGCCGCCGCGTTTCACGAGCGTGCGCCGATACTCGTTCTTGCGCGATACGTGCGCGCGCGGATTCAGCACGTTGGTGAAGACGCACGACGGCCCGCAGAACACGTCGTCCTCGAGCTCCACGCCCTCGTAGATCGAGACGTTGTTCTGGATCTTGACGTTGTTGCCGATCCTGGTGCCGGGCATGACGACGACGTTCTGGCCCAGGTTGCAGCGCTCGCCGATGACGGCCCCGGGCATCACGTGCGAGAAGTGCCAGATCTTGCTGCCCTTCCCTATCACCGCTCCGTCGTCGATATAGCTGGACTCGTGCGCGAAGTACCCTAGTTCCCGATGATCTTGCACTCGAGCTCCAGGGTGATCCCGGTCTTTTTCGCGACGGTCTTGCGCACGTGCTCGATCACCTTGAGCACGTCGCTCGCGGTCGCGGTGCCCTTATTGATGATGTAGTTGGCGTGCAGCGTGGACACCTGCGCGCCGCCTACCGTGTAGCCTTTCAGCCCGCACTCATCGATCAGCATGCCGGCCGTCTTGGTGCTGCCGCTCGGATTCGTGAACGTCGAGCCGCAGCAGGGCTGGTCGAACGGTGTGCCAGCCTTGCGCCAGCGGAACAGCTTGGCCTGCAGCTCCTTCAGCTTGGCCGGCGACTCCTCACCGAGGCCCAGCTTCGCTTCGAGCACCACCCCCTCGATGTTGCTCGCGCGATACTTGAACGAGATCTGCTTGCGCGAGAGCTGTTTGACCTTCCCCTTCGCGTCCATCACCGTGACCTCGGTGACGATCTCGGCGAACTCGGCGCCATGGCACCCGGCGTTCATGAAGATCCCGCCGCCTACCGTCCCGGGAATCCCGACGAACCGCTCCACGCCCACGAATCCGGCTTCGGCGGTCCGGCGCGCGAGAATCGGCGTCGGCATGCCAGCGCCCACGATCGCCGTCGCGCCCTTCATCTCGAAGCGGTCGAGTCCCTTGCCCATCCGAATCACGACGCCGGGGAAGCCGCCGTCCTTGACGAGCAGATTCGAGCCCAGCCCGATCACGACCCACGGCAAACCGCGGTCGTGCGCCAGCTCGAGCGCCCGCACCACGTCTTCGGTATCGGCCGGGAGCGCGAGATACCGCGCCGGGCCGCCGATGCGCCAGGTGGTGTAGCGGGCCAGCGGCTCGTTCTCCAGGAGCTTGCCGCGGAATTTGATCTTGGGTGCCGGTGGCGTCGGTTCCGGGGCCTTGGCGGCCTTCGAGACGCTTGCCTTGGCGGCAGGCTTGGCTACGCGCTTGCCGCCGCTATCTGTGGCCCGCCGGCCGGTGACTTTTCGCCGTTCGTTCTTTCGTGCCATTCCTGTAGGCTCCTGACGCTCCCGATTCGACTGCGGAGCGCAATGATCGCGTCGCACGCGGCACTCGCCGCGGACATCGTCGTCGTGTACGGCACCCGGTGTACCAGCGCGGCGCGCCGGATGGCGTAGTCGTCCACCTGCGTGAACTTCCCGAGCGGCGTGTTGATCAACAGCTGCACGTCGCCCGAGACGATCAGGTCGATCGCGTTGGGACGCCCTTCATGCACCTTCAGCACGCGCTCGGCCGGTACGCCGCGGCCCCGGAGATAACGCTCCGTCCCCTCGGTCGCCAGAATCCGGAATCCCAGCTCGTGGAACCGACGCGCGATCGGCAGCACGGTCGGCTTGTCGTGATCGTTCACCGTCA
Organism: Gemmatimonadales bacterium; assembly: GCA_035706765.1. Taxonomy (GTDB): domain Bacteria; phylum Gemmatimonadota; class Gemmatimonadetes; order Gemmatimonadales; family GWC2-71-9; genus 20CM-2-65-7. The sequence goes on from DASSUS010000113.1 coordinate 35,060, forward strand.
CGAAGATCGTGCCCTCGAGCGGCAGGCTGCCCTCCGCCGCGATCTGCGCTTTGGCGAAGGCCATCCCGAAGCTGTCGGCCAGCCCCATCGCTTCCCCGGTAGACCGCATTTCCGGACCCAACACTGTATCTACGCCGGGCAGTTTGGTGAAGGGGAAGACCGCCTCCTTTACCGCCACACCGGCGACGGGAAGCTCATCGGGAACCCCCAAATCGTCCAGTGTCCGCCCGCGCCCCCCCGCAATGACCGCCGCGGCGAGCTTGGCGAGCGGGACTCCTGTGGCCTTGCTCACAAATGGGACGGTCCGGGACGCCCGCGGATTGACCTCCAGCACGTACACGACGCCGTTCTTGATGGCGTACTGGACGTTGATCAGGCCGACCACGCCGAGCGCCTTGGCAAAGGCCTGGGTGTGGCGCCGCATCTCCTCGACCTGGCGGTCGCCGATCAGATAGGGCGGGAGCACGCAGGCGGAGTCGCCCGAATGAACCCCGGCGTCCTCGATGTGCTGCATCACCCCGCCGATGACGCACCGGGTGCCGTCGGCGATCGCGTCCACGTCCGCCTCGAACGCGTCTTCCAGGAAATGATCGATCAGGACGGGGTGCTCGGGCGCGACACGCGCCGCTTTCACGAAGTACTCGCGCAGCGACCCGTCGTCGTACACGATTTCCATCGCGCGCCCACCGAGCACGTACGACGGGCGCACCAAAACCGGGTAACCGATCCGCTGCGCGACGGTCACCGCCTCCTCGACCGAGCGCGCGATTCCGTTGGGGGGCTGCATGACCCCCAGCTTGTCCGCCAGCTCCTCGAACCGCTCGCGATCTTCGGCGATGTCGATCGCATCGGGAGAGGTTCCGAGAATCGGAACCCCGGCCGCTTCGAGTCGCTTGGTCAGCTGCAGCGGCGTCTGGCCGCCCAGTTGCACCACGACGCCCTTCGCCTTTTCCCAGCGGGTGATCTCCAGCACGTCCTCGAACGTGAGCGGCTCGAAGTACAGCTTGTCCGAGATATCGAAGTCGGTCGACACCGTCTCGGGATTCGAGTTGATCATGATCGTCTTGAACCCGAGCTCGCGGAACGCGAGGCCGGCGCGCACGCAGCAATAGTCGAACTCCACTCCCTGCCCGATCCGGTTCGGCCCGCTTCCCAGAATGATGATTCCCTGGTCGCCGAGCGGCTCGGACTCGTTCTCGTGATCGTAGCAGGAATAGAGATACGGCGTGGCGGAGGGGAATTCTCCGGCGCAGGTGTCCACCGTCTTGTACACGGGATGAATGCCGAGCGCCCACCGTTGATCCCGGATCGCGGCTTCGGTGGTGTCGCGCAACGCCGCGAGCTGGCGGTCGGAGAAACCGAGCCGCTTCATCCGCCGCAGATCGGCTTCGCCCACCTTCTTGAGCGCGGCGAACTCGCCTTCGGCGTCCACCAGCTCCTTCAGCTGATGGAGAAACCAGGGATCGATCCCGGACGCCTGCGCGATCTCCTCCGGGGTCAGCCCGGCGAGCAGCGCGTGCTTGATCTGGAAGATTCGTTCGGGCGTCGGCGTGCGCAGGGCGACGCGGAGATCGTCGGGGGAATTACTCGTGAGCCGATCATCAGCGAGCGTCGCCCCCGTTACCCAACCGGGCCGGCCGATCTCGAGCGCCCGCAGTCCCTTTTGGAATGCCTCCTTGAAGGTGCGCCCGATCGCCATCGCCTCGCCGACCGACTTCATCTGCGTCGTGAGCCGGAAATCGGCGCGCGGGAACTTCTCGAACGCGAACCGCGGCACCTTCACGACGACGTAATCGAGCACCGGCTCGAACGAGGCGGGCGTGGTCCGCGTGATGTCGTTGGGGAGCTCGTCGAGCGTGTAGCCCACCGCGAGCTTGGTTCCGATGCGCGCGATCGGGAAGCCGGTCGCCTTGGACGCGAGCGCGGACGAGCGCGAGACCCGCGGATTCATTTCGATGACCAGCATCTCGCCGTCGACGGGATTCACGGCGAACTGGATGTTGCAGCCGCCCGCTTCGACGCCGATCTCGCGGATGATCGCGATCGCCGCGTCGCGCATCCGCTGGTACTCGCGGTCGGTGAGCGTCATCGCCGGCGCGACGGTGATCGAGTCGCCGGTATGCACACCCATCGGGTCGAGATTCTCGATCGAGCACACGATCACCACGTTGTCCCGGCGATCGCGCATCACCTCGAGCTCGAACTCCTTCCAGCCGAGCACGCTCCGCTCGATCAACGTCGAGCGGACCGGAGAGAGCTCGAGCGCGCGCTCGACCATCTCCTCGAACTCGGCCCGGTTGTACGCCACCCCGCCCCCGGTGCCGCCGAGGGTGAACGAGGGTCGAATGATCGCCGGGAATCCCGATTCCTGAACGACCTCGAGCGCCTGTTCGACCGAGCCGACGGTGTGGCCGGCGGGGGTCGCGAGACCGATGCGCCGCATCGCGGCGCTGAACTCGGCGCGATCCTCGGCCATCTTGATCGCGCGCGCATTGGCGCCGATCAGCTCGACGTTGTATTGCTGCAGCGTGCCGTCATTGGCCAGCGCCATTGCCACGTTGAGCGCGGTCTGCCCTCCCATCGTCGGCAGCAGCGCGTCCGGCTTCTCGCGTTCGATGACCTTGCGCACCCATTCGGGCGTCACGGGCTCGATGTAGGTGCGATCGGCGAGCTCCGGATCCGTCATGATGGTGGCCGGATTCGAATTCACCAGGATGACCGTGTATCCCTCTTCCTTGAGGGCTTTCACGGCCTGGGTGCCCGAGTAATCGAACTCGGCCGCCTGGCCAATCACGATCGGCCCGGAGCCCAGGAGCAGGATGCGATCCAGGTCAGTTCTTTTGGGCATTCAGCACGTCCCGCAGGATATCGTCGAGCGAGCGGCGCGGAGTCCAGCCCGTCGCCGATCGCAGCTTCGTGGAGTCGCCGACCAGGTACGGCCGCGCTTCGCGACGCACCTGGCTGCCATCGATCTCGCGCTTGGGAGTGAAATC
>DASSUS010000114.1:0-6715 GCA_035706765.1 Gemmatimonadales bacterium
ACGCATGCCGCGCTCGCGCTGGCGGCGATGCGCGGCGACGAGGCCGAGGCCTCCGCGCTGATCGACCGCGTGATCGCCGGCGCCGCCGCGGACGGCCAAGGGACCGCCGTCCAGATCGCGCGCTGGGCGCGCTCGATCCTCATGAACGGCCTCGGCCGCTACGAGGAGGCGCTTGCCGCGGCCGTCGAGGCGAGCGACGACACGCCCGAGCTCTACATCGCCAACTGGGCGCTGAGCGAGCTGGTCGAGGCCGCCACCAGGACCGGCGACGCCGCGCTCGCAGACGACGCGCTTGCGCGCCTCGCTGAGCACACCGACGCGAGCGGCGCCGACTGGGCGCGCGGCATCCACGCCCACTCACGCGCGCTGCTGAGCGAGGGCGGGGCCGCCGAGCGTTCCTACCGCGACGCCATCGAATGCCTCAGCCGCACGCGACTGCGGCCCCACCTCGCACGGGCGCAGCTGCTCTACGGGGAGTGGCTGCGGCGCGAGAACCGCCGCGTCGACGCGCGTGCACAGCTGCGCGCGGCGCACGAGCTGTTCGAGACGATCGGCATGGAGGCGTTCGCGGAGCGTGCCCGCGGTGAACTGCTCGCCACCGGCGAGAGAGTGCGCAGGCGCGCCGCCGCGACCCGCGACGAGCTGACTCCGCAGGAGCGGCAGATCGCGCGGTTCGCCCGCGACGGACTGTCGAACCCGGAGATCGGCGCGCAGCTGTTCCTCAGCCCTCGCACCGTGGAGTGGCATCTGCGCAAGGTGTTCGCCAAGCTCGGGATCCAGTCCCGTCACCAGCTGGCGAGTGCGCTTCCGGTGTCCGAGCCCGAGATCGCTCTGGCCTGAGCCTTCGATCCGCGGCGCGGAGCCGGCGCGCCCGGTGACCAGTGAGTTGACCAGTGACCCACGGGCGCGACGCGCAGGCGAGCCGAGCAGGCTTCTCGGCGTTCCCGGTGAGGTCTGGAAAGGAGACGCTCATGAGCATCATCGAGTCGCGTCCGGAGGATGCCGGCGCCCTGGGCGGCGACGTACGTCCGTTCCACGTCGAGGTTCCCGAAGCGGACGTCGTCGAGATGCGCCGCCGGATCGCCGCGACGCGCTGGCCGTCCCAAGAGCTCGTCGCCGACCGGTCGCAGGGCGTGCAACTCGCGACGCTCCAGGCGCTCGCCCGCTACTGGGCGACCGAGTACGACTGGCGCCGCTGCGAGGCGAAGCTGAACGGCCTGCCCCAGTTCACAACCGAGATCGACGGGGTCGAGATCCACTTCATCCACGTCAGGTCGCGGCACGAGAACGCGTTGCCGCTGATCATGACCCACGGCTGGCCGGGCTCGGTCGTCGAGCTGCTGGACACGGTCGGCCCGCTCACCGACCCGGCCGCTCACGGCGGCGCTCCCGAGGACGCGTTCCACCTCGTGCTGCCGTCCCTGCCCGGCTACGGCTTCTCGGGCGCGCCGACCGACCTCGGCTGGGAGAACGGGCGCATCGCACGCGCGTGGGCGGAGCTGATGCGCCGCCTCGGATACACGCGCTACGTCGCGCAGGGCGGCGATGTGGGCGCCGCCGTCACCGACGCGATGGGCCGCATGGCTCCCGAGGGGCTGCTCGGCATCCACATGAACCTGCTCGCCCTGGCGATCGGTCTCAAGGACCAGCTGCCGGCGGATTCCGAGCAGGAACGCGCCGCGCACGACGCGCTCGGCGCGTTCACGACAGACGGCTTCGGCTACTTCCTGGAGCAGTCCACCCGGCCGCAGACGATCGGCTACTCCCTGCTGGATTCGCCGGTCGGCCTGGCGGCATGGATGCTCGACCATGACACGGACAGCTACTCCAAGATCTCGCGCGCGTTCGTCGACGGCGAGCCCGTCGGCAACCTCACGCGCGACACCGTCGTCGACAACATCACGCTGTACTGGCTGACCGGCACCGGCGCGTCGGCCGCCCGCTGGTACTGGGAATTCGGACGGTTCGTGGCCGCGGCCGAAGCGGCCGGCCACGCACCCCCGCCGGTCTCGGTCCCGGTCGGCTTCACGACGTTCCTCGGCGAGCTCTTCACCGCCCCGCGCAGCTGGGCCGACACGGTCTACCCCAGCCTCACGTACTTCAACGAGGTCGACCGCGGCGGGCACTTCGCCGCCTGGGAGGAACCGGAACTCTTCTCCACCGAGGTGCGGGCCGCGTTCAGATCACTGCGCTGAAACGCCGGCGGCGGGACCTACGGCTTGATGTTCTGGTTGTGGCGGAAGTGGTTGTCCGGGTCGTAGGCGCGCTTGACGTCGACCAGCCGGTCGTAGTTGCCCTTGTAGTTGTCCCTGATCCGCTCCTGATCGTCGCCGGCCATGAAGTTGACGTAGCCGCCCGCCTCCGAGTGGGGCGCGGTCGCGTCGTAGAACCCGCGCACCCAGGCCGTGTTCGCGTCGTTGTCGGCGGGCTCCGGCCACATGCCGGCGATCACCGTCGCGAATGTCGCATCGCGGAAGGCGAACGCCGTCGCGTCGGGCGCCACCCTGTGGCAGGCGCCGTTGATCGGATAGATGTGCACGGTCGAGTTGACCGTCGGCACCTTCGGCCCGTGCTCGATGTGGGCGGCGATCGCATCGTCGGTGAGCTCTTTGACGAAGTTCGCCTTCCAGTAGTGCTGGAGCCCGGCCGGGACGAGGGCGTCGAAGGCGCTGTTGATCGCCGGGTACGGCATCGGGCCGACGTGCTCGGCGACCACCGGCGCCACGTCGCGGATCGGCTTGAGCGCGGCCTCGCCCTTCTCGACCGGGCCCGCCCAGCAGGTCACGAAGATCATGAACGGCTCGCCCTGGCGGTCCTCCGGGATGAACGGCAGCGGCGGCGCGATCTGCCAGGCCGGGAAACCGCCGAGCTCCTCCGGCGCGTCGCGGATGAACTCGCGGTAGAAACGCAGCACGTCGGCGGCGTCGCTCAGCTCGAACAGGATCGGGCCGCCGTAGACCTCGCGCACAGGGTGCAGGTCGTACTCGAATGCGGTGACGACGCCGAAGTTCCCCCCGCCGCCGCGCAGCGCCCAGAAGAGGTCCTCGTTCTCGTTCGGCGTGGCGGCCAGGATCCGGCCGTCTGCCGTGACGACCTCGGCCGCGCGCAGGTTGTCGCAGGAGAGGCCGTGCCCACGTGACAGGTATCCGATCCCGCCGCCGAGCGTGAGCCCGCCCACACCGGTCGTCGAGATGATGCCGCCCGTCGTAGCCAGGCCGTGCTCGTGGGTGGCGTCGTTGAAGGCGCCCCACGTCGCGCCGCCCTGCGCGCGCGCGGTCTTCCGCCCGGGGTCGACCTCGACCGCCTGCATGCGGGTGAGATCGATCACGACCGCGTCGTCGGCGGTGCCGAATCCGGGGACGCTGTGCGACCCTCCGCGAACCGCGATGCTCAGGCCCTCCTCGCGCGCGAGGTTCACCGCGGCCACCACGTCGTCGACGCCGGCGCAGCGCACGATGACACGCGGGCGCCGGTCGATCATGGCGTTGTACACCCTGCGCGCATCGTCGTACGCGGCGTCCTCGGGAGTGAGGATCTCGCCTCGCACTCGGTCGCGGAGATGCGCCATCGCGGTGGTCGCCATCTTGTCCTCCTCACGACGAGCAGTGGTCACGCGCCATTCCTACTACGACCGGGCCTGCATTGAAACCCGGGCGCAGCGAACCCGGCGCACGGCGGCGCTGACTGCGTGCGGTGATCGAGATGCGTGTGTGGGGTCGGTAAGGCGATCAGGATCCGTCGCGTGCGGTGCTCCGGCCACGACTTCCACCAGCGGTCAGTCCACCACGACGTGACGTATGCCGCCGACGTCCAGTACTCGCTCAACCGCCTTCGATGGCCGCGTGAAGTGGGCGTTGACGCCGAGGTCATTCAAGCGATCCCGCGCGGACAGCAATGACCCTACGCCGGCGGAGTCGATGAAGCTCACGTCGGCCAGGTCGAGCACGAGCGCCTGGACGGAGTGCTCGGCCACCACACGTTCGATCGCCGGTTCGAGCTTGAACGCGGCCGCCATGTCCAGGTCTCCGCTGACCAGCACTTCCGCGATAGTCCCGCGCACCTCGCAGCTGAGCCCCAGCTTGCGCGTCACGACGACCGCATCGCTCTGAGCTGCCGCAACCACTCCCGGACCACGACGTCGCTGCGACGAGCTGCGCGGGCTTCAGCCGCCCGCCGCTCGCTCTCCAGGCGCGCGCCAGGTGATGGAGGGCGCGCTGCCGGCGATCGCGGCGATGCTGCCGGGCGCTCGGGCATCGAGTCTGAGGTCGACACGGATGACGCCCTACCAGTTTCGCTCGCACACCACGCGTCGGCGGGTCTCCGACCTGACCCTCGCCCCTCCCTCGCCGCTTGCGCGCGGGCGCTGCTGCACGGAACCGACTGGCGCGAGCATCAAGCGCGAGACGTCCGAGGCAACGATCGCCATGGTCGCCGCGGATCCAGCTGCGCAGCCGCACGCAAGCGGAAGCCCGATTGAGTCCTGCCGCTGATTCCGGAGAGGCCCGTCAGGACGCGAGCGTCACGCTGGCCCGCGCAACGGACAAGCACGTCTCCTCGACGCGCAATCGCCGCGGCGCTAGGCGCTCGCTACTGGGAGCGGGTGCCTGGCGTAGAACGCGGCAAGGGCGGCGGCCATCACGCGCGGGTTCTGCACGTGCAGCAGGTGCGTCGCATCCGGAAGCTCGAAGCGCTGCACGTTCGGCAGCCAGGAGATCAGCAGCTTCAGCCGCTCAGCGAAGATCGGGACGGTGTTCCCGCCGAGGATGGCGAGCGCCGGCTGGACGACGCGCCCCGCGTCCTCCTGCGTGAACGACCACTGCTGTAGGGCGGGCAGCTCCTGACCGAAGAACGCGTCGGCGTCGTCGACGGCTTGCGCGAAGGCTCCCGGGAGCCCTCGCTCCAGGCGGCCGCGGTAATCCGGTCCGAAGACTCCGCGGGCGAAGGTGTCGACGGCGCCGACCGTGTCGCCGGCGCGGTAGCGCTGAATCGCGGGTGCGACGAAATCGTGCACGAACTGTGCCTGCGCGTCGGTGGACGGGACCGGGCGCGCCGGCTCCATGAGCGCGAGCGAGTGCACGGCGTCGGGAAAGTCGAGCGCGAGCTGCAGGGCGATGTCCGCGCTCGACGAGTGGCCCACGACGTGGGCCCGCTCGATCCCCAGATGCCGCATGAGGTGGGCGCATTGCGCGGCGTGGTCGGCCAGGCTGGGCGAGCCGTCGATTCGGTCGCTGCCGGCGAAGCCGGCCCGGTGGTAGCTGAGAAGCCGGTAGCGATCGGCCAGGGCGGGCTCATGCATGAGCGGCTCGGCCCAGGCCGCGGACACGCCCCAATGGATCAGTACGACGGGCTCTCCTGACCCCCGCAGCTCGTACTCGAGCTCAACGCCTTTGACGGCTGCCCGCCTCATCTCGTGCGTGGCGACGTTGCTCATCAAATCGCTCCACCGTCGCTTTAGTGAATTGGGTGCTACTGTAGCCAAGGTGCCGGGTCAGGTCAAGGCTGCGCGGCGCCGATACCACTCGCCGCTGCGGGCCGATCAAGCCGATCAGACCCGCCGCAGAATCGTGGAATCCGCCTATCGCCTGTTCGCCGAGCGCGGATACGCCGGGACCACGATCGCGGCGGTCGCCGAAGACGCCCGCGTCTCCCCCGAGACCGTCTACCTCTCACTCGGCGGCAAGCGCGGCCTGCTCGAGCATGCAATCGAGTTGGCGATCATCGGCGCCGAGGATCAGGCCACGCAGCCGGACGGCTGGTGGGCCACGGTCGCCCAGCTTCCCAGCTCCGCCGAGCGGCTCGAGAAGATGGTCGAGTACAGCTGCAGGATCCTGGCCCGCACCCGGCCGCTCCACGCGGTCATCCGCGGCGCCGCGGACAAGGAGGAGTTCGCCGCCGAGCTCGGCCGGCGGCTGCTACACGATCGCCTGACCGCCCAGACCGAGCGGATCCGCACCTACGTCGCCGCTGATCTGAGACCGGGACTATCGATCGAGCAGGCCGGCCAGCGCTACTGCGCGCTCGCGAGCCCCGAGCTCTACAACCTGCTCACCACCGAGCTCGGCTGGACGCCCGACCAGCACAGGACGTGGCTCACCGACCTGCTCACGACCGAATTGCTCACGCCACGCCGGCCGGCCGGCGGCAGCGAGGAACCGCCGCAAGAACGCTGATCGCCAGCCACGGCGACCGACTTAGATCGCGCGTTGCGCCGCGAGCGCGTCTTCGCGATCACCGGGCTGAGGCGGCACGTTCCGTTCGGAGGGCGCGACGACGCGTCGGGCGAGCGCGGCCGTGACGAACACGGTCATGCGGGCATGGCGGGCCTCCTCTCGGCGGCCCGGTCGGCGATCCACCGCTGATCGATGCGAGGACCGTTGGCCCCGGCGCTCGCGCGGCGGGTAACACGCGTCAGGTGCGGGGCGACAGCGGCACGGTGACGCCGGCCGGCGCCAAACCGCGGGCGCTGCTGGCGATGCTGCTTCTGCACCCCGCGTACGTCGGCGAGCGCGATCGCGAGGCGCTCCGCGGCCACGGGCTCGTTGGGCATGTTGGGCCCGCTGTACGCCGCCGTCACCCGGAGGCGACAGCACGGCGGCGCGCGTCGGGACTGCTTTCGATCCACGCCGAGCGGCGCGTCGCGATCGGTTTGTCATGTCCACATGACGGACCGGATCGTGCAGCCAAGCCGAGACGCGGAAAAGGCCTGCATCATCAG
>DASSUS010000115.1:0-4962 GCA_035706765.1 Gemmatimonadales bacterium
GCGCTCGCGGTGGACATATAGAAGAAGAGCGCCAGAACGAAGGCGATCGCCGCCAGCGTGAGTAGGGTAGAGCGCTTCATAGCGCGTCAAGGTGATATACGGCCGGAATTCGCGCCAGAGGCACTCGTCACTTAACGTGTAGGGAATGACTGGCCTCCTGCAGATCGTGATGATCGCGTTCGGCCTGCTCGGCGTGATCCTGCTCATAGTGGGGATTGCGGCGTGGCGCCGGCGGGCGCGGATCAGCGCGGCTGTAGGCCTCCTCGCCACGACGCTGTGCTTTACGCTCGTGCTGCTGTGCGGGACGATCGCGGTTGGCATCGGCGGCTATCGCGCGCTCACGCACGAGGAGCTCGCCGCCACGATCAGGACCGAGCCGATAAGCCCGCAGCGGTTTCGGGCGACGGTGACGCTCGCCGACAGCAGCCAGCGGATGTACGATCTCGCGGGGGACGAGATCTACGTCGATGCGCACATCCTCAAATGGCGTCCGCTGGCCAATCTGCTCGGCCTGCATACGGTGTACGAGCTCGATCGCATCGCCGGTCGCTATCACGACGTGACCGATGAGCAGACCCGCGAGCGCACCGTCTATTCGCTCGCGCGGGAGAAGCCGTTCAACACCTTCGATCTCGCCCGGCGCTACTGGGTGCTGCGGCCGTTCGTCGATGCCGAGTACGGATCGGCGACGTTCATTAACGCAACAGCTGCCAATCGGCCGCAGGACGCGAGGAGCGTGACATATGAAGTTCGGGTCTCCACTACAGGGCTCCTGGTCCGGGCGGCCCAGCCGAGGTAAAGTTCTCGCCGTGGCGGACAAGAAACAGAAACCGAACTACTCCAACGCCTGGCGCGAGGCGCGCGAGCTCGTCTGGCGTCACCGCCGCCGGCTGGGGCTCGGCCTGCTGCTGATGCTGGTCAACCGGCTGGCGGGGCTCGTGCTCCCCGGCTCGTCGCGCTACATCATCGATCACGTGATCGGCGAGCACCGGCCGGAGCTGCTGGGCGTGATCGCGGCAGCGGTCGGCATCGCCACCGTGATCGCGGCCGTCACCTCGTTCGGCCTGTCGCAAATCCTCGGCGTCGCCGCGCAGCGGGCCATCACCGAAATGCGCAAGTCATTGCAGGGCTTCGCGCTGCGCCTGCCGATCGGGTATTTCGACTCGACCAAGACCGGCATTCTCATCTCCCGGATCATGACCGACGCCGAGGGGATTCGAAACCTCGTCGGCACGGGTCTGGTGCAGCTCCTGGGCGGGCTGGTGACGGCGACGATCGCGCTCGGCGTGCTGTTCTGGCTGAACTGGCAGCTCACGGCGCTGTCGATTCTCGTGCTCGCAGTGTTCGGCGGGGGGATGGCGTTCGCGTTCGCCAGGCTGCGGCCGCTGTTTCGCGAGCGCGGCAAGTTGAACGCCGACGTCACGGGCCGGCTGGCGGAGACGTTGGGCGGCATCCGGATCGTCAAGGCGTATCGCTCCGAGCGGGGTGAGGAGCTCGTGTTCGCGCGCGGCGTGCACAAGCTGTTTCGCAACGTGGCGACGACGATGACCGGCGTGTCGGGTGTGGGGGCGTTCGCCCAGCTGGTGATCGGGATGATCGCGATCATCATGATCCTGGTGGGCGGGCGGGCGGTGCTCAATCAGACGATGACGCTCGGCGAGCTCGTGCAGTACATCTTTTTCGTCGGACTCGTGGCGATGCCGCTGATCGGCATCGCGTCGATCGGGACGCAGATCACGGAAGCGTTCGCGGGGCTCGATCGAATTCACGAGCTGCGCCGCATGACGACGGAGGACGCCGAGGACGCGACGAAGGCGCCGCTGCCGCCCGTGCGCGGCGACGTCGCGTTCGAGCATGTCACGTTCTCCTACAAGCCCGGTGTGCCGGTCCTCAAAGACGTGTCGTTCCACGCGCCCGCGGGCTCCACGACGGCGCTGGTCGGGTCGTCGGGATCGGGCAAGAGCACGCTGATCGGGCTCGTACTGGCGTTCAACCGGCCCGAGCAGGGCCGGGTGCTCGTCGATGGGCGCGATCTGGCGACGGTGCCGCTCGCCGATTATCGCACGCAGCTCGGCGTCGTGCTGCAGGACAATTTTCTGTTCGACGGAACGGTGGCCGAAAACATCGCGTTCGCGAGGCCGCATGCCACGCGCGACGAAATCGTCCAGGTCGCCCGGATCGCGCACGCGGACGAATTCATCGAGCAGTTCGACGAGCGGTACGACACCGTCGTGGGCGAGCGCGGGGTAAAGCTGTCGGGGGGGCAGCGGCAGCGGATCTCGATCGCCCGCGCGATTCTGGCCGATCCGCGGATTCTGGTGCTCGACGAGGCGACGTCGAGCCTGGACTCCGAGAGCGAAGCCAAGATCCAGGACGGGCTGCGCGCGCTGCGGCGGGGCCGCACGACGTTCGTGATCGCGCACAGGCTGTCGACGATCCGCAGCGCGGACCAGATCCTGGTGCTCGAGGGCGGGCAGATTGTGGAGAGAGGGACGCACGAGGAGCTGCTCGCGAAGAACGGACGGTACCGCCAGCTGTACGATAAGCAATACAATTTCGAGAGGGACCGGTTCATCAATCCAGGTGAAGACTTCACGCCCGAGCCGGAGCAAGGGGTTGCAGCGACGCCGCTAACACCGCCGACGAGGCTTTAGGCGCAAGCCTTTAAGCCGCAACTTGATGAGGCTTGGTTCTTGAAGCCCGCTACTTGGATCCCGAACCCCAAGTGGCTGTGTGAAAATGCTCGGATCTCGGCGCGATCTTGCCCCGTCCCGCAACAAAGTCTTTCCAGCTGACCTTCGGGAACTCATTCGGCACTTGCCGCATCGTAATGCACCCCTGCACCGGACAAACGGCAGCGCAGAGGTTGCAACCGACGCACGCTTCCTCAATGATCTCGACGACCGGGCCGCCGTTGTCGCGGGGATAGCGCCGGATCGCCTGGTGCGCTCCATCCTCACACGCCGTCCAGCACAGCTCGCATTTGATGCATTTGTCCTGGTCGATGTGCGCGAGCAGGTGATAATTGAGGTCCAGCTCCTCCCACTTCGTCACGCGCGGTAGCGCGCGGCCCCGAATGTCGTCGAGCGAGCGGAATCCTCGCTCGTCCATCCAGTTCGACAGCCCGTCGCTCAGATCTTCGACGATGCGGAAGCCGTAATGCATCACCGCCGTGCAGACCTGCAGCGTGCCCGCCCCCAGGGCGATGAATTCCGCCGCGTCATGCCAACTGGAGATGCCGCCGATGCCGCTGATCGGGATTTTCACGGCCGGATCGCCGGCCACGGCCGAGAGGAGGTGGAGCGCGATCGGCTTGACGGCGGGTCCGCAATAACCGCCGTGACTCGATTTTCCCGCGACGGAGGGTTGCGGCTCGAACGTCGTGAGATCGACCCCCACGATCGAGTTGATCGTGTTGATCAGCGACAACGCATCGGCGCCGCCTTGGACCGCCGCGCGCGCGATGTAGGTGATGTCGGTGACGTTGGGCGTGAGCTTCACGATCACGGGGATGCGCGCGACCTCTTTGACCCACTCCACGATCTGGCAGGTGTAGTCCGGCACCTGGCCGACCGCGCTCCCCATCCCGCGCTCGCTCATGCCGTGCGGGCACCCGAAGTTCAGCTCGATGCCGTCGGCCCCCGTGTCCTCGGTCTGCTTGACGATCTGGTGCCAGGACTCGCGCTTCGATTCCACCATCAGTGACGCGATCACGGCGTGCTTCGGGTAGTTCCGTTTGACTTCCGCGATCTCCTTCAGGTTGTCGGCGATCGGGCGGTCGCTGATCAGCTCGATGTTGTTGAAGCCCATCATCCGGTTCTGGCCGAGATCGACCGAGCCGTAGCGCGAGAACACGTTGATGATCGGCTCGCCGATCGTTTTCCAGACCGCGCCGCCCCAGCCCTCGTCGAACGCCTTGGCGACCTGCCCGTAGGTGTTGGTGGGAGGACCCGAGGCCAGCCAGAACGGGTTCGGGCTTTCGATGCCGGCAAACGACGTCTTGAGGTTGGCCATGCTCGTATCCCAGAGATGGTTAGCTACGCTAACTGTTGTTCGCGAGCAGGGTAGCGATGCGGCGCGCGGCCGCCACGCCTTCCGCCGCGGCGTTCACGATTTCGGCGCCGCCGTTCGCGCAGTCTCCTCCCGTGAACACCCGCGGATCCGACGGCACCACCAGCTCCGTCCGCGCGCCCTGTCCAATGGCGACGATCACCATGTCGCAGGGAATCGTTTCGCCGCTGCTCAGCTCGACCCCGGCGACCGCGCCGTTCCCAACGATGCGCCGCGGAATCGCATTGAACCGGAAGCCGCAGCCGTCCTTCTTCGCAAGCTCGTATTCGTAGGCGTAAGCCGGCATCTCTGCCTCGCCACGCCGGTACACGATCGTCGACGACTCCGCGCCCAGCCGCTTGGCCTGCGTTACGGCGTCGATGGCCGTGTTCCCGGCGCCGATCACGACGACCTGGCGCCCGACCGGCGTATCGCGATACGGGTGCGTCTTGAGATGCTCGATGAACGTCAGCGCGTCGATCACCCCGGGCAGCTCTTCACCTGGAATGCCGAGTCGCTTCGTACGGCCGAGACCGATACCGACGAAGACCGCGTCGAATTCCTCGAGCAGCGTTTCGACCGAAGTCACCGTCACCCCCGTCTTCAGCTCTACTCCCAAATCCAGGATGTCCTGAACCTCGGCGAGCGCGACGTCGGCCTTGAGCTTGTACTCCGCGATCCCGTAGGTAGTGAGCCCGCCAGCCTTGGGTTTCGCGTCGAAGACGGTCACGGCATGTCCCTGCCTCCGCAACTCCCGGGCGCAGGACAGATCGGCCGGACCGGCGCCCACGATCGCGACGCGCTTGCCGGTCGGCGGTCCGGGCTCGAACAACTTCCATTTGTGCTCCAGCACCCGATCGGTCGCGTGGCGCTGCAGCAGCGCGATCTTGATCGGCTCCTCGTCGCGGTCGT
>DASSUS010000116.1:0-10577 GCA_035706765.1 Gemmatimonadales bacterium
ATCATCCAGCGCGGATCGTTGCGCTGCTCGCCCGCGTTGCCCGAGTTGCGCATCGCGTCCACGATCTTGAGCCGCTTGAGCATCTGCTTCTTGCGATGCTGGCTCGTCTCGGTCGCGACGGTCTCACGCAGCTCGTCGGCGAGCTTGTCGACGTTGATGCGCTCGAGCAGCGACCGGATCGCGGGCGCGCCGATGTCGGCACGGAACGCCTGGTCGCCTTCCTGCTTGGCCTTGGCGCGCAGCTCGAGGAAGCGGTCTTCGTCCAGCAGCTCCCGCTCCTGCACTTCCTGCTCGCCCGGCTCGATCACGACGTAGTTCGTGTAGTAGATCACGCGCTCCAGGTCGCGCAGCGTCATGTCGAGCAGGTTGCCCATCGGCGACGGCAGCGTCTTGAAGAACCAGATGTGCGCGACCGGCACCGCCAGCTCGATGTGCCCCATGCGCTCGCGCCGCACCTTCGACAGCGTGACCTCGACGCCGCAGCGGTCGCAGATCACGCCGCGATAGCGGATCCGCTTGTACTTGCCGCAGTGGCACTCCCAGTCCTTCACCGGGCCGAAGATGCGCTCGCAGAACAAGCCATCCCGTTCCGGCTTGAACGACCGGTAATTGATGGTCTCGGGCTTGGTGACTTCTCCCCACGACCACCACGTGCGCTGGCCCTGCAGCTCCAGGCGCTCGCGCTCCTTGGAGTCCTTGGGGCCGCGGATCTCCTCCGGAGAGGCGATCCGGATCTGGATATAATCGAAGCTCGAGCTCTTGGGCTCGTGGCCGCTACGGAAATCGATCACTATTCCTCCACGTCTTCAGTCGTGCCGAGGGTCACCTTCAATCCGAGGGCCTGCAGCTCCTTCACCAGCACGTTGAAGGACTCAGGAATCCCCGGCTTCGGCAGGTTCTGCCCCTTCACGATCGCCTCGTACACGCGGCTCCGGCCGTTCACGTCGTCCGACTTGACGGTCAGAATTTCCTGCAGCGTGTGCGCGGCACCGTATGCTTCCAGCGCCCACACTTCCATTTCGCCGAACCGCTGGCCGCCGAACTGCGCCTTCCCGGCGAGCGGCTGCTGGGTCACCAGCGAGTACGGCCCGATGGAGCGGGCATGAATCTTGTCGTCCACCAGGTGCGACAGCTTCATCATGTAGATCGAGCCGACCGTCACCTCGGACGCGAACAGCTCGCCCGAACGGCCGTCGCGCAGGCGGCACTTGCCCACCGGCGACAGCCCCGCGGCCTGGAGCAGCTCGACCACCGCCGCGTCCACGTCCGCCTCGGACTTCGCGCCGAACAGCGCCGCGAGCGCGGGACGTCCCGTCGCCTCGAGCACCTCGGCCGGCTTGTCCTTGCCCAGGAACTTCTCGATTTCCTTGAGTCCCGCCTTGAGCGCCGGCTTGTCCTTGTCGGCAGCCGCCTCGAGGCGGGCGCTGTGCATCTCCTGCTCGATGCGGCGCTGGCCCAGCTCGCGCTCGGCCAGCTCTTTCGCCGCCAGCTTCAGGAAATCGACGAACTGATGCTGCAGCTCACGCGTCTCGGCCGACACACTGCGGCCGCCGAGCAGCGCGATCCCGGCATTGCCGATATCGGGGCGATTGCCGTTGGTCGCCGGCAGTTTCCGCAGATCCGACACGATCTGCTCGACCCGTGCGGTATCGAGCTCCGGGGGGCGCGCTTCGAGCCGCAGCGCGTCCGCCGCCCACGACAGCCCGGCGAGCCGGAGCAGCACGCCGATCTCCGTCTCATCGGCGCCCTGGAAGACCGGCGTCTTCGCGTCGAAGCCGAGCAGGTTCGCCGCCCAGCCGAGGTGCGTCTCCAGGATCTGGCCCACGTTCATCCGGCTCGGCACGCCGAGCGGATTCAGCACGATGTCCACGGGCGTGCCGTTGGGCAGGAACGGCATGTCCTCTTCCGGCACGATCCGGGCGATGATGCCCTTGTTGCCGTGCCGGCCGGCCATCTTGTCGCCCACCGAGATCTTGCGCTTCTCGGCGACGTACACTTTCACGAGCTGGATCACGCCGGGCGGGAGCTCGTCGGGCTGGAGGATCTTGTCGATCTGGTCCTCCGACTTCTCCTCGATCTTGGCGCGCTCCGCTCCGGCTGCGTCGAGCACCGCGCGGATCTTTTCGTTCACCGACTTGTTGGCGACCCGCAGCGTCTTGAGGTCGACGTCGGAGAAGTTGATCTCGCTCAGCTGCTGCCGGCTCAGCTTCGTCCCCGCCGGCAGGAACTCCTCGACCGTGCCCGCCTTCAGCATCAGGCCGACTTCCTGGTTCGTGAGCAGCTCGACCATTTCGGAGAACACCGCCTCCGAGATGCGCGCCTTCTCTTCCGTCTCGAGCCGGCGCACTTCGCCGATCCGCTCGCCGCGGTCCTTCTCGACCACCTGATCCTCGATGCGCGAGAAGATCTTCACGTCGATGACGACGCCCTCCATGCCGGGCGGCACCTTCAGCGACGAGTCCTTCACGTCCTTGGCCTTCTCGCCGAAGATCGCGGTCAGGAGCTTCTCTTCCGGCGACAGCTCGGTCTCCCCCTTCGGCGTGATCTTGCCGACGAGGATGTCGCCTGCCTTCACATGGGCGCCGATCCGCACGATGCCGCGCTCGTCGAGGTCGACGAGCGATTCCTCGGCGACGTTCGGGATTTCGCGCGTGATCTCCTCGCGGCCGCGCTTGGTGTCGCGGACGTGCAGCTCGAGCTCCTGGATGTGGATCGACGAATACACGTCGTCCTTCACGAGGCGCTCGGAGAGCACGATCGCGTCTTCGAAGTTGTGGCCGTACCACGGCATGAACGCGACCGTGACGTTGGCGCCGAGCGCGAGGTCGCCGCGCTCCGTGCCCGCGCCGTCCGCGATCACCTGCCCCGCCTTCACCTTCTGGCCCATGTGCACCAGCGGCCGCTGGTTGATCGCGGTGTCCTGGTTGGTGCGCCAGAACTTCTTCAGGCGGAAGCGGTCGTGCTGGCGCAGCCGCGCCAGCGCGTTGTCGCCGTTGCCCGACTTCGTGTCGTCGTCGCCGGCGTCGATGATGATCTCATCGGCCGTGACGCGCGTGACCACGCCGCCCCGGCGCGCGATGACCACCGCGCCCGAGTCGATCGCGACCTTGTCCTCGAGGCCCGTGCCCACGAGCGGCGCCTGGGGGAACAGGAGCGGCACCGACTGCCGCTGCATGTTCGAGCCCATCAGCGCGCGGTTCGCGTCGTCGTGCTCGAGGAACGGAATCAGGGCCGCGGCGATCGACACGAGCTGCTCGGGCGCCACGTCCATGAAGTCGATCTTGTTGGGCGGCAGCAGCGGGTAGTCGTCCCGCTTGCGGCACAGCACCAGCTCGTCGGCGAACCGGCCGTCGGGCGTGAGGTGCGCGTTGGCCTGCGCCACCGCGTAGTCCTCTTCTTCCGACGCCGAGAGCCACCGCACCTCGTCCGTTACCTTGCCGTCCTTCACCACGCGGTACGGCGTCTCGATGAAGCCGAGCTCGTTCACGCGCGCGTAGCACGACAGCGAGGTGATCAGGCCGATGTTCGGACCTTCCGGCGTCTCGATCGGGCACATCCGGCCGTACTGGCTGTAGTGCACGTCGCGGACCTCGAACCCCGCGCGCTCGCGCGTGAGTCCGCCCGGTCCGAGCGCCGAGAGGCGCCGCTTGTGGGTCAGCTCCGCCAGCGGATTCGTCTGATCCATGAACTGCGACAGCTGCGAGCTGCCGAAGAACGCCTGAATCACGGCGCTGACGGTGCGGGCGTTGACCAGATCGTCGAGCGTGATGCGCTCGGGATCGTTGTTGATGCTCATCCGTTCCTTGATCAGCCGCGCCATGCGCGACAGGCCGACCGAGAACTGGTTCGCGATCAGCTCGCCGACCGAGCGCACCCGGCGGTTGCCGAGGTGGTCGATGTCGTCGGTGTAGCCGCGGCCTTCCGACAGCTCGATCAGGTAGCGGATGATGGCGACGAAGTCGTCCTCGGTGAGGACGGTGTTGTCCTTCGGCACGTTCACCTTGAGCCGCTGGTTGATCTTGTAGCGGCCGACCTTCCCCAGGTCGTAGCGCTTGGGGTGGAAGAACAGCCGCTTCAGCGCCTCGCGCGCCGTCTCGATGTTGGGCGCTTCGCCGGGACGGAGCAGGGTGTAGATCTGCGCCAGCGCCTCCGCTTCGGCGTGCGTCGGGTCCTTGGCGAGCGTGTTCTTGATCAGGGGCGACTCGCTGCGGCCCGGCGGCAGCAGCACGTCGACCTTGGTCACCCCCGCCTTGAGCAGCTTCTTCCGGAGCGTGTCCGACAGCTCGCGCCCCGCCTCGCCCACGACTTCGCCGTCGGGGTCCGCGACGTCGAACGCGAGCACGTACTTGCTCGGCGTCTGCTGCGTCGTGGTCGGCTGCGCGTCGTCGCGCAGGTCGAGCGAGGTGTAGCCCGCGAACACCTTCACGGACGTGATGCCGGCGCGGCGGAACGCGTTGAAGCGCTCGAGCGTCAGCTCGTCGCCGACGCGGGCGAGCGGCTCGCCCTTCTTGTTCTCCGGATCAGGGACGTCGGCCGCCAGCAGCGTGCCGAGCACCTCGCGCTTCTGCGCGCGGCCCTCGAGCTTGCCGGTGATGTCGATCTCCTTCACCGCGTAGAACAGCTTCAGGATGTCGGCGTTGGTGCCGTAGCCGAACGCGCGCAGCAGCGCGGTGGCCGGGAACTTCTTCTTCTTGTCGATGTGGACGTAGATCACGTCGTGAATGTCGACGGTGAACTCGACCCACGAGCCCCGGAACGGGATGATCCGCGCCGAGAACAGACGCTGGCCGTTGGGATGGATGCTCTCCTCGAACACCACGCCCGGCGAGCGGTGCAGCTGCGACACGATCACGCGCTCGGCGCCGTTGATCACGAACGTGCCCAGCGGCGTGAGAATCGGCAGCTCGCCGAGATAGACCTCCTTCTCGATGATGTTCTTGGGCCGCTTGGTCTTCGTGACCTCGCCGACCTCTTCCATCACCACGAGCTGGAGCGTCGCCTTGAGCGGCACCGAGTACGTCATATCGCGCTCGATGCACTCTTCGACGGTGTACTTCGGCTCGCCGAGCGCGTACTTCACGAACTCGAGCGAGTAATTCCCGTTCACGTCCTGAATCGGGAACAGGTCGCGGAAGACCCGTTCGAGCCCGACGTCGGCGCGCTCGCCGCCCTTGCCGTCCGGCTGCAGCAACGACTGGAACGCCTTGGTCTGAATATCGAGGAGATGGGGCATCGGCATGCCCGTCTCCAGCTTGCCGAACGAAAGAACCGGTGACGTCTTAGTTGTCATGACCATCCTCAGGCAATGCAAAAGGCCCAGCTTCCCCCGTCCCGTACGTCGGTGCGGGGGTAAGCGTTGGGGCTCGGAAACAGCAGGTTGTGGTTAATCCGCGCATGTCGTAGAACCGAAGCGAGACTCGGGTTGCCCTCGGACCACCGTGGCCCGGGGGTCCTCGAGGCTACTTCAGTTCGACGACGGCGCCCTGCGCTTCGAGCTTCTTTTTGATTTCTTCGGCTTCCTGCTTGCTCACGCCCTCTTTCACGGTCCCCGGGGCGCCCTCGACGAGATCCTTCGCCTCTTTCAGCCCGAGGCTGGTGATCGCGCGAATCTCCTTGATCACCTGGATCTTCTTCTCGCCGCCCGACTTCAGCACGACCGTGAACTCCGTCTTCTCTTCGGCCGCGGGCGCAGCCGCCGCGCCGCCAGGCGCAGCGCCGCCGGCCGGGGCCGCCGCGGGAGCCGCGATCGTCACGCCGAACTTCGACTTGAACGCTTCGATCAGCTCCGCCAGCTCGAACACCGACATGTTGCCGATGGCGTCGAGAATGTCGTCCTTACTCATCGTCTGTGTTGCCATGGTCTTCTCCCTAACTCTGTTGAGTGGCGGCGCCAGAGGCAGCCCGTTGTTCCTTCAGCGCCTCCAGGGCGCCGACCATCGAATAGAGCAGTCCGTTCATCACTCCGAGGAATCCCGCCATCGGCGCCTGCAGCGCGCCGCCCAGCTGCGCGAGCAGCTGTTGTTTGGAGGGCAACGCCGCCAGGCCTTTCACCTGGGCGGACGTGACCGGCTTCCCCTCCACCAAGCCGATCTTTATCGCGGGTTTCTCGAACTCCTTCGCGAAGTCGGTGAGCACTTTCGCCGCGCTCACCGGATCCGCGCCTGCCAACACCAGCGCGGTTGGACCGGCGAGATGCGCCTCCAGTCCGCCCTGCTGGCGCTGTGACTCCGACAACGCCCGCCGCGCGAGCGTGTTCTTCACCACCACGTACTCGACGCCCACGGCGCGGAGCCGGCGGCGGAGATCCGTGATGTTGGCCACGTTGAGGCCCGTGAAATCGGTGACGTAGATCGTCTGCGACCTGGCGACCTGCTGCGCCAGCGTCGTGACCATCTCCTGTTTCTGCGCTTTGGTGCGGTTCATTGATGATACCCCGCCGGATCGACCCGCACGCCCGGCCCCATCGTGCTCGAGACCGTCACCGATCGGATATAGTGACCCTTGGCCGCCGCCGGCTTCGCCTTCACGATCGCGTCCATGAACGCCTGAAGGTTGTCGGCCAGCTGCTGCGCCGTGAACGACTTCTTGCCCACCGCCGCGTGCACGATGCCGCTCTTGTCCACGCGAAACTCGATCTTCCCGGCCTTCAGCTCCTTGACCGCCTTGGTGACGTCCATCGTTACCGTGCCGGCCTTGGGGTTCGGCATCAGACCGCGCGGCCCGAGCACCTTGCCGAGCGCGCCGAGCTGCCCCATCACGTCAGGGGTCGCGACGATCACGTCGGTGTCGAGCCACCCTTCCTTGATCTTGGCGATGTACTCGAGCCCGACGAAGTCGGCACCCGCGGCCTCCGCCTCTTTCACCTTCTCACCCTGCGCCAGCACCAACACGCGGATCTTCTTGCCGGTTCCGTGCGGCAGCGACACCGTGCCGCGCACGATCTGATCGGCGTGCTTCGGATCGACGCCGAGCCGCACCGCCACATCGACCGACTCGTCGAACTTGGCGAACGCGCTGCTCTTCACCTGCTCGACCGCCGCGGGCGCGGGATACAGCTTCTTCGGCTCGACCGTGGCCGCGGCGGCGCGGTACTTCTTCCCGTGCACGCGCATCAGCCCTCCACCGTCAGGCCCATCGAGCGCGCCGTGCCCGCGATCATGTTGATCGCGCCTTCCAGATCGGTCGCGTTCAGGTCCTGCATCTTGATCTCGGCGATCTTCTTGAGCTGGGCGCGCGTGACCTTCCCCACCTTCTCACGATTCGAGGTCGGCGAGCCCTTCTCGATACCCGCTTCCTTCTTCAGGAGCACCGCGGCGGGCGGCGTCTTGGTGATGAACGTGAACGTGCGGTCTTTGTAGATCGTCACGACCACGGGGGTCACCATGCCGGCCTGCGCCTGGGTCTTCGCGTTGAACTGCTTCACGAATTCCATGATGTTGACGCCGTGCGGGCCGAGCGCGGTGCCGACCGGCGGCGCCGGAGTAGCTTGCCCCGCCGGCACCTGCAGTTTGACGATTGCTGTGACTGGTTTGGCCATGCGTTCCTCTTATTAGCGTCCGGTTAGGACTTCCACATTCCGTGTGGTCGCGGAGCGCTATCGGCTATCGGGTATCAGCTATCGGGTAACACCCACGCCCGATAGCCGGTAGCCGATAGCTTCAGTGCGCTTTCAGCTGCAAATAATCCAGCTCAACCGACGTCGGCCTGCCGAACAGCGCCACCGACACGCGCACCTTGCCCTTGTCCGGCAGCACTTCCTGCACCGTCCCGCTGAAGTCCGAGAACGGCCCTTCCGTGATCTCCACGACCTGGCCCACGAGGAACGGAATCGCCTCGGCGGGCTCTTCTTCCTTGACCGCTTCCTCGACACCGAGCAGCCGGTTCACTTCGTCCGGGCGCAGCGGCATCGGCAGCCGGCCGGTGCCGACAAACTTGATCACGCCCTGGATCCCGTTGATCGTGTGGATCGTCTCCTGATTCAGGTCCATCTCCACGAGCACGTAGCCCGGGTAGATCTTCCGCTCGACGTTCACCTTCTTGCCGTTCTTGATCTCCACCACTTCCTGCGTGGGGACCAGCGCCTGGCGGATCGGCTTCTCCGCCTCGGGCCGCGTGTCTTCGGCAATGCGACGCGCGATCAGATTGCGCACCTTGTTTTCGTGCCCGGCGGTGGTCTGAATAGCGTACCAGCGCAGGTCGGGCATTAGAACAGCCTCGCCACCAGCTTCACGAAGACCCACTGGAACAGCGAATCCATGAGGCCGATCATGACGCCGAGCACCGTGACGAAGATGATGATCACGGTGGTGGCTTTCTTCAGCTCGTCGAACGACGGCCACGTGACTTTGCGCAATTCATTGCGCACGTCCCGCAGGAACTGAATGAACCGAGCGATTCGGCCGGCGGGCCGAATTTCCGGCCCGCCGCCCGTCATCACTTCCGTTGCCATTACTTCGATTCCTTGTGCGCCTGCTGCTTGTTGCACCGGGGGCAGTACTTCTTCCATTCCGCCCGTTCCGGATGCTTGCGCCGGTTCTTCGTCGTGAAGTAGTTCCGGCTCTTACAGACAGTGCACTCCATAATGATGTTCTCGCGGGGCACGGGGTCCTCTTACTTGAGAATTTTCGTTACGACGCCCGCGCCCACGGTGCGACCACCCTCGCGGATGGCGAACCGCAGCTGCTCTTCCATCGCGATCGGCGTGATCAGCTCGATCGTCATTTTCGTGTTGTCGCCCGGCATCACCATTTCGACGCCGCCGGGCAGCTCCACCGATCCGGTCACGTCCGTCGTCCGGAAGTAGAACTGCGGCCGGTAACCCTTGAAGAACGGGGTGTGCCGTCCGCCCTCTTCCTTCGTGAGGACGTACACCTCGGCCTCGAAGTGCGTGTGCGGCTTGATCGAGCCCGGCTTCGCCAGCACCATGCCGCGCTCGATCTGATCCTTTTCGATGCCGCGCAGCAGCAAGCCGACGTTATCGCCCGCCTGCCCCTCGTCGAGGAGCTTGCGGAACATCTCGACGCCGGTGACCACGGTCTTCTTGTCGGTCCCGAAGCCCACCATCTCGACTTCCTCGCCGACCTTCACCTTGCCGCGATCGATACGGCCGGTTGCGACCGTGCCGCGACCCGTGATCGAGAACACGTCTTCGACCGGCATCAGGAACGGCTTGTCGATTTCGCGCTTCGGGATCGGGATGTTCTTGTCGAGGGCCGCGAGCAGCTCCTCGATCTTGGCCACCCACTGCTTGTCGCCTTCGATCGCCTTCAGCGCCGCGCCCCGGATTACCGGCACGTCGTCGCCGGGGAAGTTGTACTTGGACAAGAGCTCCCGGACCTCGAGCTCGACCAGGTCGAGCAGCTCGGGGTCGTCCACCAGGTCGCACTTATTCAGGAAGACCACGATCGCCGGCACGTTCACCTGGCGGGCGAGCAGGATGTGCTCGCGCGTCTGGGGCATCGGCCCGTCGACGGCCGAGACGACGAGAATCGCCCCGTCCATCTGCGCCGCACCCGTGATCATGTTCTTCACGTAATCGGCGTGGCCCGGGCAGTCGACGTGCGCGTAATGGCGTTCGGTCGTCGAGTATTCCACGTGGCTCGTCGCGATCGTGAGAATCTTGGTCGCGTCGCGCCGGCCCTGCGACTCCGACGCCTTCGCCACCTGATCGTAACTCACGTACGTGCCCAGCCCCTTGTCGGCGGACACCTTGGTCAGCGCAGCCGTCAGCGTCGTCTTGCCGTGATCCACGTGACCGATGGTGCCGACGTTCACGTGGGGCTTGTTGCGCTCGAATTTTGCTTTTGCCATTTAATCCTCAGTGCGTGGTGCGTTGTGCATGGTGCGTGGTGCGCACCGTCTTTCCAGAGCTCGCGACCGGGATTGAACCGGTGACCTCGTCCTTACCAAGGACGCGCTCTACCGACTGAGCTACGCGAGCCGTCGTCCTCGAGCGCAGCGAGGGTCCTCCAAATCAAGCGGGCGACGGGGCTCGAACCCGCGACCCTCAGCTTGGAAGGCTGATGCTCTACCAACTGAGCTACGCCCGCGGCGCGCCACACAGTGGTGGGGGAAGGATTCGAACCTTCGTAGCGCTAAGCGCGGCAGATTTACAGTCTGCTCCCTTTGGCCACTCGGGCACCCCACCGCGCCCATGCCCCGCTCCGAGATCCATCGGGCCCCGCGGGCCCTCAGGACGACGCTTCCCCTGACAACAGACCCCGCGTGTCGCCGCGCGCGGGGTTGTTGGTTCCTCGAACTGCTCCGTTTTCTTCGGCAGTGAGCTGACGAAGGGACTCGAACCCTTAACCTGCTGATTACAAATCAGCTGCTCTACCATTGAGCTACGTCAGCTGGCTAAGGCTCAAATCCGACAGACTCGTATCTTAGAGGGGGTGTGAGAGCTTGGCAAGGGACGGACTTCGAACGACTTAGGTCCCGTCAACTGAGTTTCCATTTCGTCCCGGTGGGCGTGTCTTCGATCTCGATTCCTCTCGCCTTGAGCTCGGCGCGGATCGCGTCCGCGGCCTTGAAATCCTTGGACTTACGGGCCTGGTCGCGGGCCGCGATGCGCTCCG
>DASSUS010000117.1:0-30065 GCA_035706765.1 Gemmatimonadales bacterium
GAGCATACGACGCTGGGCGGACTGAAAACCGGTGACCGGGTGCACGTCGAAGCCGACGTCCTGGGAAAGTACGTGAGGCAGCTATGTCGTTCGGAGCGGTAGAACAGGCAATCGCGGACATCCGCGCCGGCAAGGTCGTCATCGTAGCCGACGACGAGCGGCGCGAAAATGAGGGAGATCTGATCGGGGCGGCCGAAAAAGTCACGCCCGAGATGATCAACTTCATGGCGACGCACGCGCGCGGCCTGATCTGCACGCCGCTCACGCCGGAGCGCTGCGACGCGCTCGGCCTGCCGCAGATGACCGATCACAACAACGAATCGCACGAGACCGCGTTCACGATCAGCGTCGATGCGGCGGCGCGGTTCGGCGTCACGACCGGCATTTCGGCGGCCGATCGCGCGGCGACGATCCGCGTGCTGATCGATCCCGCGACGGTGCCGAGCGATCTGCGGCGGCCGGGTCACGTCTTCCCGCTGCGCGCCCGGCCCGGCGGCGTGCTCCAGCGCGTCGGCCAAACCGAAGCCAGCATCGACCTCGCCCGTCTCGCCGGCCTGTATCCGGCGGGCGTGATCTGCGAGATCCTGAACCCCGACGGCTCCATGGCGCGGCGGCCCGACCTCGAGCGGTTCGCGCGCGAGCATGGCCTCACCTTCATTACGGTGGCGCAGCTCGTCGCGTATCGCCTGAAGCACGAGCGGCTCGTCCATCGCGTCGCGGAAGCACGCTTGCCCACGCCGTTCGGCGAATTCCGGATCATCGGCTACCGCAACGACGTCGATTCGGCCGAGCACGTCGCGCTGGCGTTCGGCGACGTCGCCGGCAAACAGCGCGTCCTCGTGCGCATGCATTCGAAGTGTCTGACGGGCGACGTTTTCGGATCGGCCCGCTGCGACTGCGGCTGGCAGCTCCACAGCGCGATGCGGATGATCGCGGAGCAGGGCGCGGGTGTCGTCGTGTATCTCGATCAGGAAGGGCGCGGCATCGGCCTGCTCAACAAGCTCAAGGCGTACGAGCTCCAGGATCAGGGACACGACACGGTCGAAGCGAACGAAAAACTCGGCTTCAAGCCCGACCTGCGGAATTACGGCATCGGCGCGCAGATCCTGCTCGATCTCGGTCTTTCCTCGATCCGCGTGTTGACGAACAATCCGATGAAGCTGGTCGGCCTCGAGGGTTACGGCCTGGAGATCGTCGAGCGGCTCCCGATCGTGCCCGCGCCGTCCGACGAAAACCGGTCGTACCTGGACGTGAAGCGGGACAAACTCGGCCACCTCCTCACACACTGATCGTGGTTCACCGTCCACCACCGGCCGCGCGCACGTCCAATCGCCAGCGCCGCGTGGCGATCGTCGTCAGCCGTTTCCACGAGAATATCACGACGCAGCTGCTCGAGACCGCGCGCGAGGCGCTGCGGCGCGGAGGCATCGACGATCGCCACGTCGATGTGACCTGGGTGCCCGGCGCGTTCGAGCTGCCGGTCGCGGCCGAAGCGGCGGCGACGAGTGGCCGGTTCGATGCCATCGTCGCGCTCGGCTGCGTAATTCGCGGCGAGACGCCGCATTTCGAGTACGTGGCGGGTGAGGCGGCGCGGGGCCTGGGAAACGTCGCGCTGGCGCACCGCATCGCGGTCGGCTTCGGCGTGTTGACCACCGACACTTTGGTGCAGGCGCAGGCGCGCGTGGGGAAGGGTGCCGAAGCGGTTCAGGCGGCGCTCGAGACCGCCGATGCGATCGAGCGGCTCGGTGCAGCGCCCCGAGACTAAGGCACGGGCCCGCGCCCTTCAGCTGCTGTACGCCTGGGAGCTGTCGGGACGGCCGACGATCGAAACGGTGGCTGCCCGCGTCGCGGCGATCTACCGGCGCGAGCCGCGCGGCTACGACCGCGGAGCCGATCTCGCGGCGAAGGCCGTCGCCGGTCTCCCCGAATTCGATCGCAGAATCGCCGATGCCGCCGAGCACTGGCGGCTCGAGCGCGTGGGCGTAGTAGAGCGCAACATCCTGCGACTGGCACTGGCCGAGCTGGACGAGGCATCGACCCCCTCCCGGGTGGTCATCGACGAGGCGGTCAAGCTCGCGCACTGGTTCGCGGGGGCACGAGCCCCCGCCTTCATCAATGGCGTGCTCGACGCCGTCGCGCGTGAGACGGGCGCGCTGTGAGAATCCTGCTCGTCAACTGGAACGACCGCGAGAACCCGCAGGCCGGCGGCGCGGAAATCCACCTGCACGAGCTGTTCGGCCGGATCGCGGCGTGGGGGCACGACGTCCATCTCATCGCGAGCGGCTGGCCGGGCTGCGCGCGAGCGGCGGTGGTGGACGGGATTCAGGTGCGCCGCATCGGCAGCCGCCACAGTTTTACCTTGCTGGGGCGCGGAGCCGTACGCCGGACGCTGCAGGAGCGCCCATTCGACATCGTGGTCGAGGACATCAACAAAGTTCCGTTGTTTCTGCCCCGGGTGACGAACTTACCGTTCGTCGCGATCGTCCCCCACCTCTTCGGGACGACCGTGTTCGCTGAGGCGAGCGCGCCGCTGGCCGCCGTGGTCTGGGCCGCCGAATTGCCCATCCCGCGCGTCTACCGGCGGGCCGCATTTCACGCGATTTCCGAGAGCACGCGCGACGATCTCGTGCAGCGGGGCGTCGCTCCATCGCGGATCGTCGTGATCCATCCCGGAGTGGACGCCCGCCTGTATCGACCCGATCCCGCGACGCCGCGCGCCGAAAGCCCCACGTTCCTGTACCTGGGACGATTGAAGCGTTATAAAGGAGTGGAATTTGCGTTGCGGGCGCTCGCCGAGGCCCGTAAGCAACGCGCCGACGTGACGCTCGACGTCACCGGGCAGGGGGACGATCGCCCCCGGCTGGAGCGTCTCGCGCAAGAGCTCGGGCTGGGACCCGCGGTACGGTTTCTGGGGTTTGTGTCTGAGGGAGAAAAGCGCCGTCTGCTGCGGCGCGCCTGGGCAGTGGTTTTCCCAAGTCCCAAAGAGGGGTGGGGTATCACGAACGTCGAAGCGGCGGCCTGCGGCACTCCGGCGATCGCGTCGGATAGCCCTGGCCTGCGTGAGTCGGTCCGCGACGGGACGACGGGATACCTCGTGCCGCATGGCGACGTCGCGGCGCTCGCGAACCGCATGCTTGCGCTCGCCGGCGATCGACCGCTCGTCGAGCAGCTGGGACGGGCGGCCCGAAGCTTCGCGGAGGGACTTTCCTGGGATTCCGCTGCCCGCGCGACGCTGACGCACCTCGAACACACTATCGCAACGGAAAGCGAGACTTGATTCATGCGCATCACGATCACGTTCCGTCACACCGACATCGATGAAGAGCTGCGGACTCAGGCGCGGGAGCTGGTGCAGAAAGTGGCCAAGTTCGCGCGGCGGCCGCATCACGCGCAGGTCACGTTCACCGAGGACGCCGGCCTGGCGGGAGTCGAGATCGAGGTGCACGTCCCGCGCAACCGGATCCACGTCGCGAAGGCCCAGGAATCCGATCATCGCTCGGCGCTCGATGTCGCCATTGCGCGGCTGAAGCGGCAGCTGCTCGACGAGAAGGAATCGCGGAGGCCGCGACGGGCGCGTCGCTCGGGATCCGGGGTGACCGGCCCGCGGTGAACGCGCCGAGCGCCGCTCCGCCGCGGCTCAAGGTCGCGGACCTGCTCTCCCGCAAGGGCGATCCGCTGCAGCTCGAGCTGCTGACCGGCGAGGTCGGCCTCGAGCGGGAAATCCGCTCGCCGGAGGCATCGAGTCCCGGGCTGGTGCTCGCCGGATACACGGCCCGGTTTGCCGGTATCGATCGCGTGCACGTGCTGGGCGAGACCGAGATCACCTATCTCGCCTCGCTCGATCCCAAAACGCGGCGCGCCTCGATCGAAACGTTTCTGTCGTACGCGCTGCCGTGCATCGTGCTCACCAAGGCGCAGGAAGCTCCCGAGGAGCTGCTCGTCCTGGCCCGGGAAAAAGGCATTCCCGTCATCCGGACACGGCTCAAAACGGCGGAGTTCTACCGCCGGCTCAAGCCGTTTCTGGACGATGCGTTCGCTCCCCGCACGACCGTGCACGGGTCGCTCGCGGACGTGTTCGGCGTCGGGCTGCTGTTTCGCGGGCGTTCGGGCATCGGGAAGAGCGAGTGCGTGCTCGATCTCGTGGAGCGCGGCCACCGACTCGTGGCGGACGACGTCGTGCACATCACGCGGCGCGGTCACGACGTCCTGATCGGCCGCGGTCACGAGATCTCGCGCCACTTCATGGAGATCCGCGGCGTCGGATTGATCGACATCAACGCGCTGTTCGGCATTCGCTCGGTGCGCCAGCAAAAGCGCATCGAGGTCGTGGTGCAGCTCGAAGACTGGGACAATACGCGCGAGTATGACCGCACCGGGCTCGACCAGCAGCTAACGGAGCTGCTCGACGTGCCTGTGCCGCTCGTGACGGTGCCGCTCAATCCCGGAAAAAATCTGACGGTGATCTGCGAAGTCGTCGCGATGACGCATCTGCTGCGCTATAGCGGTGTGGACTCGGCCAGCGCGTTCAACGAGCGGCTGATCCGGCGCATGCGCGAGAAGGGCGAGGTTCAGCAGTATCTCGAGGAAGACTATGAGTGAGCTGCACGGCATCATCGTGTCGCACGCGGCCGTGGCGCAGGCGCTGGTCGCGGCGGTAACCGCGATTACGGGTATCGAGGGCGCCCTCACGGCCGTTTCGAATGAAGGCTGCGGCACCGAGGCGCTGGCGGAGCGGCTGCGCGAGGCCGTCGGTGAAGGCCCGGCGCTGCTGTTCGTGGATTTGCCGGGCGGCTCCTGCATGACGAGCTCGACCCGTTACGCGAGGCAGCACGCCGACATCGCGGTCGTGACCGGCGTGAATCTCGCCATGCTGCTCGACTTCGTCTTTCACCGCGACATCTCGCCCGAAGAGGCGGCGCGGCGCGCGGTGGATTCGGGCGCCAAGGCCATCAAGGTCACTGCAGCATGAGTCTCGCGCTGTATCGAATCGATGACCGGCTCATTCACGGCCAGGTGGTCGTGGGGTGGGGACAGCCGTTGAACGCGTCGTTCATCGTGCTGGTCGACGACGAGGTGAGCAGCAGCGATTGGGAGCAGGATCTGTACCGGATGGGCGTGCCGCCGCAGATCGAGGTGATCTTCGCGTCGGTGGACGAGGCTGCGCGCCTGCTCGGGCAATGGGAGTCGGATCCACGGGTGGGCATTCTGCTCGTCGGCGACATCGATACCGCGCTGGCGCTGGCGCAACGCGCGCCGCAGGTCCGGCGATTCAACGTCGGCGGCGTGCACCATCGTACCGGACGGCGTGAGCGGCTGCGCTTCGTCTATCTCACCGACGACGAAGCGGCGAAACTGCGCGAGCTGGCGGCGCGCGGCGTGGAGGTGACGGCGCAGGACGTGCCCACCGCCCGCGCGGTTCCGGTCGGAGAGTTCACCTGAACCTCCCGGTCGAGGTCCTGTTCGCCCTGCTCGTCTGGGGCACGCTCGTCGGGGTCGACCTCGTCAGCCTGCCGCAGATGATGATCGCCCGTCCCATCGTGGCCGGGACGGTGGCGGGCGCGATTCTGGGAGACATCGAGACCGGCATCAAGCTCGGCGTGATGTTCGAGCTGCTCCAATACGACATCCTGCCGGTCGGCGCGGTGCGCTATCCCGAGTACGGTCCCGCGACGGTTGCCGCGGTGGCGACGGCCCACGCGGCGACCGGCGTGCTGGGGTTAGGGCTCGGGGCCTTGGTGGGCATAGTCACAGGGCTCGTGGGCGGGGTCACGATCAACGAGCTGCGCCGGGTGAACTCGCGCATCGTGCACGCCGCGGCCGCGACGCTCGAGTCCGGCGACCCGCGCGCGCTGGTGCGCCTGCATATCGGGGGGTTGGTGCGCGACGCGCTGCGGGCCGCCCTGGTCACGGCGTTCGGATTGTTCCTCGCGTGGCTCGCGCGGCCGTTGCTCGCCGGCCCGCTTTCCGAGCGCGACGCGATCGTGCTCGCGGCCGCCGTCGTCGCCGCGGCGCTCGCCGCGGGCGCGGCGGGTACGCTGCGGCTCGTCGGCAAAGGACCGAACCTGCGTTGGTTCGCCGCGGGGCTCGGCGGCGGACTGCTGGTGGCGGTGTGGCTCCGGTAGCGCCGCGCCTGGGTCGCGCGCTGCTCCGGCTGTTCGCGGTGCAGGGATCGTACAACTACGAGCGCATGCTCGGCCTCGGCGTGGGCGTGGCGGAGGAGCCGCTCCTGCGCGATCTCGAGGACGGCAAGTATCGGCCCGCGGTCGCGCGCGGCGCGCATTTCTTCAACGCGCATCCGTACATGATCGGCCTCGCGGTAGGCGCCGCGGCGCGCGCCGAGCACGAAGGCGCCACGCCCGATCAGGTCGAGCGCCTGCGGGAAGCATTGTGCGGGCCGCTCGGTTCGCTCGGCGACCGGCTCGTGTGGGCCGGATGGCTGCCGTTCCTTTCCGGTCTCACCCTCGTTGCGATCGCGCTCGGCGCCGGATGGGCGGCGGTCGCGGCATTTCTCATCGTGTACAACGTGGGTCACGTGCTGCTGCGCTGGTGGGCGCTCCACGCCGGCTGGACGCACGGCACGCGCGTGAACGCGGCGCTGCACCATCCCGTGCTGCACCGCGCAACCGCGGTGCTGGGCCCGGCGATGGCCGTGGCCGTCGGACTCGCGCTCCCGCTCTCCGCCCGCTATCTCGCGGCGCCGTTCCCGCGCTGGGGTCAGCTGGCGGCGGTGCTCGCCGCGGGAGTCGCGTTTCTGCTGCTGCGCTGGCGCGGCGATCGCCTGAGCGGGCTCCGGGTGGCGCTCGCGCTCGCCGCACTCGCATTGGCGGTCGGATGGATATGGCCGTAGTCGAGCGCGACGCCCGGATCGTGAATCCGCTCGGCATGCACGTGCGGCCGGGCGCCGAGTTCGTCAAAGTGGCGAACAAGTTCAAGTCGAGCGTCGAGGTCCATAAGGACGGCGCCGTCGTGAACGGCAAGAGCATTCTCGGAATGATGACGCTCGCCGCCGAGTGCGGCTCGACGATCCACATCAAGACCGACGGCGAGGACGCCGAGCAGGCGATGGACGCCTTGTGCGCTCTCGTCGCGGCCGGCTTTCACGAGATGCACCTGAGAGACAAGTCGTGAGCGACCGGCTGCTCAAGGGCATCGGCGTCTCGCCGGGAATCGCCATGGGCCCGGCCGTCATCGTGCGCTGGGCGCTGCCCGAGGTCCCGCATCGCGTGGTGCCGCGCACGCAGGTAGAGAAGGAAATCCGCCGGTTGCGCGCCGCGATCAAGGACGTCCGGGGCCAGATCAACGAGCTGCGCGCGCGCGCCGAGGACCGCGCCGGCGTCGATGAGGCCCGGATCTTCGACGCGCAGCTGCTCGTGCTCGAGGACAAGGACTTCATCGGCGGCGTGGAAGAGCTGATTCGCGAGAATCACCTCACCGCGGAGAAGGCGTTCGAGTTCAAGACGCTCGAGGTGCGCGATCTCTGGACCGCGGCGGGGAATCCGCTGCTCAAGGAACGGCTCTCCGACCTCACGGGCGTCGCGATCAGGATCATCCAGCACCTGATGCACAAGCGCGGCGATTCGGACGTCTGGGAGAGCCTCTCCGAGCCCTCGATTTTGGTGGCGCGCGAGCTGTCGCCCGGGCTGACGGTGCAGCTCGACCGCGATCAGATCGTCGGATTGATCAGCGAAGAGGGCACGCGCACCTCGCACGCGGCGATTCTCGCGCACTCGATCGGCATTCCGGCGATCTTCGGCCTGCGCGGGGCCGTCGCGCGCATTCCTCCCGGGACCAAGGTGATTCTCGACGGCACGCGCGGGACGGTGCTGCTCGATCCCACCCCGGCGGAAATCGAAGAAGCGGAGCGGACCGACACGCGGCGGCGCGAGCTCGCCGGCCGCCTCGAGGAAGCGGTCGCGCAGCCTTCCGTGACCGTGGACGGCGTGGCCGTCGCGCTGCGCGGCAACGTCGACCTGCCGGACGAGGTCGAGGCGGCGAAGGCGCACGGCGCCGAAGGCGTGGGCTTGCTGCGCACCGAGTTCCTGATCACCGGGCACAGCGAATTGCCGTCGGAGGACTCGCAGGCCGAATATTTCCAGCGCGTCGGGGAAGCGTTCGCGGGCCACCCGGTCGTGGTGCGGACGTACGACCTGGGCGGCGACAAGTTCCCGGCCCCCTTCCGGACGCCGCCGGAGCCAAACCCGTTCCTCGGGTGGCGCGCGATCCGGGTGTGCCTCGACGAGCCGGAAATGTTTCGCACGCAGATTCGCGCGGTGCTGCGCGCGGCGGTGACGGCGAACCTGCAGCTCATGATTCCGCTGGTCACGCGGCTCGACGAGATCGAGCGCACGCGCGAGCTGGTGCAGGAAGAAGCCGAGCGCCTCGAGAAACGGGGAATCGCCGCGGCGAAAACGGTGCCGCTGGGCGTGATGGTGGAAACACCGGCGGCGGCGGTCCTCGCCGATCGCATCGTCGAGATCAGCGACTTTCTCAGCGTCGGCACGAACGATCTGACGCAGTACACGCTCGTCGTGGACCGCGGCAACGCGCGCCTTGCCGATCGCTTCACTCCCCACGATCCGAGCGTGCTACGGCTGCTCAAGCTCGTAGCCGAAGCGGCGAAGCAGGCCGGAAAACCGGCGAGCGTGTGCGGGGAGATGGCGTCGGAACCGCTCTCGGCATTCCTCTTGCTGGGGCTCGGTTACGAGACGCTTTCCGTCGCTCCACCGGCGCTGCCGATCATCAAGTGGCTGATACGCCAGGTCACAACGGAGCAGGCGCGCGCGGCGGCCACGGCGGCGCTGGCGGCACGCACGGCCGAGTTGGCATTGGACATATTGCGTTTTGCACTTGCCGAAGCTGTGGATCTGACACTGCTCGATCCCGACGCGCGGTTGCCCGCCGGGAGACGGTCCGGTAGCTTGAAACTCTAAGAGGTCCAACGACATGCCAACTCATCGTCACGTCTTCACTTCCGAGTCGGTCACCGAAGGCCATCCCGACAAGATCGCCGACCAGATCTCGGACGCGATTCTCGATGCCATCCTCGCCAAGGATCCCGGGGCGCGGGTCGCGTGCGAGACACTCGTCACCACCGGAATGGCCGTCGTGGCGGGCGAAATCACGACGTCGACGTATGTCCACATTGCCGACATCGTGCGTGGCACGATTACATCAATCGGCTACACCGACGCGAACTACGGCTTCGACGCCCAGACGTGCGCGGTCCTGACGACGATCGACCGCCAGTCCACCGACATTGCGATGGGCGTGGACACGGGCGGCGCCGGCGATCAGGGCATGATGTTCGGGTACGCGAGCGACGAGACCCCCTCGCTCATGCCGCTTCCGATCGTGCTCGCCCACCGGCTCGCCGAACGGCTCGCTGCCGTGCGCAAGGGCGGGGAGCTCCCCTGGCTCCGTCCCGACGGCAAGACGCAAGTGAGCGTCGAGTACGAAGGCTCGAAGCCCGTCGGCATCCGCAAGCTCGTCGTGTCGACGCAGCATGCGGAAACGATCGACAACGCTGAGCTCAGGGCCGGCATCATCGAGCAGGTCGTGCGGCCCACGCTGCACGACGCGGGGTTTGAAGTGAAGGATCGCGACGTGCTCGTGAACCCCACCGGTCGCTTCGTGGTGGGCGGGCCGCAGGGCGATGCCGGGCTCACCGGGCGCAAGATCATCGTCGACAGCTACGGCGGCATGGCGCGGCACGGCGGCGGCGCGTTCAGCGGCAAGGACCCGTCCAAAGTCGACCGCTCGGCGACGTACGCGATGCGCTGGGTCGCCAAGAACATCGTGGCCGCCGGGCTGGCGCACCGGTGCGAAGTGCAGGTCGCCTACGCGATCGGCGTGGCGGAGCCGGTCTCGATCATGGTCGACACGTTCGGCACGAGCAGCGTGCCGCAAGACGCCCTGGAGACCGCCGTGCGGGAAGTGTTCGATCTGACGCCCACCGGCATCATTCAGGCGCTCAATCTGCGCAATCCCATTTATCGTCCGACGGCGGCGTACGGCCACTTTGGTCGCCAGCCCGAGAAGCGCCGCGTCGGCGATCGTGACGTCGAGCTATTTACCTGGGAGCACGCCGACCGCGTCGAGGAGTTGAAGGTCGCGGCAGAGCGGGCGGCCCGCACTTCCCGGAAGGCCAATGTCTGAGACTGTAACGACGCGGAAAGCGACGAACGACATCAAGGATATCCTGCTCGCCGATGAGGGGCGCCGGCGCACCGAATGGGCCGAACGCTCGATGCCGGTGCTGCGCCAGATTCAGCAGCGCTTCAAGCGCGAGCAGCCGCTGCGCGGCAAGAAGGTTTCGGCATGCCTGCACGTCACGACGGAGACGGCGAACCTGATGGTGGCGTTGCAGGCGGGCGGCGCCGACGTGGCGCTGTGCGCCTCCAATCCGCTCTCCACGCAGGACGACGTTGCGGCGCACCTCGTACGCGATCACGGCATCAAGGTCTTCGCGATCAAGGGCGAGGATCACGCGACCTACTACGATCACATCCGCGCCGCGCTGGCGCATCGGCCCGACATCACGATGGACGACGGCGCCGATCTGGTGGGCGCGCTGCACATGATCGCGCTGAACCGGCTCGACGACCTGGCGCCGCCGGTGCGCAAATGGGTCGAAACGCTGTCCGCCGCCGATCGCAAGGCGATCGTGGCGGGGGTGATCGGATCTACCGAGGAGACGACGACCGGCGTCATCCGTCTCAAGGCGATGGCGAAGGACGGCGTGCTGCAATTCCCGGTGATCGCGGTGAACGACTCGCAAACCAAGCATCTGTTCGACAACCGCTACGGCACCGGGCAGTCCACCCTCGACGGCATCATTCGCGCGACGAACCTGCTGATCGCCGGGAGCACCGTCGTCGTCGCGGGGTATGGGTGGTGCGGTCGCGGATTCGCGATGCGGGCGCGCGGCGCCGGCGCGAACGTGCTCGTGACCGAGATCGACCCGATGAAAGCGCTCGAAGCGCAGATGGACGGCTACAAGGTCGTGCCGATGGAAGAAGCGGCGCGCGTGGGCGACCTGTTCGTCACCCTGACGGGAAACGTGGAGGTCATCCGGGTGGAGCACATGCGGGCGATGAAGGATGGCGCCATCCTCGCCAACTCGGGCCACTTCAACGTCGAGATCGACCTCGAAGGGCTCAAGCAGGCGGGCCAGGGGCCGAAGCTGGTGCGCGAATTCGTCGAAGAGTGGCAGATCGGCGGGAAGCGCCTGTTCGTCCTCGCCGACGGCCGGCTCATCAACCTCGCCGCCGCCGAAGGGCACCCGGCGAGCGTGATGGACATGTCGTTCGCGAACCAGGCGCTCGCGTCCGAGTACGTCGTTCAGAACGCGAAGTCGCTGTCCAGGGACGTGCACCGGATTCCCGCCGAGCTCGATCAGGAAATCGCGCGGCTCAAGCTGCAGGCCATGGGCGTGGCGATCGACACACTGACCCCCGCACAGCGCAAGTATCTCGCGTCCTGGGATATGGGGACCTGATGCCGGCCCCGGGGGGAGCCATGCTGCAGGTACGGGTAGCTCACCTCGGGCTGGATCGTTCGACCAACACGCCGGTGGTCATTCTGCAGGAGACCGATGGGCAGCGCGTGCTGCCGATCTGGATCGGCCCGGCCGAAGCGAGCGCGATCGCCATGGAACTGGCCGGCGTCAAGTTTTCGCGTCCGCTCACGCACGATCTGTTGAAACAGGTGATCGTCGGGCTTGGCGCCGAGCTGCGCAAGGTGATCATCACGCAGGTCAAGGACAACACCTATTTCGCCGAGCTGCATATCTATCGCGGCGACACGGTCATTCAGATCGACGCGCGCCCGTCGGACTCGATCGCGCTGGCGCTCAGGCTCAAGGCGCCGATCCTGACGAGCGAAACGCTGCTCGCGCTGACGTCCGTGGACACCAGCGAAGGCGGGATTCAGCCCGGGAGCGGCGATACCACGCTCGATGCCGACACGCTCAAGAACCACCTCCAGAACCTCGATCCTGAAGATTTCGGGAAGTTCACGCCTTAGTCTCCTGCTGCTGATGTGCATTCCCGCGACGCTCGGCGCTCAAGCCGTGAGCGTCAGCGGGCGAGTGCTGCGCGGCGGCCGGGACACCGTTCCGCTGCCGAACGCCTGGGTCGTCCTGCACCGGGTCACCCGCGACGGCGGCGGCCCGGTGGATTCGGTGCGCAGCGATGCGCGCGGCCGCTACCGCATTCTCCTGCGCCAGCCCGACAGCACCGGCGTGTACGTGGTGAGCGCCTGGTATGACAGCCTCGCCTATTTTTCTCTGCCGCTGAACGTCGTGGGGCGGCCGGCCGCGCACGTCGAAGACCTCGTAGCGTTCCCGACGTCGACGAGCGGGCCGCCGCTGCGGCTCGCGCGCCGGCTCGCCACGGTGGCACAGGCCCACGAAGACGGCACGCGCGAGGTGCTGGAGATTCTCGAGATCGAGAATCCCGGTGTCACGACGCGCATCACCAGAGACACGCTGGTGCCGACGTGGGCCGGACGCGTCCCGGGTGACGCGGGCCAGTTCCGCGGCGGTCAGGGCGACATCTCACCCGACGCGATGATCTTCCGAAACGACAGCGTCTACGTGCTCGGGCCGATTCCGCCGGGCCCGGTGAAGCAGTTGAGCTACGGCTATTCGCTGGCCGCCGGGGTGCGCACGCTGGCGATCCCGATCGATCAGCCCACGACCGAGCTGAATTTGCTGGTCGAGGACACCGCGGCGGCGGTGAGCGCGCCGCAGCTCGAGTCGCTGGGCGTGCAGGAGATCGAGCAGCGGCGGTTCGCGGCATATCGCGCCGGCCCGCTGGCCGCGGGGGATCGCGTCGAGATTCAGCTGCCGTCGACCGGCTTTCGCGCGCAAACGCTGTTGCCGGTTGTGATCGCGGTCCTGGCCGGCTCCATGGTGATCGCGCTCGTGTGGGCCTTGCGGAGAAAACCGGTGCGTGGTGCGTAGACTTGCGCTACCAATGTGTCGGTTCTAGACTGAGCGTGTAGTTCACTGCGAACGGGGATACGGAAGCCGGTGTGAATCCGGCGCGGCCCCGCCACTGTAACGGGCAGTTGAATCGGCTCAGCGCCACTGGGGAAACCCGGGAAGGCGAGCCGAAGCGCCCGGAGCCAGGAGACGTCTTCGTTCGCGCCACCAGTAATTCCCTCGCGGGAGGGATGGTGCGGCGCGTACTGCTCGTAGCTCTCATCCTCTGCAGCTGTGGCCGCTCGACGGCCGGACGGCCTGACGCCCCGACGGCCGATCGTATCGTCTCGCTGCTGCCGTCGTTCACTGAAATCCTCTTTGCCATCGGTGCGGGCGATCGGATCGTGGGTCGCACCACGTGGTGCGATTATCCGGCCGCGGCCCGCGAGATCCCGAACGTCGGCGACGGCATGCCGCCGAACGTGGAAGCCGTTGCCGCGCGCAAGCCCGATCTCGTCGTGCTCTACAACTCCGGACCGAATGTCACCGCGGCACAGCAGCTCGAGCGGATCGGCATTCGCACCGTGCTGCTCGACATGAACCTACTCGACGATCTCGCGCCGGCGACACGGCGGCTCGGACAGCTCACGGGACTCGAGCAGCGCGCCGAATCGCTCGCGGCCTCGATGGACAGTCTTCTCGACCGCCCTCGACCGCCCTCGACCGCCTCTCTGGCATTCGTGGTTTGGGATAATCCGCCGATCATCATCGGCAGAGGCAGCTACCTCGATCAGCTCGCGGCGCTCGCGGGCGCGCGGAACGTGTTCCACGACGTGGCGAAACCGTCGGCGCAGGTCGCCCTGGAAACGATCGCGGCGCGCAATCCGCGTTGGATCGCCGTGCTGTCCGATTCGGCCCAGCCCCCCGCGTTCGCGCAACGACGCGAGTGGCGCTCGGTGCCTGCGGTGCGGGAGGGGCGCTTCCTGCTGCTCCAGGGCTCGCTGTTCGGACGGCCGGGGCCTCGCTCCGCCGAAGCCGTGCGCCGGCTCGAGGCACTGCTGGCCCGATGAAATGGACTCTGCTGATCGCGGCCGCCATCCTCGCGCTTGCCGCCAGCGTGGTGCTCGGGCCGGCCTCCGTGCCGCTCGGCGATGTGCTCCGATCCGACATCGTCTGGAATCTCCGCGCGCCTCGCGCGCTGCTCGCGTTCCTCGTGGGAGGCTCGCTCGGCGCCGCGGGGGCGTCGCTGCAAGCGCTCGTGCGCAATCCACTGGCTGATCCCTTCCTGCTCGGCCTCTCGGGTGGGGCGGGACTCGGCGCCGTTATCGCGATTGCGCTGCATCTCCCCGGACCCTGGGCGCTGCCCATCGCGGCATTTGCCGGAGCTCTGGCAGCCCTCGTTCTCGTGTACCGGATCGGACTGATCGGTGGGGCCGCGCTCGATCCCCGGATCCTGTTGCTGGGCGGTGTGGCCGTCGGCGCGTTCGCCGCCGCGGTCACGACGGCGATCGTGTCGCTCGCGGACGCGGCCGAGCTGCGCAACGCGTTTCTGTGGCTCTGGGGCGGTCTCTCGTCCGCGTCCTGGGACTCTGTGTGGTTGATCGCCCTGTACGCGCCCATCCCGCTGCTCGTCCTGCTGGCCGCGTCACGCCCGCTCGATCTTCTGGCGCTCGGCGAAGAGCCCGCGCGCTATCTCGGCGCGGATGTCGAACAGGTCAAACGGCGCGTGTATCTCGCCGCGTCGCTGCTGACGGCCGCCGCCGTCGCGGTTTCGGGCGTGATCGGGTTTGTAGGATTGGTCGTTCCGCACATCGCGCGCCTCGCATGGGGGCATCGCCATCGCGTCCTGCTGCCGGCGGCGTTCATTGCCGGCGGAGCGCTGCTGGCGATTGCCGATACGCTGGCGCGCACCGTGGTGGCGCCCAGAGAGCTCCCGGTCGGTGTGGTGACGGCGCTCATCGGCGTCCCCGTCTTCACCCTGCTGCTCAGACGCTGGAGCGTGGCGTGAGCGGAGCGACGGGCGCGTCGTGCCTGGTCCGCGGTGTCTCCTATCGCTATCCCAACGCGGAACGCGATGCCGTTCATGACGTCTCGATGACCGTTCGTTCCGGCGAATTTCACGCCGTTCTGGGACCCAACGGCAGCGGCAAGACGACGCTGCTCAGGATCGTGCTGGGCGCGCTCAGGCCGGATCGCGGATCGGCGGAAATCGAAAACCGGGCGGCGCACTTGTGGCCACGCCAGGCGTTGGCGCGGATGGTCGGTGTGGTACCACAGCGCGAAGACAATCTTTTCCCGCAGCGCGTCCGCGAGACCGTCCTGCTCGGCCGCTACCCTCATCTCTCGCTGTGGGGGCGCGAACGCCCGGAGGATCACGCGGCCGTGCAGCGTGCGCTGGTCGCGTGCGACGCGGTGCATCTGGCCGATCGCTGGGTCTGGACCCTTTCGGGTGGGGAATACCAGCGCGTCCGCATCGCGCGCGCGCTCGCGCAGGAGCCTCGTCTGCTCGTCCTGGACGAGCCGGGCATGTCGCTCGACCTCAAGCACGCCATGGGACTGTTCGAGCTGGTGCGCGGGCTGGTGGACGCGCGCGGCCTGGGCGTCCTCATGATCACCCACGATTTGAACCTGGCCGCGCGGTTCGCCGACGCGGTGCTGCTGTTGAACGGCGGTCGCGTGATCGCGTCCGGCGCGCCCGGTGACGTCCTGACGCAGCCGATCGTCGAAGCCGTGTTTTCCTGGCCTGTCGCCATGCAAACCGTCGAAGGCCGTCCCCAAATGATCCCTCTCCGCAGGTCGAAGGAGCCAATGGCATGAAGCTCGTTGCCCTACTGCTCACGCTGCTGCAGCAGCCGCAGGACACCGTGCAGCTCAAGCCCGTGGTGGTGACCGCGACGCGCTCGAGCATTCCCGCGGCACTCGTTCCGGCGGCAGTCACGGTCCTGCGCGGGTCCGAGCTCGAGGCGCGGGGAGTTCGCACCGTTGCCCAGGCGCTCAGCCTCGTGCCCGGCGCGCATGTGCTGGAGACCGGGAGTTTCGGGGGCCAGACCGCGCTGTTCATGCGCGGGGGCGAGAACGATTACGTGAAGGTGCTGGTGGACGGCGTGCCGCTCAATCAGCCGGGAGGCGCGTTCGACTTCGCGCACCTCACGACCGACAACGTCGAACGGATCGAGATTGCGCGCGGTCCGGCGAGCGTGCTGTACGGATCGGACGCAATGACGGGCGTGATCCAGATCTTCACGCGCGCCGGCTTAGGGCCGCTCCAGGCAGTCGCCGATGTTCAGGCCGGCTCGTACGGGAGCAACCGCCAGGCCGTGCAGATCCATGGAGGGACGTCCCGGCTCGGATATTCAGTGGCAGCATCGCGGTTCGCGGCCGAGGGTCTGTATCCGATCAACAACCAGTACCGCAATAGCGTGGTCAGCGGCCGCCTTCGATTTACCCCGGATGAGCGCACCGAGGCCAGCCTGTCCTACCGTTACGGCGACGACATCTATCACTTTCCGACGGTGGGCGGCGGGCAGCCGGCCGATTCCAATCAGCGCAGCGCCGAGCGCGGTCCTTTGGCGAGCCTCACGGTGCGGCGGGCACTCGGCGCCCTCGAGCTTACGGCGCAGGGAACGCTGCGGGAGACCCGCCAACTCCTGAACGACGAGCCCGATTCTCCCGGCGAGGACGGCACGTTCTGGTCGAACGACTACGTTCGGCGCGCGGCGGGGGGGCTGCTGCTGACCTGGCGTCTTGCCGGCTGGACGGCGCTCAGCGCTGGGGTGGACTACGAAGACGAGCGCCAACGCGGCCGCAGCGAATTCAGCGCCTCGTTCGGCACGTTCCCCGACTCCATCCGCGTACGGCGCACCAATGCCGGCTACTACGCGCAGGCGGTGCTGGATGCGTTGCCGGTGACCGTGACTGCCGGCGCGCGGATCGACGACAACTCGGCGTTCGATACCCACGGCACGTTTCGCGTCGGCGCCGTTTACCGTCCCCGTGCCGGGACGCGCCTGCGTGCCTCGTTCGGGACCGGCTTCAAAGAGCCGACGTTCTTCGAGAACTTTGCGCGCGGATTCGTGCTCGGAAATCCCGATCTCGATCCCGAGCGCTCGCGCAGTCTGGAGCTCGGTCTCGATCGAACGCTGGTCGGCGGTCGTTTGACGATCGCGGCCACGCTGTTCAACCAGCAGTTCCGCGACCTGATCGACTTTACCAACTCGCCTCCGCCGGGCGCACCCAACTACTTCAACGTGCCGGGCGCGACCAGCCGCGGGGCTGAGCTGGAGGCCGAGATGCTGGTCACGCCCGCCTTCGTCGCGGGGCTGCAGTACACCTACCTGTACACGCGCGTCGACAACGCCGGCGCGGACTCGAGCGCCGACGCGCTGTTCGTTCCAGGGAAACCATTGCTGCGGCGCCCGGCGCATAGTCTCGTCCCGGAACTCGGGATCACGCTCGGCGCTCACGCGCGGGTGATTGTGAATGCCCGCTGGGTTGGCTCGCGCGATGATCTCGATTTCAATCGACCGGCGGGCAGTCGCCGGATCAGGCTCGATCCGTACACGCATCTGAACCTTGCGGCCGAGTATACGCTGCGCCGGCTTCAGTTGTCAGCGAAGCTGGAGAACGTGTTCGACGATCAGACCGCCGAGATCGCCGGATTCCGCCCGCGCGGCCGGACGGTCATGGTGGGAGGTCGCGTCACCGTTGGCCGCTGATACGTCGACCCCGCAACGAATCGTGTCGCTGCTGCCGAGCGCGACCGAGATCGTGTGCGCACTCGGTCTCGAGCGCCAGCTCGTCGGGATCTCGCATAGCTGCGACTACCCGGCGAGCATCCGCGGTCTTCCCCGGCTGTCCAGGACGCGTGTCGACCTCGAAGGCCTGTCGGGCGGTGAAATCGATGCCGCGATCCGCGCGGCGATGCGCGACTTCGGCAGCGTGTACGAGATCGACGGCGAGAAGCTGAATGAATTGCGCCCGGACCTGGTGCTTACGCAGGGGATCTGCGACGTCTGCGCGGTGCCCGAGCGGCAAGTTCTGGACTCGGTTTCCGGAGCTCGCGTGTTGACGCTCGATGCTCACGATCTCAAGGCGATTTTCACGAGCATTCGAGATGTGGGACGAGCCGCCAACGTGAGCGAGCGGGCGGAACGGCTGATCGCCGATCTCGAAGGGCGCATCGCGGGCGTGCGCGCGCGGGTAGCCGGCAGGCGCCGGCCCCGCGTTCTGGCGCTCGAGTGGCTCGATCCGCCGTACATGCCCGGTCACTGGGTGCCAGAGCTCGTGGATCTCGCGGGCGGCGAGCTTCTGGCCGGAACCGTGCGGAAACCGTCGTACCGGATCGAATGGTCGGAGCTCGAGCGGCTCGATCCGGAGGTGCTGTTGGTGATGCCGTGCGGCTTCGATTTGCAGGCGACCTTCAAGGCTGCCGCGCAGCATCGGCGCGAGCTGCGCACGATTGGAGGACGCGTGCATCTCCTCGACGCATCCGCCTATTTCAGTCGGTCCGGTCCCCGCGTCGTCGACGGTCTCGAAATCCTCGCTTCAGCCTTGCACCCAGGGTAGACCGTATATTTCCGGCGTGAGTCTCGTGACCACCCCGGCCATCGTGCTCCGCACCTACCGTTACAGCGAGACGTCGAAAATCGTTCGGCTCGCGACGCGCGATTACGGCGTGCAGAGCGCGATCGCGAAAGGCGTGCTGCGTCCCAAGAGTCCGTTCGGCGCGGCACTCGAAACGTTGAGTGAAGGGGTGGCCCAGTTGTACCACAAGGAAACGCGCGAGCTGCAGACGCTTGCCGCGTTCGACGTCGTTCAGCTCCGCCGCGGTCTGGCGGA
This sequence comes from Gemmatimonadales bacterium, assembly GCA_035706765.1. Classification (GTDB taxonomy): domain Bacteria; phylum Gemmatimonadota; class Gemmatimonadetes; order Gemmatimonadales; family GWC2-71-9; genus 20CM-2-65-7. Next base: position 18,764 of record DASSUS010000117.1, read on the forward strand.
CGATCTCGGCCGTTTCGCGGGCGCAGCGGCGCTGTCCGAAGTGATGCTCAAAATGGCCCCGCCCGCGCCTCTGCCGGTGGCATATGAGACGTTCACGCTCGGCCTCGACGCGCTCGCCGGCGCCGCGCCGGGCCAGTCGGATGCGGTGGCCGTGCGCTGGCTGTGGCTCCTCGTCGGCGTGCTCGGGTTTGCCCCACAGCTCGACGCGTGCGTGCGCGACGGCAACGAAGTCGCCGGCACCGTCGCATTCAGCGCGGCCGAGGGTGGGGTGCTGTGCGCGAGCTGCGCCGGCGCGAAACCGCCCACCCGCCTGCCGCCGCAGGCCTACCGCGACCTCCGCGCGCTGAACGATGAGCAGGCGGAGATCCCGGTCCTCGATGCCGCTCATTCCGCGGCCCACCGGCGCCTCGTCGCCCGGTTTATTCGGCAGCATCTGGGCGAAATAGAGGGGCAGCGCAACGGGAAGCTCGAGCGCGCCAGCGCGATCGAGATCTGGGAAAAGGCCACGTGGACTTCGTAGTCGGCACCGCCGGCCACATCGATCACGGGAAGACTGCGTTGGTAAAGGCCCTCACCGGCGTCGACACGGATCGCTGGGAGGAAGAAAAGCGTCGCGGTATCACGATCGATCTCGGTTTCGCCCCGCTGCCGCTTTCCAATGGCATCAAGGCGAGCGTCGTCGACGTGCCCGGTCACGAAGGGTTCGTGCGAAACATGCTGGCGGGGGCGACCGGAATCGACCTCGCGCTGCTGATCATCGCGGCGGACGAAGGCATCATGCCGCAGACCGAGGAGCATCTCGCCATCGTCGAGCTGCTCGGCATTCGGCGCGGCATTCCCGTCATCACCAAGCGCGACCTCGTGGACCAGGAGTGGCTGGACCTCGTGCGAGCCGAAGTCGGGGAACGCCTGTCGCGCAGCCGAATTCGCTGGCACGCCCCTATCGCGGTGAGCGCGCTCCGCGGCGAAGGACTGGACGAGCTCAAGCAAGCCGTGGAAGGCATTGCCCGCGATCTCGCCGACAGGCCGCCGGACGATCTGTTTCGACTTCCCATCGATCGCGTCTTTGCGCTACCGGGGGCCGGGACGGTGGTCACCGGCTCGACCTGGAGCGGAACCGTTACGGCCGGTGACACCGTGCAGTTGCTGCCGCTCGATCGCGGCGTGCGCGTGCGCTCGATTCAGGTGCACGGTGAGGACACGGGCCGAGCGGGTCCGGGACGGCGCACTGCGTTGGCGCTCGTGGGCGTAAACAAGGAAGAGCTCGAGCGCGGGCATGTGGCCGTGACCGGTCCCGGCTGGGCCGCCACGAGCACTCTCGATGTCGCCCTCGAGCTGCTGCCGCAGGTCAAAAAGCCGCTCGCCATTCGTACGCGCATTCGCGTCCACCTCGGCACCGCCGAAGTGCTCGCGCGCGTGGCCCAGGTTCGCGCGATCGCTCCCGGTGAGACGGGGCTCGCGCGCCTGTTGCTGGAGAAACCGCTCGTGGCGCGAGGCGGGGATCGCTTCGTGGTGCGCAGCTTCTCCCCGGTCACGACGATTGGCGGCGGCATCGTTCTTGATCCGTTTCCGCCCAGACGGCCGCGCGTCGGGGAGCGTGGCTTGTCCGTGGACCAACCCCCCGCCGAGCGGCTGGCGAGATTCGTGGAGGAAGCGGGGCTCGCTGGTGTGCGGGGCTCAGGGCTTGGAGTCCGCATGGGGATTCTGCCCGCTGACACAGCGCGCACGATCGAAGCGGCGGGAAAAGGCATCCTTACTGTCGGCGATACCCTCGTGGCTCGGCGCGCGATTTCGGCGGCGGTAGACCGTTTGGCGGCGAGCGTGGCCGCACACCACGAGGAGCATCCGCTCGATCCCGGGCTGCCGTTGCAGTCATTGCGCGCATCCATCGGTGCTCCGGATCACGTGATGGACATGATCGTGGAGCATGGCGTAAGGAAGAAGGCGTGGGAATTGACCGAGGGTGGGGCAGCGGTCCGCAGGCCGGGTTGGCAGGCTGCCCTCAAGGCTCACGCGGGTGAAGCAAGCCAGCGGCTGGCGCGGCGGCTGGCCGAGGCCCGCTGGCAGGTGCCGACGATCGCCGAGCTGCAAAAGGAGTTTGCCGATCCGAGTGTGCCGGCTCTGCTTGCCCATCTGGCACGAGAGGGTTCGGTGGAGCGGGTGGATCAGGAGCGGTACGCGGTGAAACAGGCCCTGGAGGAGTTCCGCCTGGCGGTCGAGGGGATGCTGCGGGAGTTGGGAGCCGCGACCCCCGCACAGTTTCGTGACCGACTGGGCCTCACGCGCAAGTACTTGATTCCGCTCCTGGAGTGGGCGGACCGGCGCGGCATCACCAGTCGTAGGGGAGATACCAGGGTTTTACGTGCTTGACAGAGACTTGGAACGCTTCCTACGTTCTCTGGGAGTTAACCCAAGCGCCCTGTACCAAACAAGGAGAGCTGTCTAACGCATCTTTACGTCTGCCAGGAGTCGGTGAGATGAAGCTGTACTGGGCTGTACTGGCCATGTGGCTCGGAGGGGGGCTACTGGCAGGGGCGAATGGAGTGTTGGGGCAAGCGACCCCTCCTCCGTTGGTCGAGTTGAAACAGAACTACCCGAATCCCTTCAACCCGGCGACCACGATCCCGTTCTCACTGAACGGGGAGCTGTTTGCTAACGGTCACCGGCCCAAGGTTTCGCTCAAGATTTACAACGTGCTCGCGCAGCTCGTCGCCGTACCATTGCTCCAGGGCACTGGTGAGGCGCTAACCGAGCTCGAGCTGACGTGCTCCAACACGTCGACGCCGTGCGACTTCTGGGCCTACTGGGACGGGAAAGTTCTGAACACCGATCGCGAGGCCGCGTCGGGGGTCTACATCTATCAGTTGATCGTAGACGGGAAGCGATTTACGAAAAAGATGATTGTGATGAAGTAACGGCGCGGTGGGGTGGTCACCCACCGCGTTTTTTCGCGTCCCTGCGCGCCGTCCTGTCTTTTTGGCATCTTTCCCCGGCACGTCCGTTGCTTGGAGAACGGGCATGATCCAACCAGATAGACTGACCGTCAAAGCAGCCGAAGCGCTGCAGCAGGCTGCCGGGCTCGCCCGCTCGAAAGGCAACCCGGTCGTAAACGACGCCCATCTGTTCTACGCCCTGCTCCAGCAGGACGAAGGCATCGTCGTTCCGCTGCTTCAAAAAGCAGGGCTCAACGTCACCCAGCTGACCGCCGAGACAGAGCGCGAAATCGAGCGCTTCCCGAAACAATCGGGCGGCGCCGATCCGACGCTGTCGCGCGAGCTGTCGCGCGTGCTCGATCGCGCCGATGAAGAAGCGAAGGGTCTCGGCGACGCCTATGTGTCCACCGAGCACCTCTTGCTCGCGCTGGTCGAAGAAAAGAACACGACCGCCCGCCAGGTGCTGTCCGCGCAGGGCATCGGTCGCAAGGAGCTGCTCTCGGCGCTGCAGGCGGTGCGCGGCGCGCATCGAGTCGTCGATCAGGAGCCCGAGAGCAAGATCCAGGCGCTGCAGCGGTTCACGCGCGATCTCACCGACCTCGCGCGCAGAGGCAAGCTCGATCCCGTCATCGGGCGCGACGAAGAAATCCGGCGCGTGATGCAGGTGCTCTCGCGCCGCACCAAGAACAACCCGGTGCTGATCGGTGAGCCGGGCGTCGGAAAGACCGCGATCGTCGAAGGGCTCGCGCAACGGATCGTCAACGGCGACGTGCCGGACTCCCTCAAGAACAAGCAGCTGATCGCGCTCGACATCGGCGCGCTGGTCGCGGGCACCAAGTATCGCGGCGAGTTCGAGGAGCGTCTCAAGTCGGTCCTCAAGGAGCTCGAGGCCGGTGAAGGGAAGTACATCGTCTTCATCGACGAGCTGCACACGCTGGTGGGCGCGGGCGGCGCCGAAGGCGCGGTGGATGCATCCAACATGCTGAAGCCGGCGTTGGCGCGCGGCGAGCTGCATGTCGTCGGCGCGACGACGCTGGACGAGTATCGCAAGCATATCGAGAAGGATCCCGCGCTGGAACGGCGCTTTCAGCCCATCTTCGTGGGCGAGCCGTCGGTGGAGGACACGATCGCGATCCTGCGCGGGCTCAAGGAGAAATACGAAGTCCACCACGGAATCCGGATCACCGATAACGCGCTGGTGGCTGCCGCGACGCTCTCGCATCGCTACATCACCGATCGGTTCCTGCCCGACAAGGCGATCGACCTGATCGACGAGGCCGCCGCGCGGCTCCGGATCGCGATCGACTCGCTGCCGCAGGAGATCGACGAGGTCGAGCGCAAGATCGTGCAGCTCGAGATCGAGCGGCAGGCGCTCGCCAAGGAAAAAGACAAGGCCTCCAAGGAACGTCGCGAGAAGATCGAGCAGGAGCTGGCCGAGCTGCGCGAGCGCTCGAACGCGATGAAGGCGCAGTGGAGCGCCGAGAAGGAGGCGATCCAGAAAATCCAGGCGAAAAAGGCCGAGCTCGAGCAGCTCCGGACCGAGGCGGAGCAGGCGACTCGGCGCGGCGATCTGCAGAAGGCGGCGGAAATCAGTTACGGCCGCGTGCCGCAGACCGAGCGGGAGATTCAGGCGCTCGAGAAGCGGCTCGCCGACATCCAGAAAAAGGGCAAGTACCTGAAGGAAGAGGTCGACGCCGAGGATATCGCCCAGATCGTGGCGAAGTGGACCGGCATTCCGGTCACCAGGATGCTGGAGTCGGAAAAGGAGCGGCTGCTCAAGCTGGAGGAAGAGCTCGGGCGGCGCGTGGTCGGCCAGCGCGAGGCCGTGACGGCCGTCGCCAACGCCGTGCGGCGCGCGCGGGCGGGGCTGCAGGATCCCAATCGTCCGACCGGCTCATTCATCTTCCTCGGGCCGACGGGCGTCGGGAAGACCGAGACGGCCAAGGCCCTCGCCGAGTTCCTGTTCGACGACGAACGCGCGCTCGTGCGGATCGACATGTCGGAGTACATGGAGAAGCACGCCGTCGCGCGGCTGATCGGCGCGCCGCCGGGGTACGTCGGTTACGAAGAGGGTGGGCAGCTCACCGAGGCGGTGCGGCGCCGGCCCTACTCGGTCATTCTGTTCGATGAAATCGAAAAGGCGCATCCGGATGTGTTCAACATCCTGCTGCAGATCCTGGACGACGGGCGGCTCACCGATTCGCAGGGTCGCACGGTCGATTTCCGCAACACGGTGCTGATCATGACGTCCAACATCGGCTCGCAGTTCCTGATCGAGGCGGACGCGGGGCAGTGGGAGCAGGCCGAGACGAAGGTGACGGAGCTGTTGCGGCAGACCTTCAAGCCCGAGTTCCTGAACCGCGTGGACGACGTGATCATCTTCCGGCCGCTCACGCGCGAAGACATCGAGCGGATCGTCGACATTCAGATCGCGCGGGTGGAGCGCCTGCTGGCGGATCGCAAGCTGACCATCGAGGTGACGCCGTCGGCCAAGGCGCTGCTCGTGGCCGAGGGGTACGACCCGGTGTACGGGGCGCGCCCGCTCAAGCGCGCGATTCAGCGGCTGCTGCAGAACCCGCTGGCTGTAGCGGTGCTCGAGGGGCAGTACCAGGAAGGCGACCGCATTCGCGTGGATCGCGCCAGGGACGGCAATTCGCTGAGTTTCGAGAAGGTGCGCGAGCCGGTGCGCGCGTAAGCGCCTAGCGCTCCGGCTCGCGCACCAGGTGCAGCGTGTTGGCGTCCGGTTTGTCGAGGGTCTGGACGATCCCGCTCGGCCACCGGATCTCGACGCGATCGATGTCGCGCCGATTTCCGAGCCCGAAATGCGCCACGCGGCTCGAGTGTGAGAGGTAGCCGCCCGCCGGGTTGACCTGCCGGACCAGGACCTTGTTGCCGGCCCAGAGCCGAATGAAGGCGCCGATCGCGTCGCGATTGCTCTTCGTTCCGGTCAGCCGGAACGCCACGAAGTTCCGCTTCGGAAACCGGTTAGCGAAATAGTAGGGAGCGTCGTTGAAGTTGTTGGTCACGAGCTCGAGCCGGCCGTCGCCGTCGAAATCGGCCGTTACCGCGCTGCGTGAGCTGCGCGTCGCCTGCCGGCCCGCGATGCGCTCGTCCAGAAACACGCCGCCCGGCGGGGGTTCGACGCCGAGGTCCGCGGCTCGCTCGCGGAACGTGCCGTTCCCGTCGTTCATCATCAGGTGATTGGGCCAGTAATAAAACGGGTAGCCCATCCCGGACGGGATGAACACGTCCTCGTCCCCGTCGTTGTCGAAATCGCCGCTGGCAATGCCCCAGGGCCAGAACGTTTCCATCCCCGCGGCAACCGCGTTTTCCCGGAAGCGACCGTTCCCGAGGTTGCGATAGAGGGCGTTGCCGAACAGCAACGTCTCGTAGTCCTCGCCCATCGAGGCGAATAGTTGAGTCACGGTCTGGGAGAACTGGGGCATCGCCTCGTTGCCGGTGGGGCCGAGCGGGGAGCGGTAGCGGCGATGCTGCGCCTGCGTCGCGAGATCGTGGGAGGCGTGGCGGTAGTCGAGTCCGGTCCACATGTCCGAGTGCATGTCGACGACCAGCAGGTCGAGCCGGCCGTCGCCGTCGTAGTCCAACGCTTTCGTTCCAACGGCTCCATAGGGAGTGGCGCCGAGCGTCTGTGCGGTGACGTCCGTAAACGTGCCGCGACCGCTGTTGCGGTAGAGCTGGCCGCGGCCGAACATGTCGGCCACGAAGACGTCGAGGAAACCATCCTGGTCGTAGTCGAACACGGCGGCGTCGCCCGCCCAGCCGCGGCCGCGCAGACCGGCGCGGTCGGTCACGTCGCTGAATGTGCCGTCGCCGTTGTTGCGGTAGAGGACGTTGTACTCTTTCGCGGTCGTCATCAGCGTGCCGAGGTCCGGCTTGCCGATATAGGCGTGCGTCGCGGAATCGTAGACGTCGGTGGTCCACGCGCCGGTGTTGGTCAGAAAGAGATCGAGCTTGCCGTCGTTGTCGTAGTCGAAGAACAGCGGGGTTTGAAAATGGCCCGTGCGCTCGAGTCCCGCGGCCGCGGTGACGTCGCTGAAGGTGCCGTCGCCCTTGTTGTGGAACAGCACGTTGCCGCCGCGCGTGCTGGTGACGAACAGGTCCGCCCAGCCGTCGTTGTCGTAGTCGGCGAAGCTCGCGCCCACGCAGACCCGGTCGCCGAGCGCCACGCCGGCCTTGGCGGTGACGTCGACGAATGAGCCGTTCCCCGTGTTGCGGTACAGGGCGTTGGGTCCGACCTGATTCAGAAAGTAGATGTCTTCGTGGCCGTCGTTGTCGAAGTCGGCGACGGCCAGTCCGGCGCCGTGGTCGTAGAGGTTGATGTGGAAGGTTTCGCCCTGCTCCTTGGGGAGGAAGTGCATCTGAAACGCGATGCCCGCCTCGCGCGCGCGTTCCTGAAATCCGCCTCCCGGCGCGCCTGCCCGGCAGCTCAGGAGGACGATCGCGCCGATGATCCAGAAGACTTTCGACATGAGCGCCAAAGATATCTGATCGCGCACTATCTTACACGCCATGGACCGAGGGATGTCGCTCGCGCTCGAGCAGGCGCGCCGTGCCGCGGCGCGCGATGAGGTGCCGATCGGCGCCGTCATCATGCGCAACGATGAGGTCGTGGCGGAGGCTCACAACGAGACCGTGGCCCGCAACAATCCCACGCTGCATGCGGAGTTCCTGGCCATCGCGCGCGCCCTGGAACGGCTGGGCACGAACCGGCTCACCGACTGCACGCTGTACGTGACGATCGAGCCATGCGCGCAGTGTGCCGGTGCGATTGTGCTCGCGAAAGTAGGGAAGCTGGTATTCGGCGCCTACGACGAGAAGGCCGGGATGTGCGGCTCGCTAGGAGACCTGGTCAGGCACCCGCGTTTGAATCATCGCGTCGAGGTGAAGGGCGGCGTGGAGGCGGAGCAGTGCGCGGAGCTGATCAGGGATTTCTTCGCAGCGAAGCGCTGAGCAGCCGCGCGGCCTCCTGGAGCTGCGCGTCCGAGACGTATGGAGCCGGCCCCAGCCGCAGCGTATCGCCCCGATAATCGGTCCACACATTCTGCGCCCGAAGCGCCGCCTGGATCGCCCCCGGATTCGACACGGAGATCGCGAGAAACCCCGCCAGCTCGCTGATGGGGACGGCCGGCTCGAGTCCGAGGCCGCGGGCGAGCGTTCCGACCTGATGTTGGCTCACCTCGCGCAGCCGCTCGGGCGTGAGTTTCTGGTCCTCGAAGAACTCGAACACCGCCGCCGCTCGATAATGACTCGTGTAGTCGTAGGTCGCGCCGGCGAACCGGGCCGGGCCGATTCCGTACTCGACCGTCCCGCTCGGCCGCCTGGTCAAGTCGGTGAACTCGCTGAACCACCCCGTGATCACTGGGCGTAGCCGCGTATCGGCCGGCGTCCGGAGAAACGCGTTGCCGCCGCCGAGCTGGCAATATTTGTAACCCCCTCCCACGACGTACGCGCCGTCCAGACGTTCCTTCTCGAGAGAAAACGGCACGACGTTGAGCGCGTGATAGGCATCGACGAGCAGCTCGGCGCCGGCACGCGCGCACGCGGCCAGCAAGCTTGTGAGGTTCGGCACGATGTGCGCGTTCGTGTAGAGCACCGCCGAGACCAGCACGGCCGCCGTCCGATCGTCGACCGCTCGCGCCGCGCGCTCGGCGAGGGTGGCCGCGGGCACAGCCGCCACTTTCACGATCTCGAAGCCTTCTTCGGAGAGCCGGTCGAGCTGGCGCCGGATCGTGTGGAACTCCGCGTCCGTCGTGATCAGCCGGCGGCGCTTGCGAAGGTCGAGCGCCGAGAGAAATCGCACGACCAGCTCGTGCGTGTTCGCGCCAAGCGCGATCCGATCGGGGGCGTCTTCCAACAGACGAGCGTATCCGCGCCGCACCGCGTCGGCTTTCTTGAAGGCGAGGTCCCACACGTCGTCGACGTGCTCGGCCGTATCCAGCCACGCTTGTTGCTGTGCTTCGAAGGCAACGTCCGGCCATGCCTGATGCGAGTGGCCGGTGAGGAGGATACGCTCCGTGACGCGAAAGCGGCTGTAGTGCTTGGCTAACTCTTCGGGATTGATCACAACTCGGAGCGAATCGCCCAGAGATCGGGGAACGCGGGCTGATTCAGCGTCTTCATCAGATACTCCGCGCCCATCGACCCGCCCGTTCCCATCTTCGTGCCAATCGTGCGCTGCACCATCTTCACGTGCCGATACCGCCACTCCTGGAATCCCTCGTCGAGGTCCACCAACCGCTCGGCGATCGAGGCCACCGTCGGATTCTGGCGGTAAACATCGATCAGGATCTTCTGGACTTCGGGCGATGGCTCGAGCGGCAGAGTCACGTCTCGCCGGAGCAGGCTCTCAGGTACTGGGTATTGGTTCGCGGCCAAATAGGCCAAGAACGCATCCCACAACGTCGGCTGCGCGAACCGCTCCTCCACCAGCTTGCGGTTGGGGCTTCCCTCGGGATAGCGCTCGAACGACGGCCGCCCCTTCTTGCCGAGCACGAACTCGATCGCGCGAAACTGATGCGACTGAAACCCGCTCCCCGATTCGAGCCGGTCGCGGAAGGTCAGGAAGTTGAGCGGGGTCATCGTCTCGAGCACGTCGATTTGCGCAACCAACGTCTTGAGGATGGTGAGGATTCGTTTCAGCGTTGCCGCCGCGAGCGGGGTGTCGTTGGCGCGCAGCATCCGCATCAGATAGTCGAGCTCGTGCAGCACTTCCTTGAACCAGAGCTCGTAGATCTGGTGGATGATGACGAACAACGTCTCGTCGTGCTCGAGCTCGCCGGGCCGCGGATGCTGTAGCGCCAAGAGCTTGTCGAGCTGCAGATAACTCGAGTACGTGACGGCCATCAGCTCATCCTCGGCTTGTACTTGTTGAGCGTCGCGTACGGATCGGGCCAGGGCAGCGGATAGCCTTGCTCGTAGGCGGCATGGCGCGTCCAGTATGGATCCCACAGATGCGCCCGCGCCAGCACGCACAAATCCGCCCGGCCCGCCGCGAGAATCGTGTTGACGTCCTGGTAGGACGAAATATTGCCGACCGCCATGGTCGCAATCCCGACTTCGTGGCGAATCCGATCGGCGAACGGCGTCTGAAACTGGCGGCCGTACACCGGCTTCGCGTCCGCCACCGTCTGACCGGCCGACACATCGGTGATGTCGCACCTGTGCGCCTTGAGCAGCCGGGCTACTTCGACCGAATCGGAGGGCTGCATCCCGCCCGGCGCCCAGTCTACCGCCGAGATCCGGACCGACATCGGCTTGTGAGCCGGCCACACCTCCCGGACGGCATCGAACACCTCGAGCGGGAACCGCATCCGATTTTCGAGCGATCCGCCGTACCGGTCGGTGCGCTGGTTCGTAAGCGGCGAGATGAAGCTCGCCAGCAGATAGCCGTGCGCCATGTGCAGCTCGAGCAGATCGAACCCGGCTTCGTCCGACATCCCGGCCGCGCGTACGAAATCGCGCTTGACCTCGTCCATGTCGGCGCGGGTCATCTCCCTGGGCACCTGGCTGTGGGGGAAGTAGGGCAGGGGCGAAGCGGAAATGATCGGCCAGTTGCCCTCGCGCAGCGGCTCGTCCATTCCCTCCCACATCCGCTGGGTCGATGCCTTGCGGCCCGCGTGGCCGAGCTGGATCGCGATCTTCGCGTCGCTGTGGACATGCACGAAATCGACGATGCGCCTCCAGGCTCCGACGTGCTCCGGCTGGTACATCCCCGTACATCCCGGCGAGATCCGCCCTTCGCGCGACACGTCCGTCATCTCTGAGAACACGAGTCCGGCGCCGCCGATCGCGCGGCTCCCCAAATGCACGAGATGCCAGTCGCTGGGCATACCGTCGGCCGCGACGTACTGGCACATGGGACTCACCACGACGCGATTGCTCAACACGAGGTCGCGCAGTTTGAACGGCGTGAACATGGGGGGAGGGGCGTGGGGCGTGGGGCGTGCGGCGTTTGCCTGTTTGAGTGACCGCTCGGCGTACCACGTGTCCACCCGCTCGACAAACTGTGGGTCCCGGACTTTCAGATTGGTGTGGGTGATGCGGAGGCTGCGCGTCAGCAGATTGAACGCGAATTGCAGCGGCTCCATCCGCATGTAGCGCTCGGTATCCTCGAACCACTGCAGGCTCACCTGCGCGGCGCGCTGCAAACTCTCGACCGCCGGCCGCCGCTCGGCCTCGTACTCGGTCAACGCGGTGCGGACGTCGGTGTGCCGCCGCAGCGCGCCCGCGAGCGCGATGGCGTCCTCGATCGCGAGCTTCGTTCCCGAGCCCACCGAGAAGTGCGCCGTGTGCGCCGCGTCGCCGAGCAGGACGACGTTGCCGTGCGACCAGGCGGCGTTCCTGATCGT
>DASSUS010000118.1:0-10332 GCA_035706765.1 Gemmatimonadales bacterium
AGCGACACCTGCGGCTGAATCTCGCGGATCATCTGCCGAAAATCGTTGCCGCCGTGCCCGTTCAAGACGACCAGTTTCGCGATTCCCTGCCCCGCGAGGGCCGCCGCGACGTCGCGCAACACGAGCGCCTGCGTGCTGGGATTCAGGTTGACGCAGAGCGGAATGTCGAGCTGGCCGGTCTGCACGCCGACCGGCACGATGGGCAGCACAATCACCTTTGCGCCCTGGCCCCAGGCGCGATCGGCGGCGCGCGCCGCGATCGCCTCGGTCTCGATGTTGTCGGTGCCGTAGGGCAGATGGAAATTGTGCGCCTCGGTGGCGCCCCAGGGGAGGACCGCGACGTCGTAGCGCGTTTCGCGCACGGTCTTCCACGTCTGCTCGCTGAGCAGGTAGGGACGACTAGACATGCTCGGAGACCGGCGCGGGACTGCGCAGCTCGGACAGAATCGCGCGCCGCGCGAACAGGGCGATGGGCAGGCCGATCAACAGCATGTGGACCACGATACTCATGCCGACCCAGAGCGGATCCTTCGAACCGGGGCCCGCGGCCGACAGCGGCACCACGACGTAGTTCATGATTCCGTACAGCAACAGGCCGTAGGCCGCGCCGCACGCCGCGGCCCGTTCCCACAGCGCCGGCCAGCGCCGTGCCGCGAGATAGTAGGCGACCGCCATCGAGAGCGCGATGAAATACTGCGTGGCGAAGCCGAGCGCGGCGGTAGGCCAGCCGCCGGTCAGGCTCGCGTCGCCCAGCCAGCCGGACGCCACGCGTTGAAGAATTCGCTGCGGCGCGACGCCGCGCTTGATCGCCCAGAAGACGCAGGCGTAGACGATGTCGAACGTTCCGGCCACGAGCCCCCCCGTGGCCACGAGACGCCAGGCTTTGCTCATTGGGCCCACTCCAGGATCCGGCGCTGGCGGCTGCTGTCGAGCGCCAACAACAGGCCCCGCATCACGTCCAGCGACCATTCCGGTGTGACGGCGAGCGACCCCTTCCCGAGCAGGACATCGCGGATGTTTTCGTAGTAGCACGTGAAGCTCGAGCGCAACGTCGGCACCGGACGCGCGCCCTCGGTCGTCACGAGCTTGCCGTAAAGCTCCGTGGGTTCCGCGTCCCAGTCGGGTTCGTTGGGCGAGCGCCCCTCTTTCAGTGCCGCCTCCTGTGGATCCATGCCGTATTTGATGAACGTGGCCTCGGTTCCGCGCACCGTCCATGTGGGGCCGACCGGGTGCGCCAGCATGGACGCGCGCAGCAGCGCGCGGGTGCGCGCATAGTGCAAAGTGACGTCGAATGCATCATCGACCACCGCGACCTCACGCTCCACGCGAATGTCCGCGCCGATCGCTTCCGGGATGCCGAACAGGAGCAGCGCCTGATCGAGCAGGTGCGGTCCGATGTCGAACCACACGCCCGAGCCGGGAAGATTGTCTTCGCGCCACGCATTCGGCTTGCGCTCCGGGCGGAAGCGGTCGAAGTGCGACTCGTAGCTCACGACTCGCCCCACGGCGCCGTCGCGAATCACCTTCTGGACGGTCGCGAAGTCCCCGGTGTAACGGCGGTCCTGGTATACGGAAATGACACGCCGTTGTCGCGCCGCCGTCTCGACCAGGTCCTCCGCTTCGGCCATCGTGGTCGTGAATGGCTTGTCCACGACGACGTGGCGTCCCGCGAGGAGGCACTGCTTCGCGATAGGATGATGGGATGGATTGGGAGTCGCAACTACCACGAGATCGACCGCGCGCTTCAGCAGGTCGTCGACACTGCGGACGAATTCCACGTCACGATACGCGGGATCGGATGGGAGGGGACCGCGGCGCTGCACGATGGCAGAGAGCCGCAGTCCCTCGACGGCGCGAATGACCGGGGCGTGAAACACCTTCCCGGCGAATCCGAACCCCACGAGCCCGACGTTGAGCACCATGCGCGCCTGAACCTACGACGGCTCAGGACGCGCGCAATCCATGATCGGTTACAGCGTGCTGCTGCGGCCCCTGGTCGTGTGCTCCTCGGTCCGCGTCACGGCGCGGGGGCGCCGGCCCGCCGACGCGATCGTCGCCACGAGGCCCACGATCTGCGAAATCAGCAGTCCCCACGCCGCTCCCTTGCCGACGTCGGTCGCGGTTTGGACGGCACGCGCGGAATCCGCGGGAGAGACGTTGCCCATCTGATGGGAGCTCGCCGCGGCACCCATACCCGCGCCGAGGCCGCCGACCATGTTGCCGATCCCGTTGGCGAGCAGGAACAGCAGAATGATCACGCCCGTGGCCCAGGCCAGCGTCCCGTAAATCGCCGGCCGATACTCGGGGTCCCGGTGCGCCGTGGCCGCGAGCACGCGCCCTGACGCGATGCCCGCAACGGCGACCGTAATCAACCACCAGATGCCGGCGCCGATGCCGAACGCCTTCGCGTTCCCGCCGTCCGCGGCGTCTCCGGCGGTGAGGCCGATGGCCGCACCCAACGTCGCCATAATCAGGGTGACGGCGAACCCGACGATCGCTGCCGCGAATACGGCGCGCCACTGAATCCCAAAGGTCCAATCCCCCGTGTAGCCGGGGACGTCCAGCCTTCCAGTTGCCGCTGTCATACACGCCTCTCTGAGTGAGTAATCGCTGTTGCAGCGGCGTACACGTCGTTGTGGAACCCGTTCCTCAGCCCGGGCCCGGGCGAGCTAAGCCCGGGTGAGACCGCTCAGGCGACGACGTCGAAATGCCCCATCATCCCCGATGCGTGGTGCTCCAGGATGTGGCAGTGGTACATCCAGCTGCCCGGACGGTCATCGGGCATCCAGGCAATCCGCACCGTGGCGCGCGGCGGCACGTTGACGACGTCTTCCCACGAGCGGAACGGCGGCGGCGTGCCGTTTACCGAAAGGACCTGGAAGAAAAACCCGTGCAGGTGGAACGGATGATCCATGAGGGTGCCGTTCTTGATGTCCCACACCTGCAGCTCGCCGGCCTTCACCGGCTCGTCCTGGTGATGGCGCTGCTTGTTGATGACGAAGTCGAAAATCCGGCGCAGACTGGGCTTCACGCCGAGTGTCACCTTGCGATTCGGAGCGGCGTCGGGAGGAGCGAGCGGCTCGATCCGGCGCAGCCGGCTCGGGAGAACGGCGCGCGAAGGTTTGGCCGGGCCGACTCTGAGCGTCGCGAATCGCTCAGTCTTTCGCTGGCGGATGGTCATGCGCTTGTACTGCAGCGCCTCGATCGCGAGCTCCTGCCCTTCCTCGAACGGGCCGACCGCGATCTCCACCCGGTCGGCGGTCGCCACCAAAATCTCGGTCATCGGGAGCGGGGCTTCGATCAACCCGCCGTCGGTCCCGATGAGCTTGAACGGCGTTCCGCCGATCGATAGCCGGATGTAGCGGGCGCTCGAGGCATTGATGAGGCGCCAGCGCTCCACTTGCCCGGCCGCGATCTCGAGCACCGGCTCCGCGCGGCCGTTCACGAGGCGCGTATCGCCTTCGCGTCCGTCGTGGTGCTCGACGAAACCACCCAGCTTGGCGATCTGTCCCGTGGCATCGAGTCGGACGTCGTCCAGCACGAGCACGCGCTCGGCGTCGAGCTGCGGCTCGTCGTCGCCGCGCACGATCAGCGCGCCGTACAACCCCATCTCGAGCTGCACGGTCTCGTTGCTGTGCGGGTGATACCAGAACGTGCCGGCATCGGGCAGTCGAAAGCGGTAGACGAACGTTGCGCCGGGCGCAACGAGCTGCTGGACCATCTCGGTGCCGTCCATGGCCGCGGGCACGCGCAGCCCGTGCCAGTGGATGTTCGTCGATTCTTTCAGTCGATTGGTGAAGCGCACTTCCAGCACGTCGCCCACGCGCCCTTCGATGACGGGACCGGGGATCTGTCCGTTATATCCCCACGCGCGGACTGTAGCGCCGGGAGTGAAGCTCCACTCGATCTCGCGCGCCTCGAGCTCGACCGGGATGACGTCGCGACCGGGATCGGGCTGCGCCGCGGCATACGCTTGCTGGTAGGCGACTTCGGCATCCGCGGCCGGCTTATGCTCGACCTCTCCGTGGTGCCGATGGCCATGCTGATGGCCGTGGTGGTGATGCCCGTGGGGATCGTCATGCGCCGTCATTGACCGCTTCTCCTTTAGTACCGTGCTGCGGCGAGCCGCAGTGACAATCGAGACAACCGTGCGCCGCGCAGGTGCTGCAGCTCAGCGCCAGTTGGCGACGCAGCGCTTCGTGCGCGCGATGCAGGCGCACGCCCGCGTTGTTGGCCGTGATCCCGTTCTCACGCGCGAATTCCGCGACCGCGACGCCGTCCAGATCGACCCGTTTGATCACGGCCGCGTATTCCGGCTTGAGCGTGCCGACGAGTCCTGTGACGCACTCGCACACCTGCTTTTCCCATTCCTCGTCCAGCGACACCGTTCCATCGTCGCCGACGGCATACTCGGCCAGGGCGCGATTTTCGGCGCCCGCGCGGCGATAGTAATCGGTAACAGCGTTGCGGAGCAGCCGGTAGAACCAGGGAATCACCGCGCCTTCGTCACGGATCGTGTCCGCGCGCTCCAGCCCGCGAACGAACGCTTCCTGGAGGATGTCTTCCGCCGCGTCGCGCGAGCCGACGCGCCGCTCGAGAAAAGAGAGGAATCGCCGGTGGTTGTCGACCAGTACGTTCAGGACGTCAGGGGCCACGGAGCTATGCGTCATTGGGTGGAATTTACGGGGCCCCGGACGAGCGGGGCCCCGCGGCGAGGTGTGGGACTTACTTCTTTGCGGCGCAGTTGCAGGGCGGCGCGCAATCGCACGCGGCGCTACAGCCGCATCCACAGGCACATGTCTCGTTTTGCTGCGTCATGACGACCTCCGGTCAGGGTATGTGTGAGCTGCTGTTCATACCTGCTGACGCATGAGACCGCGAACCATTACACCCGCGGCTAACCGCTAGTCCCGTGGTGCTTTGCGCCGATCGTCGCTCGTCATGATGAAGAGCGGCGCGCCGTCGAACTTGTAGATCGGCCTCAGCCGCTCGGTGTTGTAGTACTTCGAGACGTCGACCACCTTTTTTTCCGAGGTGACGCTCGCGAGCGGCACGCTGTCGTAAAAGCCGCGGTGAATGCTGACGAGCCGCCCGTATTCCTTCTTGTTGACGAGATCGAGCGCGAGATTGCCGAACGCCATCGGCACGATGGAATCGAGCGCGTCGGGATCTCCGGACCGGACCAGGTAGCCGAGCCGCTGGTTTACGACGTCGATCTTGCGGCCGTTGTTGTACTTGGCGGACGCATCCTTCAGCGCCGCGCCGATGCGGTCGCCGATGCCGCCGAGCTTACGGTGGCCGTACATGTCGGTTTCCTCGCCCTCGAAGCTCATCCCTTCGTGGGCCGTCAACGTGGACCCTTCCGACACGAGCACCACGGAGTAGCGGCTCGGGTTGCGGTTGCGGTCCATCGTGAGGAGCTCGGCCAGGTGGTCGACTTCAACCGGGTATTCCGGGATCACGCAGCGATCGGCGGCGCCGGCCATCGTCGGGAGCAGGGCCGTGAACCCGGCGTAGCGTCCGAATACTTCGATCACGAGAAAGCGCTCGTGCGAGCCCGCCGATGTGCGCAGCCGGTGGGTCAGCTCGATCGTGCGGGTGACGCAGGTGCTGAAGCCGATGCAATAGTCGGTTCCGTAGACGTCGTTGTCCATCGTCTTCGGGATCGCGACCACGTTCACGCCTTCATCGTTCAGGCGCTTGCCGTAGCTCAGCGTATCGTCGCCGCCGATGGGAATCAGGACGTCGATGCCGATGTGCTCGAGGTTCTTGAGCACGTCCTTGGTCGTGTCGTTGATCTTTTCGGTGTAGCTGCTCGCGAGATGCGCGGGCACGCGCTCTTTGGGGAGATGACTGGGCCGCGTGCGTGATGTGTGGAGGAATGTGCCGCCGGTGCGGCCCGCCCGATTGACGATCGCTTCGGTCAGCGGCAGCACGCAGTCCGCGTTGTCGGCGCCCTTGTCGCGCGAGTAGTCGACGAGCCCGGCCCAGCCGTGGCGAATGCCGACGACTTTGTATCCGTCCCGGAGCGCGCGGATGGTGATGGAGCGAATCGCAGGATTAAGCCCGGGGACGTCACCGCCGCCCGTCAGGATGCCGATTGTGCCTTTTCCCATAGTGGCGGGAATATTACGCGAATCAGGGTAGTAAAGAAGACACTGGAGAGGCCATGAAAATCGACTTCCGTTACGATGTGGATCAGGTCTTCAAAGAAGCGAAGCAGCAGCGCAAGCCTGTCCTGCTGGATTTCAGCGCCGCACCGATGTGAAGTGGCTGCGCTCGGCTGGATGCCGAGGTGTGGCCGGATGAGCGTGTGGCCCGTTTCGTGAACGAGAACTTTCTCGCCGCGCGCGTGCACGTGAAGCAGAATCCCGACGATTACGCGAAGTACAGTCAGAAATACGAAGCTCCCTGGACGCCCACGATCCTCGTGCTGGACGAGGACGGCGTCGAGCACCATCGCATAGAAGGATTCCTTCCGGCGGACGACCTGCTGGGGCAGCTCATGCTCGGCCGGGCGCGGATCGCGTTCGACCATCAGCAATGGGGGGACGCGGAGCGGCGCTACCAGGAGATCGTGGATCAACTCCCGAATACCGAAGCGGCGGCGGAGGCTCTTTACTGGGTCGGTGTCAGTCGTTACAAGGCGACGGGTGATCCAGGCCCCCTGCAACAGACGGCGCGGGCGTTCAAGCAACGCTACCAGACTACGCCGTGGGCCAAAAAGGCCTCGGTGTGGGGCTAGCGAAAGAAGGCTAGCGCTGCAGCACTTTCTCATACCGCCAAACCTCGAGCGGGAACGTCCCGTTCGAGGTCTCGGCGTGATTCACCATCGTACCGATACGCCGCCAGCCATGCTTCTCGTAGAAGCGTGCCGCCCGCTCGTTCCCGATCGCGCACGCGAGCCATGCGGTGAGCACGCCATTGGCCGCGAGCCGCGCTTCCCCGTCGGCGAGCAACGCGACGGCGGCGCCGGAGCCGCGGGCCGCCGGCGCCACGAACAGCTGATATAGCTCGTCATCCTTGGCGATGCAGAAGCCGAGCGGCGCCCCGACGTCGCCGACGACGCGCACGCTCGTGAGCGCCGCGATCAGGCGGGCGCGAAGACTCTCCAGCGTGCGCTGCTCAGTGAGCGCGCGCGGCACGAGCCGGGCATGCGTCTCGTGCCAGGCCTCGTGCCATATGGCGGCGAGCGGGTCGACGTCCTTTGGGTCGGCGGGTCGAACCTGCATCGTTGCACCCCTCTGAACTTCGGGATATGTTCGGGACGGGGGTCCCCACCACGAACATATCAATGACTGTTGTTATGACGACTGACATATCAATGAGTGTTGTTATGACGACTGACATATCAACGACTGTTGTTATGACGACCGACATATCAACGACTGTTGTTATGACAACGGACATAACAATGACTGTTGATATGTCACCCGAGCGGGACCCCGAACCGAGCAGCTATGCAACGAATTCTGCTGGCCGATGCTGACGCGTTTTATGTCGCCGTCGCGCGTGCAATCGATCCGGAAGGCGCGGGCAAGGCCAAACTGCTGATCGTCGGCGGCTCGCGCGAGAGCCGCGGCGTCGTCTGCTCCGCTTCCTACGAAGTCCGCAAGTTCGGCGTCCGCTCCGCCATGCCGATCGCCCGCGCTCTCCGCTTGTGCCCCGCCGCCACCTGTGTCCCGGTGCCCTTCAAGCAGTGCTGGGAAAAGAGCCGCGAGATCCGATCGGTGCTGCAAGAATTCACGCCCGTCGTGGAAGGGGCGAGCGTCGACGAGTGGTATCTGGACATGACGGGCACCGAAGGGATCTACCACGGCGAGCCGCTGGCTACGACGGCGCAGCGAATCCGGGATCGCGTGCGCGCCGCGACCGGCCTCACCCTGTCGATCGGCGGCGGCACGAACAAGCTGATCGCGAAAATGGCGGTCGATCGCGCCAAGCCGAGCAGCGGCGGTGAGGGCGTGGTGATCATCGCGCCCGGGGCCGAGGCGGCATTTCTTCGCACCTGCGCGCTCGCCGACATCCCCATGGTTGGCCCGAAGCTCCAGGCGCGGCTCGCGAAACAGGGACTGGTCCGGGTCGAAGACGTCCTGCGGCTCGATCGGACGAGGCTCGAGGCCGCGGCGGGGCTGAGCAAGCGCGAAGCCGCCTGGCTCTGGAATCGCGTCCACGGCGTCGACGACGACGCGGTCGCGCACCGTACGATGAACAAGGGAATCAGCCGGGATGAGACTTTCGGCAAGGATCTCCATACCGACGAGGAGATCGAGCGCGAATTATTGCGATTGGTGACCCGCGCCGCCGCCGACATGCGCGCTGACGGGCTCACCGCGCGGACCATCGCGGTGCGGCTGCGCGACTGGGACTTCACGACTCGCGCCACGCAACGCACCCTTCCCGAGCCTGTCGTCTCGGATCGCGTGATCCTGCGTGTCGCACACGAGCTGCTGCACAAGTTGCGCCAGGCCCGGGCGGTGCCGGCCCGGCTTGTGGGCGTGCGGCTCTCCGGACTGACCAAAGCGCATGACGAAGATCAAATGGCGCTGCTTGGCTCCAGCGAAACCGAGCGGGACCGGGGCCTCGCGCGCGCGATCGACCGGGTCCGCGACAAGTACGGTCCCAAAAGCATCATCCCCGGCGGACTCGCGCCCGAACCCAGGCCTGAGTCCGGACCTGCCCGGAGTTAGATCCGGTCGCCGTGCTGGCGACTCGTATCGCGACGAAGTAGCTTCGCCGCCTCATGTCCCCATTTCTCGCGGAAGTGCTCGGCACGATGCTGCTCATCATCCTGGGCGACGGCGTCGTGGCCAACGTGGTGCTGAACAAGACCAAAGGCCAAAACTCCGGCTGGATCGTGATCACCGCGGGGTGGGCGTTTGGGGTCACCGTCGCCGTATACGCCGTCGGCACCTTCAGCGGCGCGCACTTGAATCCCGCCGTCACGATCGGTCTCGCGTCGATTGGGAAGTTCGCGTGGGCATCCGTCCCCGGGTATGTCGGCGCCCAACTGCTGGGCGCGTTCCTCGGCGGCGCGATCGTCTGGCTCGCCTACTTGCCGCATTGGGGAGAAACGGCCGATCCCGCGGCGAAGCTGGCGGTGTTCTGCACCGGCCCGGCCATCCGGAATCCCGTGTCGAACATCATCACCGAGGTCATCGGCACCGCCGTGCTCGTGCTCGGCGTGCTCGCGATTCTCACGCCGAAAAACCTGAATCCCGATTACGGCTGGAACGTCGGCCTCGGCCCCGCGCTCGTCGGCATCATCGTCTGGGCAATCGGCCTCTCGCTCGGCGGCCCCACGGGCTACGCGATCAATCCGGCGCGCGATCTCGGTCCACGCATCGCGCACGCGGTGCTGCCGATCCGCGGCAAGGGCCACTCCGACTGGGGCTATGCCTGGATTCCCGTCGTCGCCCCGATCATCGGCGGGTTGATCGCCGCCTTCCTCTATAAGCTGTGGTGGCCGGCATGAAATGCATTCTCGCCCTGGACCAGGGGACCACGAGCTCGCGGGCGATCGTGTTCGATCACGGCGGGAACGTCGTCGCCACGGCGCAGAAGGAGTTCCGCCAAATCTTTCCGAAGCCCGGCTGGGTGGAGCATGACGCGAACGAGATCTGGGCCACGCAGCTCCACACCGCGCAGCAAGCGCTCGCGAAGGCGGGGCTGAGCGCGTCCGACATCGCCGCCATCGGGATCACGAATCAGCGCGAGACGGCGGTCGTGTGGGACCGCGACACGGGGGCGCCGATTCACAACGCGATCGTGTGGCAGGACCGGCGCACCGCCGCGCGCTGCGATCAACTCAAGGCGCGCGGCCTCGCCAACACGATCAAGCGCAAGAGCGGCCTCGTGGTGGACGCCTATTTCTCGGGCACAAAGCTCGAATGGCTGCTCAAGAACGTCCCCGGGGCCAAGGCGAAAGCGAAAGCGGGCCGGCTTGCGTTCGGCACGATCGACTCGTGGCTCGTGTGGAATCTCACCGGCGGCCGAGTGCACGTGACCGACGTGAGCAACGCGTCCAGGACGATGCTGTTCAACCTGAGGGGCGACTGGGACGACGAGCTGCTGCGCATGCTGGGGGTGCCGCGCTCGGTGCTGCCCGAGGTGAAGTCGTCGAGCGAGGTCTACGGCCACAGCACCCTGCTGGGCGGCTCGATCCCGATCGCCGGCATCGCGGGCGATCAGCAGGCGGCGCTGTTCGGCCAGGCGTGCACCCAGCCGGGAATGGTGAAGAACACTTACGGCACGGGCTGCTTCATGCTGATGAACACGGGCACGAAGCCCACACCATCGAAGAACAACCTGCTGACGACGGTCGCCTGGCGC
>DASSUS010000119.1:0-9362 GCA_035706765.1 Gemmatimonadales bacterium
CGCGAGCGCAACCAGTCGCAGCTCAATCCCGAGATCGGCGCCACCGGCGACGTGCGCGCCTATGCCGCCGGCCGCGGCGTGCAGCGGGACAATTTCGATCCGCGCGAGTTCGAGATCGCGTTTCAGTCGGCACTCGATCCCTACTCGCACACCAAGATCTTCGTCAGCATCGAGAACGGCGAGGTGAGTCTCGAGGAAGGCTACGCGTACTGGACCGGGCTCCCGGGACGGCTGCGACTCGACGTAGGCAAGTTCCGGCAGCAGTTCGGCGAGCTGAATCGCTGGCACCTGCACGCGCTGCCCGAAACCGAGTATCCGCTCGCGCTCACGACGTACCTCGGAGAGGACGGGCTCGCGGGAACCGGGATCTCCCTGTATCGCGCGTTCGGCGGATTGGGGACGCATGAGCTCAGCGCGCAGGTCACGCGCAGCTCGAGCGACGAGCTGTTCGGCAACGGCGGACGCCCGACATACCTCGCCCACCTGCTGAACTTCTGGCAGCTGAATCGCTCCACGTACATGCAGATCGGGGCAACCGCGCTCTACGGCACCGAGCCTGATTCGTCGCTCCGTACGAGCGTGGGCGGAGCCGAATTCCGGCTGACCTGGCGCCCGCCCGCCCGGGCGCAATATCGCGAATGGACGGTGCGCGGCGAGCTGTTCGGCCTGAAGCGTCAAGTCGCGGGCTCCGGGCCGACCAGGCTCGGCGCGTATGTGAGCTCTACCTATCGGCTCAACCGCCGGTTCATCCTCGGCGCGCGCTACGACTACGTCGAATCGCCGGATTCGGGCATCATCACCAGACAGATCGTCCCTTCGCTCACCCTCTGGCAGAGCGAGTGGGTCATGCTCCGCGCGCAGTACCAGTGGCGGCGCGTCGGCAACACGCCCGCCGATCACCTGATCGCGCTGCAGGCGGTCTGGGCCATTGGACCACACAAACACGAGACGTACTGACATGCTCGCGACACTGATTTCATTGCTGCTGGCTGTGCGCGCCGGTGACGGTTCGCCGCCACAGTCCGCGCCAGTCAAAGTCGTCACGTCACTGACGACCTACGCCTCGATCGCCCGCGAGATCGTGGGCGAGCGGGGGCGCGTCAGCTCGATTGCCGTCGGCGACGAGAATCCGCATTACGTCCAGCCCAAGCCCAGCTTCGTGCCGATGCTGGCGCAGGCCGATCTGTTCGTCACGACCGGGCTCGATCTCGAGCTCTGGGTACCGGCGTTGCTCGACAAAGCGAACAACCCCCGCATCGTCGAAGGCGGCGCCGGCTATGTGGCCGCCTATCAGGGATTGCCGCTGCTCGACATCCCGGCGAACGTGTCGCGCTCCCAGGGCGACATTCACGTTTACGGCAATCCCCACATCTGGACCGATCCCCTCAACGCGGTGCTCATCGCGCGCAACATCCTGCGCGGCCTGAACCGAGTCTCCCCGCAGAACGCCGACTACTTTACGACGCGCGAAAAAGGGTTCGAGGATCGCGTCTACCGCGCGCTGTTCGGTGAAGAGCTCGTGCAGCTGATCGGGGGAGAAACGCTGGCCGACCTCGATCGACAGGGCAAGCTCTTCACCTTCCTCGGCCAGCAGCAGTATCAGGGCGCGCCCCTGCTGAATCGCCTCGGCGGCTGGCTCAAGCAGGGCCTGCCGTTCCGCGGCAAGATCGTCGCGTGCTACCACAAGGAGTGGGACTATTTCTCGCGCGAGTTCCAGGTGAGCTGCTTCGACTACATCGAGCCCAAACCAGGAATCCCGCCCACGCCGCGGCACGTGCAGGAGATCATCACCGAGATGAAGAATCGTCGCGTGCCCGTGCTGCTCTCGACCAACTATTACGATCGCAATCAGGTGCTCGAGGTGGCGCAGCGGACCGGAGCGAAGGCGGTGATCGTGCCGTCCAACACCGGCGGCAGGGGTGGGCCGGAAACCTACTTCGAGCTCGTCGATCTCTGGGTCACGGAGCTTGCGCGCGCGTTCGGCGCGGCGGGGGTCCCGTGAGCGGCTTTCAATTGATGCTGCCGCCGTTCATGGCATGCATGATCCTGGTGGCGATGCTGTCGTACCTCGGATTACACGTGATCGCGCGCGAGGTGATCTTCGTCGATCTCTCGCTCGCGCAGATGGCGGCGTTAGGGAGTCTCACCGCGTTGCTGCTTCACGTTGCCCCCGAGTCGCCTACCACGTACGCGTTCGCGCTGCTCGCGACGGCCGTCGGCGCCTTCCTGTTTGCATTGACACGAAGCTCCAATCGAAACAGCCGAGTGCCGCAGGAGGCGTTCATCGGGATCGTGTATGTCGTGGCCTCGGCCGCCGCGGTGCTGGTGGCGAACAGAGTGCCGGGCGGCGGTGAGGCGGTGGAAAAGACGCTGGTGGGAAGCCTTCTCTGGGTTACCTGGGGCACGATCATCAAGCTGGCAATCGCCTACGCGGTGCTCGGCCTGTTCCACTACGCCCTGCGCCATCGATTCCTGACGATCTCCTTCCACCCGGAGCAGGCAGAAGCGCAGGGGTGGAAGATTCGGCTCTGGGACTTCCTCTTTTATCTCTCGTTCGGGGTCGTCATCACCCTGGCCGTGCCGATTGCGGGAGTCCTGATGGTATTCAGCTTCCTGGTCGTGCCGGCGGTCATAGCGAACTTGTTCACCGCCGACAAGCGCCGGCTCACGTTGATCGCATGGACCACGGGCGCGTTGGCCTCTATTCTTGGCCTGTGGCTTTCCTACTCAAAAGACCTGCCCACCGGCCCGCTGATCGTGTGCATGTACGGTCTGCTGCTGGTCATCGCGGTGATCTTGCGGAGGTTCGGCTTTGGGGATGACGGCCAGAAGGCCTGATTGCCGGACGGCCCTCGTGGCCGGCCTCCTGCTGTTGGCCGTCGGGCCGTCAGGCCATCCGGCCGTCG
Organism: Gemmatimonadales bacterium; assembly: GCA_035706765.1. GTDB lineage: Bacteria > Gemmatimonadota > Gemmatimonadetes > Gemmatimonadales > GWC2-71-9 > 20CM-2-65-7. The sequence continues at coordinate 2,907 of DASSUS010000119.1, forward strand.
CCCAGGTCTCCGTGCGCCTGAGCCTCGGTGCCCGCTACTCCACGGCTTTGGTGAAAGACTCGATCGTCGTTCCGGTCGAATTGCGTCCCAACGTCGCGCCCGCCATTTCCCTCAGCGTACGCGATGAGCTGCGCGGACCGTGGACCGCGGATGCGACGCTCGAGATTTCGCCGACCGGGCTCAAACGCAGCGAGAGCGGGACTCGGGCGGACGCTGGGTCTTTCACTGCGATCGCCTTCACGCTGGGGCTGCGCCGCGAGCTGCACGCGGGGCTCGCGGCCCGGCTCGGAGCCGGCGGGCTCGTGTACTCGGCGTCGCAGTCGGGCGTGTTCCAGCGCGGCAGCGGTGGTGTCTTGCCGCTGCTCGGCCTGGGCGCGTCGTACGCACCCTCGTTCGGCGCCCGCCACCGGCTCGAGCTGGCACTCAACTACGACCTGCATCGCTTCATCACACCGTCGCTGCGCACGACCGGTTTCCCGCGCCCACGTCCCGTCCACCGTATCGCATTGACGGTGAGCGGCCGATTGATCGGTCAATGAAACGAATCTGGCTGCTCACGCTGCTCGCCCTGGGGTGCGGCGAAATTCTGACGCCGAGCCGCACGCCGCGGTATCTGGCCGATCTTGCCGGCGAAGTCTTCCATTGGCCCACCGATCGGCTGCCCGTCCGGTATTTCGCCGATCCGCGCGGGAACATGCCTGACCTCGTTCGCGCGAGCTTGCAGGTCTGGGAGGCCCAGTTTCTCTACGGAGAGTTCGCGGGTGCGCTGGTCGCGGACTCCACGAATGCGGATGTGATCGTGCTGTGGCAGGACAGCGTGCCGCCCGACGTGCCGCCCGACACGGCCGGCGCGGTCGAAGCGTGCGACGGGCTGACGCAGTACATCATCGATTCAACCGCCGCGCCCTCCCCCTCCCAGCGTCCCGCCCCGGTTCCGATGGCGGGGGTCCCACCCCCGTTGACCATGACCGAGCCGATTCGCGTGCAGCTGCGGGTGCGACCCGGCTTTACGGAGGCGCAGGTCGCGGCATGTATGGAGCGGGTCGCCGCGCACGAGCTGGGGCACACGCTCGGCATCCTGACCCACAGCCCGGCGACGACCGATCTGATGTATGGTATACCGGTGACCAAGACACCCACGAATCGCGACCGCAATACGGCGCAGGTGCTGTATCACACCGCGCCGACGATCGCGCCACCGCCCCGCTAGCGCCCGCCCCCCCTTTGGCTCCGCCCAGCCGCCGCCAGGAGGCCCTCGACTATCACGCGCAGGGCCGTCCCGGGAAAATTCAGGTCACTCCCACCAAGCCGTTCAAGGATCAGCGGGATCTCTCGCTCGCCTATACGCCGGGCGTCGCGGAGCCTTGCCTCGACATCGCCCAGCGTCCCGAAGACGCGTACCTCTACACGACCAAGGGCAACCTCGTGGCGGTCGTAACGAACGGTACCGCGGTGCTCGGCCTCGGCAACATCGGGGCCTTGGCGGGCAAGCCGGTCATGGAAGGCAAAGGGATCCTGTTCAAGGCCTTCGCCGACATCGACGTGTTCGACCTCGAGGTCGGGTCTGAGGATCCCGAGGACATGATTCGCTTCTGCACGCTGCTCGAGCCGACCGTGGGCGGCATCAACCTCGAGGACATCCGCTCGCCCGATTGCTTCTACATCGAGCAGCGACTGCGTCAAACCCTGGGCATCCCCGTCTTCCACGACGACCAGCACGGTACCGCGATCATTTCCGGCGCGGCGCTGCTCAACGCGCTGCTGTGCGTGAAGAAAGACATCGCCAAAATCAGGATCGTGTTTGCGGGCGCGGGCGCGGCGGCGATCGCGACGGCGGAGCACTACGTGCGGCTCGGCGCGACCCGCGAGAACATCACGATGTGCGACCACAAGGGCGTGATCTACAAGGGTCGCGCGGACATCGACGAGTTCAAGCGGCGCTTCGCGGGCGACACCAAGGCACGCACGCTCGCGGAAGCGCTGGCGGGCGCGGACGTCTTCGTGGGGCTCTCGGTGGGCGGCATCGTGACCGGAGAGATGCTGAGGTCGATGGCCAAGGACCCCGTGGTCTTCGCGCTGGCGAATCCGACCCCGGAAATCATGCCCGACGAGGTGAAAGCAGCCCGGCCCGACGCGATCGTCGCGACGGGCCGGTCGGATTTTCCCAACCAGGTGAACAACGTGCTGGGATTTCCGTTCATCTTCCGCGGCGCGCTCGACGTCCGGGCGAAGCAGATCAACGCCGAGATGGAGATGGCCGCGACGCGCGCGCTCGCGGCGCTCGCCAAGGAAGAAGTGCCCGAATCGGTCACCCGCGCGTACGGTGTCGACAAACTGAAATTCGGCCGGGACTATCTCATCCCCAAGCCGTTCGATCCGCGCGTGCTGCTGTGGGTCGCGCCGGCGGTCGCCTGGGCCGCCGTCGCCTCGGGAGTCGCCGGCCGCATCATCGACGTCGAGGAGTACCGCGCCGAGCTCGAAGCGCGGCTCGGCCCCGAACGGCAGGTGATGCGCGGCCTCATCACCCGCGCGCAGCAGGATCCGCCGAGCATCGTCTTCCCCGAGGGCGACGACCCGCGCATCCTGCGCGCCGCGCGCATCATCGCCGACGAGGGCATTGCGCGCCCCATTCTGCTCGGCGATCTCGACGCGATCCGTCATCAGGCCGACGATGGCTCGCTGACGCTGGAGGACATCGACCTGCTCGACCCGCACACGGCGACCGACCGTCAGGAGTTCGCCGAGGTGTTGTGGCAGCTGCGCAAGCGCCGGGGCATGACGTTGCGCGAAGCGCAGGCGCGCGTCCTGGATCCGATCTACTATGGCCTGCTGATGCTGCGGGCGGGACGGGTCGACGCGCTCGTCGCGGGCGAAGAGGTCGACTACCCCGACTCGATTCGCCCCGCGCTCGAAGTCATCGGGGTCGAGCCCAACCGCAAGCACGTCAGCGGCATTTACATGATGATCTTCCGCCAGCAGACGCTGTTCTTCGCCGACGCGACGGTCAACATCGACCCCGACGCCGAGACGCTGGCGGAGATCGCGACCGCGACCGCCAGCTTCGTGGAACGCCTGGGTATCGAGCCCCGCGTGGCGATGCTGTCATTCTCGAACTTCGGCTCGGTCAAACACCCGGAGGCGCGGAAGGTGCAACAGGCGGTGTCGCTGCTGCACGACCGTGCGCCCGACCTGCAGGTCGACGGGGAAATGCAGGCGGATACGGCGGTCGTCGAGCGGATTCTGATGCAGGTGTACCCGTTCACCAAGCTGCGCGGGCCTGCTAACGTGTTGATTTTTCCGGACTTGAACGCCGCCAACATCGCCTATAAGTTGCTCGCCCGCCTGGGAGACGCGCAGGCGATTGGGCCGATCCTTGTGGGGATGGCCCGTCCGGTCCATGTCTTGCAAAGGTTGTCAGAGGTCCCCGACATCGTGAATATGGCGGTCATAGCGGCCGTCGACGCACTGGAACACCGCCGCCAGGGGCGGTCTACGTAAAAGAGCGAAATGGGTATCTCGACCGAACAGCGTGTCTACCGCAATCTGACGCCGTCGCAGTTGTACGAGCACGCGCAACGCCGCCGTGAAGGAGTGGTCACGGTGGCGGGGGCGTTCTCCGCCGTCACCTCGCCACACACCGGACGCAGCCCGAACGACAAGTTCCTCGTACGGGAGCCCGACTCCGAACACCGGATCTGGTGGGGGAAGGTCAATCAAGCGATCGCGCCGGAGAAATTCGAGCGGTTGAAGCAGGATGTGGAGGCGCATCTCGCCACGCAGGAGCTGTTCGTGCGTGACGTGTACGCCGGCGCCGATCCGAATTATCGGCTGCCGATTCGCTTCATCACGCCGAACGCCTGGCATGCGCTGTTTGTCTACAACATGTTTTTGCGGCCGGCCGACGGCGAGCTCTCGCAGTTCGAACCGGGATTCGAGGTGCTGCACGCGCCCGAGCTCAAGGCCGATCCCGCCGTGCACGGCACGAATTCGGGGACGTTCATCGCCATCAGCTTCGCGCAGCGGACGGTGTTGATCGGCGGAACGCGCTACGCCGGTGAGATGAAGAAGTCGATCTTCAGCGTCCTCAACTACCTGCTCCCGATGCAGGGCGTGCTGTCGATGCACTGCTCCGCCAACGTCGGCAAGCAGGGCGACTGCGCCCTGTTCTTCGGGCTGTCCGGGACGGGAAAGACGACGCTGTCGGCCGATCCCGAGCGGCGCCTCATCGGCGACGACGAGCACGGCTGGTCGGACGACGGGATCTTCAATTTCGAGGGCGGCTGTTACGCGAAAGTGATCAGGCTGTCGCGCGAAGGGGAGCCCGAGATCTACGCCACCACCGAGATGTTCGGGACCGTGCTGGAGAACGTCGACGTGCACCCCGAAACGGGCGTGGTCGACCTCAACTCACAGCGGATCACCGAGAACACCCGCGCGTCGTACCCGATCCATTACATCCCGAATCACGTACCCGAGGGGATGGCGGGACATCCGTCGCACATCGTATTCCTGACCGCCGACGCGTTCGGGGTCATGCCGCCGATCGCGAGGCTGACGCCGGACCAGGCGATGTATCACTTCCTGTCGGGGTACACGGCGAAAGTGGCCGGCACCGAGCGGGGAGTGACGGAGCCGAAAGAAACCTTCTCCGCCTGTTTCGGCGCCCCGTTCCTGCCGCTCCATCCGACCGTGTATGCGAAGATGCTCGGTGAGCGGATCGCCAGGCATGGCGTCGTGTGCTGGCTCGTGAACACCGGCTGGACCGGCGGCCCGTACGGCGTCGGACAGCGGATGAACCTGAAGCACACGCGGGCGATGATTCGTGCCGCGCTGTCCGGCGAGCTCGACGTGGTACCAACGCACCGCGAGCCGGTCTTCGGGCTCCAGGTGCCTCGGCACGTTCCCGGCGTCCCCGACCGCGTCCTCGATCCACGCGCGACCTGGCAAGATCCCGCGGCGTACGATGCCCAGGCGCGCAAGCTCACGGCGTTGTTCATGAACAATTTCGCGCAGTTCGCGAATTCGGTGTCCGCTACCGTGCGCGATGCCGGTCCCCAACCCCAGGGCTCGAATCCCTAGTCCGTCCCACGAGGTCGTTCGCGACCCGCTCTGGAACAACATCCGCCTCGAGCCCCAAGCGCTCGCGGTCCTCGACACTCCGGCCGTACAGCGCTTGCGCTACGTTCGCCAGCTCGGGCATGCCTTCCTCGTCTATCCCGGGGCCACGCACACGCGGTTCGAGCACGCGCTCGGCGCGTATCATCTCGCCCGCCGGGTCGTCACCGAGCTGGGACAGCTCGACAGCGAAGCGGGACTGGCGGTGCGGCTCGCCGCGTTGTTGCACGACATCGGGCATTATCCCTTCTCCCATTCGCTCGAAGAAGCAGGACTCCCTCACCACGAGACGCTGGCAGGTCGCCATTTGCGCAGCGGTGCCCTCGCCGCGGCGCTCGAGCAGATCGGCGTCACGGCCGATCGCCTGCTCGCGCTGATTCAGGGAACGAGCACGTCGCCGCTCGCCGGACTCGTGTCCGGGGCGATCGACGTCGACAAGCTCGATTACCTGTCCCGCGACGCGACCATGTGCGGCGTGCCGTACGGCGTCATCGACGTCGATCGGCTCCTCACGTCGTTGACCTTCGGACCTGATGGACTGAGGCTGCACCCCAAGGGCTTCGCGGCGCTGGAATCGCTGCTGTTCGCGAAATACCAGATGTACCGGAATGTCTACTGGCACCATGCCGTGCGCAGCGCGACCGCGATGTTCAAGCGGCTGGTCCGCCGCGCGATCGCCTCGGGACGGGTCTCGCCGGACGACATCGCGCTCGCGACCGACGACGGATTGGCGCACGAGCTCCAGCAGAATGACCAGACCGGCCTGGCGCGCGCGCTGCGCGAGCGCCGGCTCGCCAAGCGCGCGCTCGACATCCCGGCGACGGAGCTCCCGGCCGTGACCGCTGACTGGCCGTCGCGAGATCCCGATGTGCTGCAGCGCGTGGAGGAACGGCTCGCCCGTGAGGCCGGCCTGGGGCCCGATCAGCTGTTCCTCGACTTCCCCTCCAAGCCGGACATGTTCGACGTGTCGATGCCCGGGCTCGGCAGCCTGGGCCTGCCGCGCGTTGCCGCCGAGCTGCACCGCTCCGCGCAGCGCTTGCGGGTGTTCGTGATGGCGCCCGCGCAGGTTTCGGCGCGCGCCGTCATCGAGCTGATTACCATGCCGAAGGAGGAAGTGCTGCTTACCGCGAGCGCGTAGGCGCCTGGGTCGTGACGTTTTCCGAAGGAGGTGGTTCGACCGAGTCGATGCGCACGATCACCGCCGTGATGTTGTCGAGCCCGCCGTGCCGGTTGGCTTCTGCAATCAACGAATCGACTTCCTCTTCGGGCATGCGCTCGGGTGAGAGCAGCTCCGCGAGCTGATAGTCCTCCAGCATCCCCGTCAGGCCATCCGATGCCAGC
>DASSUS010000120.1:0-25795 GCA_035706765.1 Gemmatimonadales bacterium
CGCCGCGACGGCCGTGGGCACCAGCGCGTGATAGACGCAGACCGCGCCGACTTTGATGTCGAGCTCGCCGACGCCCAGCGCGTCGACCAGGTCGGGCCGGAGCGGCCGCCGCGCCTTGGCGCAGAGGCGCACCACGTTCCCCGGCGTGTCGTCGCCCTGGAGGGTGGTGAGATCCATGCAGGTAATGGCGCGCAACAGCCAGGCGGCCTGCCATTCCTTCTTTACGGTGCGGCGCGTGGGGATCGTCGCGGCGCGGCGCTCGACGGCACTGCGATTGACGCGCAGCGCGCGCACGACATCGAGGTCGACCGGCATCCCCGGATTGCGGTCGTCCTTGGGAGCAGGGCGCGCCGGGACCGTCCGCAGCCGGTCGGAGAGGGCCTTCATAATGGCGGGAGAATGCGAACGGCTACTGGAAAAGTCAACGCGACGCGGTAACCTGCGCTCCGTGGCGGCACGCTTCCACCGCCCACTCTTCCTCGGCGCGCATGCACTGCTGGTCGCGCTCCGGCGTGGTCGCCAGCAGCGTCGCGATCTCCTCGCCGAGCGCCTGATAGCAGGTTGGCCCGCCGGCCTCATTCGCGACGATTTTGCAGAACGCAAACGCGGCGTCGGTGGTCGCCGTCCAGTCGACGAGCGCCTTCGCCGCGCCGAAGTAGCAGGCCGGTCGATAGGAATCGCGCGCCTTGTGGCAGAGGTCCACCGTTTTCTGCGGATCGCGCGCGGTATACGAGGTCGCATCGCGCCCCAGGCTCTGGAAACAGACGCTGCGGATTTTCGCGGGCGCCCGCTCGCAGGAGCGCGCGGCATCGCCGATGTCGCCCTTGTTGATGTTCAGCATGACCGATGTCTGCATCTGGTAACAGGCGTGCAGGTACCGGTCGGCCATGATCGAACAGGGATACAGCGGATCCTTCGGGTCGATCGCCTTGAAGGTGGTCGCGGCCTTGTGGTGGTGTCCCTGTGCCGCGAGCTGCGAAGCCGGATGATGCGGCGTGGTCGCGTTGATGATGCTTTCCATGAACGCCCCGCCGTAGCAGGACTCGCGATCCCAGCCGTCGGCGAGCAGATCGCAGTCGGTGAGCGCGCGGGGCAGATCGTGTCCGTGAAACATCGTGAGTCCGTGTCCCATCCCGTGCACGCACTGGAACAGCACCCAGCGGCTCTGGGTGGAGCTCTTGAACGGCTGGCACAATCCTTCGACTTCCGGTTGCGTCACCTGGTGGCGCGACTCGAAGTACGCCTGGATCACGCCGTGGCGGCAGCCGGACGAATAGCCGTCGCCGCAGGCCGCGAATGTGCTGACGATGTCCTGCGACTTGGCGTAGGCCTCGATGCCGATCCCGTGCGCGTACTCATGCGCATGGTCGGCGACATCGGCATTGGCGCTCGCGAGCTGATCGAGCGTCGCCACGGCGTCGGCCAGACCGCGCTTGTTCAGGCGCTCCGAGAGCAGACGTGAGACGCAGGTCTGCCGCTCATCCCCGCTGCGGTCCGCGCATTCGCCGGCGACCGGTCCGGGCCGCGCGATGATCTTCGTGACCGCAAATCCCCCGGCGACGAGGACCAGCGCGGTGACGCCGAGCGCGACGTAGCGCAAACGCATCACAGCTGCGCGCCTCGCCGGCACGCCGCGATCGCCTCGCGATTCCCGGCGCGCTCGCACTCGGCCGCGCGCGCTCCTGGAGTCGCGTACAGCGCCGCGATCTGCTCGCCGATGGCGCCGTAGCACGCAGTCAAGCCGCGCGCGCTGGTGGGCGCGACGATGCCGCAAAACTCGAGTGCGTTATCCGTATCGGCCTCCCAGTCGACCAGAGCCTTCGCAACCCCAATGTAACATGCGGGCCGGTATTGTTCCGTGCCCTTCGCGCACAGAGTGGCGGATTTCTGCGCGTCGCGCAGCGCGTAGGAGGTGATGTCGCGTCCCAGGCTGCGGTAACAGTCGTCGCGCATGTGCACGACCGCCTGGTCACAGGTCCGCGCCGCCCCGCCGATATCCCCATGGTTCAGGTACAGGATCACCGCGGTCTGGATCTCGAAGCAGGCGCGCAGGTAGCGCTCTTCCATTATAGAGCACGGATACAGCGGGTCGACGGGGTCGATGGCCTTGAACGAGACATCACCGTGGTGCGTGCGCGCCGCGAGCTCGGTCGCGGGATGGTGCGGCGCGATGGCGTTCATGTCGCTCTCCATGAACGCCCCTCCGTAGCACGACTCGCGGTCCCAGCCGTCGGTCAGTTGATCGCACATGGCGAGCGCGTGCGGCAGGTCATGGTCGTAAAACATCGCGAGACCGTGTCCCATGCCGTGCACGCACTGAAACAGGATCCAGCGCGTCGCCCCGGGCTCCTTGAACGGCCGGCAGAAGGCTTCGAGCTCCGGTGTCGTGACGCGCCGCCGAGCCTCGAAGTAGCCCTGGATGAAGCCGTGACGGCAGCCGGAGGACGCCGCGTCCCCGCAGGCGATGAACGTCGACACGATGTCGGGATAGCGCGAATACGCTTCGATCCCGATCCCGTGCGCGTACTCGTGCGCCCGCCGGGCGACGTCGCGATCGCGACGGCTCAGCGTGTCGAGCACGCCCGCCGCGTCCGCCACGCCATTCGCGATCAGACGGCTGTTGAAGAAGCGCTGGTAGCAACGGGCGCGCGCGTCGGGGATGAATTTGAGCCGGCATTCGTGCCCCGGACCCGCCGCCCAGGCGGTGACCCGAAATCCGGCAAAGCCGGCCACGGCCAGACAGGCCGCGGCAATCGCGAGCTTTTTTGGGAGCAGCATTGTGGAACTCGAATGTGCTTGCGTGCGTGCTTCCAGGTTCCTAAGCTTGGGCCGTGTCGTCACCGGGCAGCACGTCGCGAGTGATTGTCGTGGCGGACGCGCACCTCGGTCAGGTGCCTCCCGCCGTTGGCTCCGCCTTCCATGCGTTTCTGGACGAAGTCCCCCGGCCCGGGGATCATCTCGTCCTGATGGGCGATCTGTTCGACTTCTGGTTCGAATACCAGAGTGTGATACCCCGCAAACACTTTGCCACGGTCGCCAAGCTCCAGGAGGTCCGCAAACGGGGCGTGCCGATCACATTCGTCGGGGGCAATCATGACCGCTGGGGCGGCACGTTCTTCACGAGCGACCTGGGGATTGCCTTCTTTGGGGGCGAGGCCGAAATCGAGCTGGGCGGCCGGCGCGCGTTCATCGCCCATGGGGACGGGCTGACCGAGCAGCACTGGAGCGGCAAAGTGATGCACCGCTTCACCAGGCATCCGATCACCATCGCGGTCTTCCGGGTGCTGCATCCCACGATCGGCTTCTGGATCGCCGATCTATTCTCGCGCCACCTCGCCGACAACACGAAAGACCGGGCCGTGCTGGACCGCGCCGCCGCGGCGCAGCAACGCTGGGCGGCCGATTTTCTGGCGCGCCGGCCGGACGTGGGGCTCGTGATCATGGCGCACACCCATCGACCGCGGGTCGACCGGCAGCCCGACGGGCGGACCTACCTCAATCCCGGCGCGTTTCTGGACGAGGGGCGGTACGCGGTGATTACGGACGGGGTCGTGGAGCTGAAGCAGTTCACAGTTGGACGACTTCAACCTGCCTGAGTTTTTCTCCCAGAAACAGCGCGCCGACCTTGCGAAAGTGCGGCTCGTCGTCCGATACCACGAAGCGGTGATCGTGGGTCGTCCCGTTCGATTGCAGGTTGAGACGCTCGAGCTCGCGGGCGACGACCGTCGCGGTCTCTTCGGCTGAGTCGACGAGCTTCACGCCGGAACCCATGACCCGCGCGAGCAGCGGCTTGAGCAGCGGGTAGTGGGTGCAGCCCAGCACCAGCACGTCCACTCCGGCCCGCTTGAGCGGCTCCAGATATTCGCGCGCGATCAGCTCGGCCGCGGGATGCTCGAACCATCCTTCTTCGACGAGCGGCACGAACAACGGGCACGGCTGCCCATGCACTTTCGCGTCGGGTCGCAGCGCCTTGATCGCGCGCTCGTACGCGCCGCTCGCGATCGTGCCGGCAGTTCCGATCACCCCGATCACCCCGCTCCTGGTCGCGGCGACGGCGGCGCGCGCGCCGGGCTCGATCACGCCGACGACGGGCACCGGCGACTTCTCTTTCAGGTGCGCGAGCGCGTGGGCGGTGCTGGTGTTGCACGCGACCACCACCGCTTTCACGCCCCGGCTCAACAGGAACGCGAGAATCTCCGCGCTGTAGCGCCGGACCGTATCGGGCGACTTGGGGCCGTAGGGAACGCGCGCGGTGTCGCCGAAATAGATGACCGCTTCCCGCGGCAGGCGCTCGAACAGCGCGCGCGCCACGGTGAGCCCGCCGATGCCGGAATCGAATACGCCGAGCGGGGCGGCGTTCATGGGAGCGGAATGCTCACGCCGATGCCGCCCGGGAACGCCCGGACTCTCAGATCAGGCGGAAAATCTCGGAGGTGCGCCGAGACGTACGCCTCCGCGCCCGAAAAGAGATGATTGAAGATCCAGAGTACGAGCCAGTCTTCCACTTCCTGGCGCTTGAGCTTGAGATTGGCCGAGTGAATCGACTTGAAGTAGTTCGCTTCCTGCTGCGCCTTGAGCGTCATCATGGCCGTCACGCCTTCCCAGGCCACGAAGATCGCCCCCGTGGTGTTGCGGCCTGTGACCGCCTGCCCCCAGCCAGGTAGAAGGAAGGAGCGCCAGAACGCGCCCATCGGGCGGACGCCGGGAGGAAGCGTATCGATGGGGAGGATGATGCGGCTTGTGTCTCGGGCAGCGGTGCTATCCTGGGCGGCCAGTCGGCCGGACGGCCAGACGGCCAGCGCGATCAGTAGGGCGATCAGAATTCTCACCGAGCCACCAGCACGTTGAGCCTGCGTCGCTCGAGCTCCACCGTGCACTCGTTCACTCCCGGCTCGCGCAATTCACCGTCCACGTGCACGACCAGCGGTCGTTCCGGCGAGCGCACGACCAGCTTGGCAGTCTTGATGAGCGCAACCTCGCGCATCGATGTATGTGTCCCGCGGATCACACGCGGGATAGCGATCAGAAATCTAGGCAAGGACACGCGGCGAATGAGGCAAACGTCCATCCTCCCGTCGGTCGGGTCGGCATCGGGCGCGAACCGGTAACTACCTCCCGCGGTCGTGCCGTTGCAAACCTCGACCATCATCATCTGCCCCCGTTCCCGGAACCCCGGGGCGGCGATGTCGAACACCGGCGGGTCAAATTTGAAGAACGTCCGCACGATCGGAACGAGATAAGATAGAAAGCCGCGCAGGCGATGCATCTTGTTCCGCGTCTGCACCACGGCGGGACCGAAGCCGAAGCCGACGCTGTTGACGAACCACTCACCCAGCACGCGCCCCGCGTCGAAGCGCTGCGATTTGGCGGTCACGAGGCGCGCCACTGCCCGGGCGGGATCGTACCCGTAGATCCCGAGCAGCTTGGCGAAGTCGTTTCCCGATCCCATCGGCACCACGCCGAGCGCCGCGTCGGTGTCGGTCCGGAGCAGGCCGTTGGCAACCTCGTGCACGGTACCGTCGCCGCCCACCGCCACGACGTGGTTCGCGCCTCGACCGACCGCCTGCGCCGCGAGCTCTTGCGCGTGTCCAGACGCCTCGGTGCGGCTGACGTCCACGGCCCAGCCTTGCGCGCGAAACGCGCGCGCGACGATGGGCTCGGCGCGGCGGGCGGCGCCTCGACCGGCAGCGGGATTGACGATGACGTGGGCATGAAGCACGACGGCAGACAAGATACCATCTCGTCTGCCGTCCATAAGCCAAATTCGGAATCGGGGTGTCGCGTCAGACCTGCTTCAGGTACTCCTCGTCCCAGTCGACGGCGAATTCGACGCTGCAGCGCCCGCACAGCATGCGGCTCGGCTTGCCTCGCAGCGCCACGCGGTCGCGGCACGAGGGGCAAACGGCGTAGTGCTCGCCCATCTGAATCGAGCGCGGCACGTGGGTGGGGCGCGGGACGACGGTCCATTTTCGCGGTGGTGTATTCGACATCTGGAGGAAGGCACGAACGACCGGGACCGGAGTCCCTTTCACATCGACCACGGCGGCGAGACCCTGGGCTTTGATCAGCCGGTACCACGCGCCGCGGCGCAGATTACAGTTGACGTCAGCTTGAAGACGGGCCCACACCATCGGTACACTCGGGCGTCGAGGGACGGCAAAAGTAACGCGCGCCAACCTACTTCGTCGTGACCGCAGTCACCTCAGACCAGTTAATTTCGAACTCTTGCCGGCAGCGCGCGCATTCGAGCGTGCGCAGCGTCTTTTTTGGCAGGGGGGCCCGAGCACGGCAGTTGGGGCAGACGCCGTAGGTTCCCCGAAGATGGGGTGGCGCTTTGCGGTTCTCCTTCGATCCTTCCACCACGCTCCACTGCTGCGGTGGCCGCTGCTGAATCTCGAGCCAGGCGCGGAGCACGCCTACCGGACGGCGGTTCACTTCGATGACGGCTTGCAGATCGTCGAGCTTGAGCACGCGGTACCAGGCGCCACGGCGAATTTTGACCGGGACGTCGGCCTGAATGCGGGCGAACAGAATGGCCATCCGAACGCTCCTGTAGCGGAACGTGACTAGGGAGGGCGCGGGGCCACAATATAGTGATCGCCGTTCGCCGGAACAGTCACGAATGGCCCCACCCGATCTCGAAGTGGCCGTTGCACTTGGGACAGCGCATGCTCGTCGCGTGCTCATCGAGCGGCGCCCGCTCGCGACAATTGGGACAGACGGCATACTGCGCGCCCCAGGTGACCGGCAGGCGCGGCGAGCGTGAGGGCCGCGGCACCACGGCCCATTGTTTGGGTGGCTCAGGCTGGATCTCGAGGGCATCGCGCGGGAACGGCGTCGGCTTCCCGTGCACATCGAGCACGACTTCGGCCGCCGACAATCTGACCACGCGATACCAGGCACCGCGTCGCAGGTGCCCTGCTTCAGGGGCGCGCAGGCGCGCCCATTGCCCGCTCTTCATTGGATCACCGGGATGACGCCGACATACGAATGTGGCACGCGTGCTGAATTCGGCTAGGGGCGTGGCGGGAGCGTGTGGGAATCGAACCCACCGAGCCCCTATCGGGGCCCAGACAGTTTTGAAGACTGGTCAGGCCACCAGGCCCGATCCGCCCCCGTGACAGCTACCCTTTGATCGCGATCAGATCGATTTCGACGCGGGCGTTTCTGGGCAGTCCCGCCGCCTGCACGGTGGAGCGGGCGGGCTTGTGCGTCCCGAAGTGCTTCGCGTACACCTCGTTCATCTGCGTGAAGTCGGCCATGTCGGCGAGGTAGACGGTCGCGCGCACGACGTTGGCGAGCGAGCTGCCCGCCGCCGCCAGCACCGCCTCGAGATTCGCAAACACCTGCTCGGTCTGCTCCGCGGTGGTCTTGCCGACGAGCTCGCCGCTCTTCGGGTCGAGCGCCACCTGTCCCGCCGTGAACACCAGGCCGTCCGCGACGATGGCCTGGCTGTACGGCCCGATCGCCTTGGGCGCGGCATCGCTCGCCACGACCCCCAGCCCGCTCGCTTTGCGCATCAGAAGAGTCCCTCGATGGTGCCGTCTGGATTGAGCCGGATCCGCTCCGCTGCCGGGGCCTTCCCGAGCCCCGGCATCGTCATGATGTCGCCGGCGAGCGCGACCACGAATCCCGCGCCGGCGGACGGAAGAATGTCGCGCACGTGCAGCGTGAAGCCGGTGGGCGCGCCCAGCTGCGTCGCGTCGTCCGAGAACGAGTACTGCGTCTTGGCCATGCACACCGGCGTCTCGCCGAGGCCGAGCTTGGGCAGCAGCTCGAGCTGGCGCTCGGCCGCGGGGGCGAACCCGACGCCGCCGGCGCCGTAAATCTCCCGCGCGATCGTCTCGATCTTCTCGCGAATCGGGCGGCGCTCGTCGTAGAGCGGCTTGAACGACGCCTTGCTCGACTTGAGCAGGCCGAGCAGCGACTCCGCGACTTCGAGGCCGCCTTCCCCGCCCTTTTCCCAGACGTCGCAGCGCACGACCTCCACACCTTCGGCCGCCCCGACGGCCCGGACCGCTTCGACCTCCTCGTCGCTGTCGGTGAGGAAGCGATTGAGGGCGACCATCGCCGGCACGCCGAACTTCTTCACGTTGCGGATGTGGCGGCGCAGGTTCTCGGATCCCCGCTGCACGGCAGCGGGGTCCGGCGTGGCGAGCTGATCCTTCTTCCGGCCGCCGTGCATTTTGAGCGCGCGCACCGTCGCCACGATGATAGCGGCCTCGGGCTTGAGTCCCGCGAAGCGGCATTTGATATCGAAGAACTTCTCGGCGCCCAGATCGGCGCCGAACCCCGCTTCGGTCAGCACGATGTCCGACAACGCGAGCCCCAGCCTGGTCGCCACCACGGAATTGCACCCGTGCGCGATGTTTCCGAACGGTCCCGCGTGCACCAGCGCCGGCCCGCCTTCGAGCGTCTGGACCAGGTTGGGATTGATCGCGTCCTTGAGCAGCAGCGTCATCGCGCCCTGCGCCTTGAGATCGCTGGCGCGAGCGGCGGTCTTGTCGGGTCGCAGCCCGACGATGATGCGCGAAATCCGCTCCTCGAGATCCGGAACACCGGTCGCGAGCGCGAGAATCGCCATGATTTCCGAGCCCGGGATGATGACGAATCGCTCCTCGCGCATCGGCCCGCCCTGGAGCCCGCCCAGCCCGACGATGATGTTGCGCAGCGCGCGATCGTTCATGTCGATCGTGCGCGGCCAGGTAACGCGCCGCACGTCGAGCCCGAGCGCGTTGCCGTGATGGAGGTGCGCGTCGAGCATCGCCGAGAGGAGGTTGTGCGCGCTCGCGATCGCGTGGAAGTCGCCGGTGAAGTGCAGGTTGATGTCTTCCATCGGCACCACCTGCGCGTAGCCGCCGCCCGCCGCGCCGCCCTTGACCCCGAAGACCGGCCCGAGCGACGGCTCGCGCATCGCGAGAATCGCGTTCTTGCCGAGCCGGCGCAGCGCCTGTGTCACGCCCACGGTGACGGTCGACTTCCCTTCTCCGGCCGCCGTCGGGTTGATCCCCGTGACCAGCACCAGGCGGCCTTTGGCGGGGCGCGACTCGAGCGCGCGCAACGAGATCTTCGCCTTGTACTTGCCGTAGAGCTCCAGCTCGTCTTCCGAGAGCCCGAGCTCGGCGGCGACGTCGCGAATCGGCCGCAGTTTGGCGGCCTGGGCGATGGCGATATCGGAAGGAACCTTGAACGTGGTGGTCATAGCGTCGTCTCGAGGCGCGCGCCGAAGCAGCGCCGCGCGTTCGCCGTGCTGCGTTGGGCGAGGGCGGCCGGGTCCTCGCGCCGAATCTCCGCCGCCCGCGCGGCGACCTCGCGCACGAACCCCGGCTCGTTGCGCTTGCCGCGGTGGGGAACCGGCGCCAGGTAGGGCGCGTCGGTCTCGACCAGCAGCCGGTCCGCCGGACAGTCGGCCAGCCGGTCGGTGCGGTTCCAGTTCTTGAAGGTGATCATGCCGCTGAACGAGAAATATGCATCGATCAGCAGCCCGGCGTCCCAGACTTCATCACCCGAAGAAAAGCTGTGGAGCACGACGGCGGGCGCCCGCGTCCCGAGCGCGCGCAGCATCGCCGCCATGTCGGCGTCGGCGTCGCGCGCGTGAACCACGACCGGCTTGCCGAAGTCCAGCGCGAGCAGGAGCTGGGCTTCGAAGGCGGCGCGCTGGGCTTCGCGCGGCGAATGCATGTAGTGGTAG
Organism: Gemmatimonadales bacterium; assembly: GCA_035706765.1. Lineage (GTDB taxonomy): Bacteria > Gemmatimonadota > Gemmatimonadetes > Gemmatimonadales > GWC2-71-9 > 20CM-2-65-7. Next base: position 9,692 of record DASSUS010000120.1, read on the forward strand.
TCGAGGCCGGTCTCACCGACGGCGACGCCTTCGGGAGCGGCCAGGAGGTCCCGCACCCGCCGGGCCGCGGCCGGCCAGTGGCTCGCTTCGTGGGGATGGACGCCCGCGGTCGCCGACAGTCCCGCGCGGGCGCGGGCCAGCGTCAGCGCGCGCTCGCTCCCCGCGAGCGACTCACCGATCGCGATCACGTGCGCGACGCCCGCCGCGCCGGCCCTGGCGAGCACCGCGTCGCGATCGGCATCGAACGCGGTGTCCGCCAGGTGACAATGGGTGTCGACTAGCGTGTGGGCTGCGGCGAGCGCGTCGCGGGTGACGTGGCCGGCGAGGGCGGGCTCGCGGGCGTCGCGGGGGCGCGGGTGCCGAATACCCGGGCGCCGCGCGCGTCCTCTCCCGGCCAGCGCTTTTCGATCCAGAGCAGCACCGGTCGCGCGATGTAGATCGAGGAGAAGGTGCCGGTGAAGATTCCGAACGACATCACCCAGGCGAACGGCCGGATCACCTCGCCGGCGAGGACCAGCAGCGCGACCGTCGTCGCGATCGTCGTCCCGTGGGTCAGAACCGAGCGCGGCAAGGTTTCGTTGATCGAGAGGTTCAGGATCTCGTACAGATTCTGGCGCCGGTACTTGCGAAGATTTTCGCGCACCCGGTCGAAGATGATGATCGTGTCGTTGAGCGAATACCCGACCACGGTCAGCACCGCGCCCACGACGACGAGGCTGACCTCCAGATGCAGCACGCTGATGAAGGCGATCGTCGCGAGGACGTCGTGCGCGGTCGCGACCACCGCGGCGAGCCCGAAGCGCCACTCGAACCGGAACGCCAGGTAGACGAGCGTGACGAAGAAGCTGAACAGGATCGCCATCAGCGCCTTGCCCTGGAGCTCGCGGCCCACTTTCGGACCGACCGACTCCCGCCGTTCGATCCGGTACTGGCCCGGTCCCACGCTCTGATCGAGGGCCTTCGCCACGGCGTCGGCCACCGCCTGCGTGCCCGCCTCGCCCTCGGTCACCTCTTCGCCCAGCCGCGCCCGCACCACGTACGAGGTGTCGGACCCGAAGTTGTACACGTCGGCGCCGTGCAGCCCGACCTGATCGAGCGAGCTGCGGATCAGGGAGGTCTCCGTCTTGTGCGCCACCTCGAACTGCACGAGCGTGCCGCCCGTGAATTCGATGCTGTAGTTGAGCCCGCGCGTCGCCAGAAAGAAGACGCCGATGGCCAGAATGACGCCGGTGAGGGTAAACGCCACGCGGCGCCACTTGATGAAATCGTAATTCGCGTTCGAGAAGAGTCTGATCATCAGATGCTCAGGGTGACCATGTCTGGCCGCCGATGCAGCCAGATGAGGAACAGCGTCTTCACCACGAAGATCGCCGAGATCATCGAGGCGATGATGCCGATGATCAGTGTGATGGCAAAGCCCTGCACCGGACCGGTCCCGACGGCGTACAGAATCAGCGCGGTGAGAATGGTGCTGACGTTCGAGTCCACGATGGCGTTCATCGCGTGCAGGAAGCCGTCTTCCACGGCGAGCCGCAACGACTTGCCGTGGACCAGCTCCTCGCGGATGCGCTCGAAGATCAGCACGTTGGCGTCGACGGCGATGCCGATCGACAGGACGAATCCCGCGAGTCCCGGCAACGTCAGCGTAAACCCGAATGCCGCGAGGCCGGCGACGGTAAACAGGCAGTAGAGCGTCAACGCCGCGACCGCCAGGGCGCCGGACATCTTGTAATACCCGATCATGATGGCGACGACGAGCAGCACGCCCACGATCCCGGCCACGATGCCGTCGTGAATCGAGTCGCTGCCCAGCGTCGCGCTGATGGCGCGCTCATCGACGATGGTGAGCGGGGCGGGCAGCGCGCCCGCGCGCAGCACGAGGGCGAGGTCGCTCGCCTCCTGCAGCGGCTTGGTGCCGAGCTCGATCTGACCGTTGCGGTTGATCTGGCTCCGGATCACCGGGGGCTGCCCCTGGACGCGGCCGTCGAGAATGATGGCCATGTAATCGCCCACGTGGCGCGCGGTTTCCTGCCCGAACTTGCGCCCGCCGCGGTTGCTGAGCAGGAACGTCACGACCGACTGGTTCGTGACCTGGTCGCGCCGCGCCGTCGCCTTCACGAGCTCCTCACCCGTGATGATCGGGCGCGACTCGACGGCGTACAACGGGCGATAGGAACGGGCGCCGCGGGACTCGGACGACGCGCCCCAGCGCAGCTCGATGCCGCGCGGCATCTGCGCGCGCACGTCGGGCCGCGAGATGAGGCTGTCCACCTGCTCCCACTGCTCTTCGGGCACGAGGAATTCGCCGGGCAGCTGACCCTGGAACAGCAGCGACGACAGCACGCCGGGGGCATTGGCGTCGGCGGAATCGGTCCGCTGCGCCTTCGCGGTATCCCCGAACAGCTGGGACACGGCCGAGGGGGCGGTGGTGGGCGACTTGATCCCCGCGCGCCGGAGCGCGGCGTCCATCGCGGGGAGCGCGTCGCGGAACAGGTTCTTCATGTCGGTGATGCGGAATTCCAGGAACGCGGTCCGCTGGATCACGCTCTTGGCGCGGGCCGGGTCTTTCTCGCCGGCGAGCTCGACGATCAGGCGGCAGCGCCCCTGAATCTGCACGACCGGCTCGGTGGTGCCGAATTCGTCGATCCGCGTGCGCACGACCTTTTCGGCGCGTTGAATCGCGTCGGCGCAGTCGGGAACGGGACCGCGCGACTGATCGACTTCGAGCGCCAGGTGAATGCCGCCCTGAAGATCGAGGCCGAGCTTGATCGGCACGCGCCGCACCGTGGTGTCTTTCATCCGGCCCGTGACCGGATCGGGCACGCGCATCGTCACGTTGCGCGGGATGAGCGAAATGATGCTGGCCACGACCAGCAGTCCGATGATGTACAGCCGAGTTTTGATCTTCCCCATCGCGTCTCTCTACCGGTTGAGGGCCGCCCGAGCCGCCTGGCGGTCGCGCTCGAGCTGCGCGATCAACGCCTCGCGGGACGGAAACGCCTGCACGTCGCGCAGGCGGCGAACCCATTCCACGTCGACTGTCTTCCCGTACAGCTCGCCGTCGAAATCGAACAGATGGACCTCGAGCGCGCGAGCCTGCTCACCGAATGTGGGGCGCGGGCCCTGATTCATCATCCCACCGAACTCCCCGTCCCCCGTCCCCCGTCCCCCGATTCTCACCCGCACCGCATACACCCCGTCGGGCGGCAACAGCTTGCGCGGGTCCGGCGGCTCGAGGTTGATGGTCGGAATCCCGATCGTCTTCCCCCGTCCGGCGCCCCGCACGACCGTGCCGCGGATCGAGTACGAACGCCCCAGCCAGCGCGCGGCCGCGTCGAGATCGCCGTGGGCGAGCGCGGTGCGAATCAGGGTCGAAGAAATCGGCTGACCACCGTCGCGGACCGCGTCCACCACCGCCATGCCGAAGCCCTGCTGCTCCGCGAGCCGGCGCACCAGATCCACATCGCCGGCGCGGCCGCGTCCGAATCCGTGATCGTAGCCCATCACCAGCTCGCGCAGCGCGAACTCATCACGCAACCGCCGCACGAACGCTTCGGCGTCGAGCTGCGCTACGGCCGGCGTGAACGGCATCAACACGAACCGCTCGATCCCCCGCGCCAGCACCAGCTCGCGCTTTTCCTCGGGCAGCGTGAGCAGCTTCGGCGCCGCCGCGGGATTCACGACCGCGAGCGGATGCGGATCGAACGTGACGAGCACGCTCGTCAACCCGCTCGCCTGCGCCCGCCGCGTCACTTCCGCGAGCACCGCCTGATGGCCGCGGTGCACGCCATCGAAGGTACCCATGGTGACGACCGAACCGCGAGCCGCCATCAGTCTTCCGCCACGACGGTGCGGGGCTTGAGCTGCTCGCCGACCTGCTCGGCGATCGCCAGCAACTCGCCGTCGTAAAAAACCGCTATCGGCTCTCGGCTGCCGGCTATCGGGCCGCTCGTGATAGGCCGGCCGTGCATGATCGCGTCCCGCTCCTTCTTATCTACATCGCGCCGCGCCAAATGGGCGACCAGGATCGCTGCATCCCGCAACGTTCCCGCCGTCACCGCCTCCGGCGCGACCGCATCTTCGAGTCGCAACGGCCCGACCGCCGTGCGCCGCAGCGCGGCGAGATGCGCCCCGCACCCCAGCGCCGCGCCGATATCGCGCGCGAGCGAGCGCAGGTACGTGCCGGCGCTCACCGCCGCCCGGAACTCCAGATCGGGCACCGCCGCTTCGACGATCTCGAGCTCGCGGATTTCCACGGGCCGCGGCTCGAGCGCCACCACCTCGCCGCGGCGCGCGCGCTTGTAGGACCGCTCCCCCGCGACCTTCACCGCCGAGTACGCCGGCGGCGTCTGCTCGTATCCGCCGCGAAACCGGCCGATCACTTCGGCGAGCTGCGCCGGGGTGATGCCGGTCCACGGCGCCGTTGCCACGACCTTGCCGGTGAGATCGTCCGTATCGGTCGTCACGCCGAGCCGAATGATCCCCTCGTACGCCTTGGGCCAGCCGGCGGCGAACGGCGCGAGCCGCGTCGCCCGGCCCACGACCAGCACCAGCAATCCCTTCGCGAACGGGTCGAGGGTGCCGAGATGGCCGATGCGCTTTTCGTTCAGCGCGCGCCGCGCCATGTCGACGATGTCGTGCGACGTAGGACCGGCCGGCTTGGCAACCAGGACCAGCCCGCCGTGCTTCAGTCGTCCGACTCCTTCAGCTCCTTCAACACGCGATCGATGCGCTGCGCGTGCTCGATGCCGCGATCCAGATGAAAGTGCAGCTCGGGGCTCGTGCGCAGATGCAGCTCGCCGGCGAGCTGCGCGCGCAGGTACCGGGCGGCGCTGGCGAGGCCCACGAGCGACTTCTCCTTCTCCTCTTCCGTCCCCATGACGCTCACGCGCACGTTGGCGTGCGAGAGGTCGGGGGAAACCTCGACCCCGATCACGGTGACGAACCCGATCCGCGGGTCGCGTACGTCGCTGGTGAGCCAGGCGCCGACGTGCTGTCGAATCAGCTCGCTCACGCGCTCGGGACGATGACTGGTCCGCTTCATCTCAGAAATAGCTCGTGCTCGTGTCCATGATGCGGGCGCCATCGGCGCCGGCCACCATGTGGTCGGCTTCGCGCAGCACGCTGTCGGCATGGCGCCGGTCGGTCGTGACGACCGCCGCCGTCAGCTCCGCGCGCTGCCACAGATCCTGATGCCCCGTTTCCGCCACCGACACGTTGAAGCGGTTGTGCATCCGATCCTTGAGGCTCTTCAGGATCGTGCGCTTTTCCTTCAACGACCGGCAGTTAGGCAAATGCAGCTCCCACACCATCAACGCCACGATCACGACTCGGCGGCGCTGAGCGAGCGCGCGACCTCCTCGATCCGATACGACTCGATGAGATCGCCGACTTTGACGTCGTTGAAGTTCTCGATGCCGATGCCGCACTCGAAGCCTTCGCGCACCTCGCGCACGTCGTCCTTGAAGCGCTTGAGCGACGACAACGTCCCGTCGTAGGCCTCGACGCCGTTGCGAATCACGCGCACCCGCCCCGTGCGCGGAATGACGCCCGAGCGCACGAAGCATCCGGCAATCGTGCCGATTTTCGCGATCTTGAACGTCTGCCGCACCTCGGCCTCTCCCAGCACCACTTCCTTCTTTTCCGGCGCCAGCAGGCCTTCCATCGCGGCTTTCACTTCTTCGACCGCTTCGTAGATGATCCGGTAGGTGCGGATCTCGACGCGCTCGCGGTCGGCCGCGGCGCGGGCGTTGGAATCGGGCCGCACGTGGAAGCCGACGATAATCGCGCCCGACGCGCGCGCGAGCAGCACGTCCGACTCCGTGATCGCGCCGACCCCGCGGTGCACCACCTCGACCTTGACCTCCTGCGTCGAGAGCTGGGCCAGCGCGTCGGCGAGCGCCTCGGCGGGGCCGCCCTGGTCGGCCTTGATGATGATGCGCAGCGTGGCGACGCCGCCCGCGGCCGCTTCGGCCATGAAGTCCTCGAGCGTCTTCACCCGGCCCGAGCGGCGGTGCTGCGCCTCGCGCTCGAGGCGCTGGCGCTTCTGCGCGATGTCCCGCGCTTCGGCCGCGTCGGCCATGGCGAGGAACGTGTCGCCGGCCTCGGGAACCCCTTCGAAGCCGAGGATCTGGACCGGTGTGGACGGACCGGCTTCTTGCTCGGTACCGCCGCGCTCGTCGTACATCGCGCGGACGCGCCCCGAGTACTGCCCGCAGATGAAGTCGTCGCCGACCCTGAGCGTGCCGTTCTGCACGAGAATCGTGGCGATCGCGCCCTTGCCCGGATCGAGCGTGGCTTCGAGCACCGACCCTTGAGCCTTGCGATCGGGATTCGCCTTGAGATCGAGCAGCTCGGCCTGGAGCAGCACCTGCTCCAGCAGCTCGTCGACGCCCGTGCCCTTCTTCGCCGAAATCGGCGTCGCGAGCGTGGTGCCGCCGAACTCCTCGAGCACGACGCCGTGCGCCAGCAGGTCCTGCTTGACCTTCTGCACGTTCGCCGTCGGCAGATCGATCTTGTTGATCGCGACGACGAGCGGCACGCCGGCGTTCTTGGCGTGCGAAATCGCCTCGATCGTTTGCGGCATGATCGCGTCATCGGCGGCGACGACGAGCACGACGATGTCGGTCACCTGCGCGCCGCGGGCCCGCATGGCCGTAAACGCCTCGTGGCCCGGGGTGTCGAGGAACGTGATCTTGCGGCCGTCCTTGAGCGTGACCTGGTAGGCGCCGATGTGCTGCGTGATCCCGCCGGCCTCGCCCGCGACGACGTTCGTCTTGCGGACGTAGTCGAGCAGCGACGTCTTGCCGTGGTCGACGTGCCCCATGATCGTGACGACGGGCGGACGCGGCTTCAGCGTCTCGTCGGCATCCTTGGTCTCTTCGGTCTGCGTGGTGGCGTATTCCTCTTCGCGCACCGCCTGGAAGCCGAACGCGGACGCGATCAGCTCGATCATGTCGAAGTCGAGCCGCTGGTTGATCGTCACCATCTGGCCCAGCTCCTTGAACGCGAAGGTGACGATCTGCGTCGGCGGCACCTTGAGCGTATTGGCGAGCTCGGAGACGGTGATGAACTCCGTCACGCGCACGAGCGTCTTCTCGCGCTCGCGCTCTTCACGGCGTCGCTCTTCCTGGACCTCGCGGAAGGTCGGACCTTCTTCGCGGCGATGGACGCCCTTCTTGCCGACGGGCGCCTTCAGCGTCGCGAGCGTGCGCGAAATGTTCTGCGCCACCGCTTCCTGGTCGACCAGCGACTTCTTCCCCTTCTTGCGCTTCTTCCCCTTCTCGCGCCGGCGCTCATCGAGCGGAGCGGCGCCGGGGGCGGCGGAAGCGACGGGCCGGGGCGGGACGTTGCCGCCGGGGCCGGAGGGAGTGCCGCGCGCCACGGGAACGGGACGCGGCCGAACGGGCGTCGGAATGAACGGCCGCGGTGCGGCCGAAGGTTGTGAAGGTGCTGACGGTGGCGGAGGTGGTGGCGGAGATGCTTCGACCACTTCCACGGCCGGCGCCGGCGGAGCGAGATCCTTGAACAGCGCGGCAGCGCGCTCTTCGAGCGAGGGCGCCTGCTTTTCCTCTTCCTGCTCGCGCACCGCGGTCTCGAGCGCGAGGCGCGCGCGTTCGGCTTCGGCGGCTTCCGCCGCGGCGCGCTCGGCTTCGGCCGCGTCGGCGGCGGCCACTTCGGCGGCGGTGCGGCGGCGGCGCTTGGGACGCGCCTCGGTGAGCACCGCCTCAGGCGCGGGTTCCACCGCTTTTGCGGCGGCACGGCGCCGTTTGGGCGCGGCTGCCGGCGCTTTCTGCTTGCGCTTGTCCCGCTCCCAGCGCGCGCGCATCAGCGACACCTGCTCGTCCTTGAGCGGCGTCAGATGACTGCGCACGAAAATGTCCATCTCCTTGAGCATGCCCATCAGCTGCTCGCTGGAGATGCCAAACTCTGCTGCCAGGTCGTGAATTCGCGTCGTCGCCACTGAACTCCTCGCTAACTGCGGCTATCGGCTATTGGCTATCGGCTATCGGCTATTAGCCCACGGGCTAGCGCTGGGTCGCTTACCCCTACTGCCTGCACCGGCGGCTTTCCCAGTTCCGCTCCCAACTCCTCCGCGCTCGGTCCCCGCAGCGTCGGCACCTGCTTCGCCTCGGCGAGCCGCGCGACCTTGTCGATCGTGCGCCGGCCGGCGTCGGCCGCCAGCACCACGCAGTACACCTTCCCGCGCTGCAGTCCGGCACGCACTCCCGCGACTCCGATCACCACGTTGCCCGCCCGTACTCCGAGGCCCAGCAGCCGGGTGAGCTTCGTGCTCACGTGGCCGTCTTGCCCGCTTCTTCCTCCTCGCCGCCTTCCTCGGTCATCTCGTTGAGGAACGACATCATCTTCTCGGCGAGATCAGGCGTCATGCCCGGGATCTGATCGACGTCTTCACGCTCGAGGTCGAGGATGTCCTGCAACGTCTTCTTCCCCGCCTGCTCGAGCACGGCGACGAGCTCCGGCGACAACCCCTTCATTTCATTCAAGGCCACCTGCGTGACCGACTGATCGGTCGGGGGCAGCGGCGCGAACAGCGGACCCTCACCGCCGCGCTCCAGCCACTCGCGGCTCGAGTACAGGTCGACCTTCCAGCCCGTCAGCTCCGAGGCGAGCCGGACGTTTTGACCGTTGCGGCCGATGGCGAGCGACAGCTGATCCTCGTCCACGATGGCCTGAATCGTCTTCGACTCGGGATCGGAGAAGACGCGCGCGACCCGTGCCGGGGCGAGCGCCAGCTTCGCAAAGCGCTCCGGATCGGACGACCACGGCACGATGTCGATGCGCTCGCCGTTCAGCTCGTTCACGACCGCCTGGACGCGCGAGCCCTTGAGGCCCACACACGCCCCCACCGGATCGATCCCGTCGTCGCGCGACCAGACCGCGATCTTGGTGCGGCTGCCCGCTTCGCGCGCGGTGGCGCGGATTTCGACGATCTGCTGCTGAATCTCCGGGACCTCGAGCTTGAACAGCGCCTTCACGAACAACGGATCGGCGCGCGACAGGATGAGCCGAGGGCCCTTGGGCGTTTCTTCGATGCGCTTCAAGACGGCGCGAATCGTGTCGCCCTGATGGAAATGCTCGCGATGGTTCTGGTCGCGGTAGGGAATGATCGCTTCGGCTTCGCGGAACTTGTTGAGCATCACGACGATCTTGCCGCGCTCGATCTGCTGCACCTCACCGGACAGCAGCTCGCCCACCTTGCCGGCGAACTCTTCGCGAATCCGGCTGCGCTCGCCTTCGCGCACGCGCTGGATGATGCGCTGCTTGGCCGCCTGCACCGCCGTGCGCCCGAACTGCTCGAACGGCACTTCCTCTTCCAGCACGTCGCCGGGCTGGAAGTCGGGATCCTCGTAGCGCGCTTCCTCGAGCGACACCTGCGTGCCCGGATCTTCGACCGCTTCGACCACCGTCTTGAGCACCACGATGCGGATCGAGCCTTTCAATTCGTCGATGCCGATCTCGGCGCGCACGTTGGGGCCGTAGCGCTTCACGAGCGCGGCGTGCAGACCGTCCTTGAGCAGATCGATCAGCTCGCTGCGCTCGAGCTGCTTGGTGTTGGTCAGCTCACGAATTGCGGAGACTACGTCGGTTGCGTTAGCCATTACGGGTCCTTGGGTCTCGGTCGGCGGTCGCCGGCAACGCCAGGCGGGCGTCCTTGACGTCCTCCAACCGGTATTCGCGCTCCACCCCACCCTGAGGCTGGAGCACCACCGTTTCAGTTGTCGGTACCGAGACGATCCGGGCTCGCACCCGTCCCATCCCGGCCAGCTTCACGTTCACATCGCGGCCCACGAACCGGGCCCAATGCCTGTGCCAGCGCACGGGCCGCTCGATCCCCGGGCTCGACACTTCCAGCACATAGCGATTGCCAAGGGGACCCCCGCCGTCCGCGTCGAGCCACTGCTCCAGCGCTCGACTGACTCGGGTACAATCTTCGACCGTGACGTTCCGGGGCGGACAGTCGATGCGGACTTGCACGAGCGGTCGGTTCGGCGTGCCGCCGATGCGCAGGTCGGCCAAATCGAACCCCAGCGTCTCCAGACGGGCTCGGAAGGCCTCTATCAGACTTTCAGTGAGCATAAAAAAAAGCGCGGGCCGAACTTCGCCCGCTTCGTGGGGGAATGTAGTCCCGGTGCCCCGAGTGTCAACCTCGCGGACGCCCCAGGTAGGCCACCATCCGGCCATCGCGCCCGCCCGAGGCTCGATGGGAGAAAAACCGCTCCCGCTCCTCCGCGCTGCACCAGGACGAGATCGAGACGTCGCGAATCCCGAGACTGCGAGCCTGCTGCGCGAGGACCTCGCGCAAATCGATATGCGTCTGGCCCGAGAGCCCGAAGCGATCGGCGACTTCGGCACCGACCTCGTAACACTCTCCGCAAATACCGACGCCGCAATGCATTACGATATCGGCCGATTGGACGGAGGTCTGTCGCTTGAGCAGCTCGACCGCTTTCTCCAGGATCCCGCCCGCCGAGCCGCGCCACCCCGCGTGCCCCAGCGCTACCGCGCCCTTGCGCGGTACGGCGAGGTACACCGGAATACAGTCGGCGACGGTGACCGTCAGGAGCACACCCGGCGACGCCGTCGCGTGACCGTCGATTCCGTCCAGCAAGAGCCAGCCGCTCGGCAGCGCGTCATGCCACTGCAAGTCGCTCCCGTGCACCTGATGCGCGAGCACGATCGTTGGAAACCGATTCGCGAACGCCGCGCGGAACGCGCGCCACCGCCCGATTACCTGGCCGACCGGCTCGTCGGACCAGAGGCCGAGGCTCAAGGGCCGGGTCGTGATTCCCGCGACCAGCCCATAGCGCTCGGCCCATTCCGGCAATTCGAGGCGCGGCAGCGCCGCGTCGCCGACCGGGACTTCGCGCGCTTCAGCCGCGACGTTCAATCTGCGCTCCGAGTGCCTGGAGGCGGGTGTCGATGTGCTCGTACCCTCGCTCGATCTGCCCGACGTTCTGAATCACCGAATCACCCTGCGCCGCGAGCGCCGCCAGCAACATCGCCATGCCCGCGCGAATGTCGGGACTTTCGACGACCTGGCCGCGCAACGGTGATGGTCCGGCGATGACCGCGCGGTGCGGGTCGCACAGGACGATCCGGGCGCCCATTCCGATGAGCTTGTCCACGAAAAACAGCCGCGACTCGAACAGCTTCTCGAAGATGAGCAGCAGCCCTTCGCACTGTGTCGCGACGACGATCGCGATCGACATGAGATCCGCCGGGAACGCGGGCCACGGTCCGTCTTCCAGCTTCGGCACGTGGCCGCCGAGGTCGGGACGGATCCGGCGCTCCTGGTCGGCATCGACGATGAGCCTGGTGCCCTCGAGTCGCGGGCGGACGCCGAGCCGTTCGAATCCGAGCAGCGTCGACATCAGGTCTTCGCCGCGCACGCCGTCGATCGTCACGGCACCGCCCGTGACCGCGGCGAGTCCGATGAACGAGCCGATCTCGATGTGGTCGGGGCCCACGGTGTGCGCGGCCGCCCGAAGCGGTTTGCCACCTTCGATCGTGAGCGTATTGGAGCCGATGCCGTCGATTGACGCGCCAAGCGCGACCAGGAATCGGGCGAGATCCTGCACGTGCGGTTCCGACGCCGCGTTGCGGAGGATCGTGGTGCCCGACGCGCGCACCGCCGCCATGAGCGCGTTTTCAGTTCCGGTGACGCTGGGCTCGTCGAGGAAAATATCGGCGCCTTTGAGCTTGCCCTCGAACTTGTAGGCGTCTCCCACGGCGATGTCAGCGCCGAGTCGTTCGAGCGCGAGGAAATGCGTATCGACGCGGCGCCGGCCGATGACGTCGCCGCCGGGCGGCGGCAGCGTGACGCGGCCGAAGCGCGCCAGCATCGGGCCGGCGAGCAGGATCGACGCGCGGATCTCCTTGCAGAGCTGCGGATCGAGCGGCTTCGGCTCGGCGCCGCTCGTGTCGATCACGACCGAATTCGCACCCTGCCACTGGACCGTCGCGCCCACGTGCTGGAGCAGCGCGAGCATCGTTTCGACGTCGCGAATCCGCGGAACGTTGTCGATGCGGCAGGGACCTTCGGCCAGGAGTGTCGCCGCGAGAATCGGAAGGGCCGCGTTCTTGTTGCCGGCGGGGCGGATCGTGCCGTTGAGTGGGCGTCCCCCCGTGACACGGAACGACGGTGGCATAGGCGCCCAAGCTACCGGGACGCTTGCGCCTGCGTCAAGCGTGCGCGAACGTTGGCCCTCGTGCATCCCCTGCTTGCGCTGGCGCTGCTTCTGGCGGCCGGCATCGGTGCGACGTATCTGTCGCGACCCAACATCCGCTTCCGCCACACCGCACTCCTCAAAGACCTGCTCGCCACCGGCGCGCTGTTCCTCGTGCTCGGCCTGGTGCTGCGGCGCGGGCTCGAGGTGATCGATCCGGCGGGGTGGCGCGACCTGCAGCCGGTGCTCGCGCTCGGCATCGGTTGGCTTGGTGCCACCTTCGGCGCGCGGCTCGAGTGGCGCATGATTCGGCGCGTGTCGCCACGCACCTGGCTGGTCGGCGCGACGCTCGCGCTTCCGGTGCTGGTCGTGACGACGGTGCTGGCGGTGATCCTGGCGCGAAAGTTTCCCGCGCTCGCCGACTCCTGGGGCCGGCCCACACTGGCGGTCGCGCTGGCGCTGGGCGGGACGCTCACCACCGCCGCGGGCCAGCGAGGCCCGCGCCTCGGCCGGCGCAATGCGCTCATCGACACGACGTTCGGGGTGGCGGCGGTCGCCGTCGCGCTGGCGATCGCGCATCCGCAGGCGTCGGTCCGCAACATGGTCTTGACGCTGGTCGGCGGCGTGGCGCTGGGCGGCCTGTACGTCGTGGTGGCGCGCGCGAAGACGGATGCGGACGATGCGCGCATCGGTTTCGCCGCCGCCACCCTCGCCGGCGCGGGCTTCAGCTTCGCGGCCGGACTCTCGCCGTTCGTGGTGTGCGCGGTGCAAGCGGCGATCGTCATGAGCTTCTCACCGCCGGCGTCGCGGCGCGCCGTCGCCGAGCTGCTCGCGCGCTGGGAGGTCCCACTGTATGCCGCGTTCCTCATTCTTGCGGGGGCGCTGCTCCGCCCGATGACCGCGTGGGTCATCCTGGCCGCGGTGGTGCTCGCGCTGGTCCGCGTCGTCGTGCGCTGGGTGACGGTCCGGTTCGGCCTCGATCAGGTGGACCCGGTGTGGCGCTCGCTCCCCTTTGCCCCGCCGCGGGAGTTCGCGTTCTCCGCCATGCGCCAGGGGGCGACGGCCGTCGCGCTCGCGGCCGGGTTCGAGCTGGTTCGAGGCGGTTCCGGGGCGGTGCTCGTCACGATTCTGACGAGCGTCATGATTGGCGAGCTGCTCGCCGTGATGACCCCGTTGACAGCGTCGCCTCGTCAAGCAGAGGTTTCGTGATGCTTCCGACCTGGGTCGGCGTCGTGTCGGCGCTGAGTCTCGCGATCATCGCGCTGGCCGCCCTGGTCGGAGCCGCCGCGGTCGTTGCCGCGGCGTGGGGCGTCCGCTCCGCCGTCAAAGCGCTCAAGAACTTCACCGGCCCGGCCATCGCCGACGTGCGCCAGCTCATCGGGTCGATCAAGGTGGAAGCCGACGCGCTCGTGGGAGCATCGCGGGATGTGCGCCAACGCATTGTGAGAGCGGCGGATGCGGCCGAGGAGCGGCTCACCGATTTCGACGCGCTGGCGGAGGTGGTGCAGACGGAGCTGGAAGAAACCGCGATCGATGCCGCGGCGACGATGCGGGACGTGCGGCGCGGGCTCTCGGTCTGGCGGATCGGCCGCAAGCTAATGAAAGGCAAGAAGCGACGGTGAAACAACTGGGCGTCATCGCCCTGCTCGCGCTCGCCGGGTTGGTGCTCTTCCCCGCGGTCGCGCACGCCTGGACTCCGGGCACGCACATCTTCCTGGGCGAGTCGGTGCTCGCGAATCTGCACCAGCTGCCGACGATCGTCGCCGACCTGCTGCGCGCCTTCCCCTACGACTTCTTGTACGGCAATATCGCCGCCGACACCTCGATGGCCAAGAAGTACGCTCCGGTGGGGCGTCATTGCCACGCGTGGCACGTCGGCCAGGAGATCTTCGATTTCGCGCCCAGCGATCCGCTGCGCGCGTTCGGACTCGGCTACCTGTCGCATCTCGCCGCCGACACGATCGCGCACAACTTCTTCGTGCCGCGCCAGCTCGTCCTCACCTCGAGCACCGTCGCGCTCGGGCACTCCTACTGGGAGAGCCGGTTCGAGACCCATCTCGGCGACGCGTACGCGCGCGAGGCGCGCGACGTGATTTTGAAAGACCACAGCGCGAGCGACTCGCATCTGGACGGAATCCTGTCGCCGACGCTGTTCAGCGTCCGCACCAATCGCCGGCTGTTTCGCGGGATGGTGCACCTCACGGAGAGCCAGAGCTGGCAGTGGGTGTTCCAGGTCATCTCGGGGAACAGCCGCTGGGATCTCGTCGACTCCGACATCGAGCGCCACATGGCGGTCGCGTTCGAGTACGTCATGGAAACACTCGGAGCCGACGCGGGCGATGCGGCTGCGCGGCGGCTCGACCCGGCCGGCGAAAAAGCGTTGGGACTCGCGAAGCGGATGCGGCGCCAGGCGCTGCGCGAGGGGGGGCGGCACGAGCCCGAGCGCGTCGAAGAGACAGCGGAGCAGCACTTCGGGTTGCCGCAGCCGTCGCTGAGCTACTGGTACGAGTCGCGCGCGCAGCGGCCCTGGAGGGATCGCTAGGACGGGGAGGTGAGTTTCTCCTCGAGCACGCGCTGCGCCAGCTTGGGATCGGCCTTCCCCTTCGACGCGCGCATCACCTGCCCCACGAAGAACGCCATCAACTTCGTCTCGCCGTTCTTGTACCGTCCCACTTCGGACGCGTGCGCGCCCAGCACGTCGTTCACCCAGCTCGCGACGACGTTCGTGTCGGCGACCTGAATGACGCCGAGTGATTCGGCGATCGTGCGTGGATCGCCGCCCTTCGCCGCGACTTCGGCAAAGACTTTCTTCGCGGCCTGATTGCTGAGCGTGCCGCCTTTGACCAGCGCGATGATCTGGGCAAGGGCGCCGGGCGCGACCCGCAGCTGCTCCTGATGGTCCTTGGCGTCGGCGAGCGCCTCCGTCATGACCCAGTTCGCCGCCGACTGCGGCTCGGCACCCGAGCGCACCACGCTCTCGAAGTAGTCGGCGACCGCGCGACTGCTCGTCACCACGGTCGCGTGCTCGCGGCTCAGGGCGTAAGCGGCGACGAAGCGATCGCGCTTCGCGCCCGGCAGCTCGGGGAGCTCGCTCTGCTGCTCCGCCACGAACTCGGGCGTCAGCACGAGCGGCGGCAGGTCCGGATCGGGGAAATACCGGTAGTCGTGGCTCTCTTCCTTGGAGCGCTGCGGCCTGACCGTGTTTTCCTTGGAATCGTACAGCATCGTCTGTTGCGTCACGGCGCCGCCCGATTCCACCAGCGCGATCTGCCGGTCCCGCTCCACACTCAGCGCCTTTTCGACGAACGAGAACGCGTTGATGTTCTTCACCTCGGTGCGCGTATTGAGCACCGTCTCCCCCGCGCGGCGGATCGACACATTGGCATCGACCCGCAGACTCCCCTTTTCCATGTCGCAGTCGGAGATACCGATGTATTCGAGCAGCTGCTTCAGCGTCTGGAGGTACGCGCGCGCCTCGGCCGGCGAGCGCAGATCGGGACCGCTCACGATCTCGATCAGCGGCACGCCCGAGCGGTTGAGATCCACGGCGGTCGCTTTCGCGAACCGGTCGTGGATCGATTTCCCGGCGTCCTCCTCGATGTGCAGTCGCACGATCGTCGCGGTGACGACACCGCGCTCCGGCGAGAGAAAGGACAGCGTGCCGTTCGTCGCGAGCGGCTGATCGAACTGCGAGATCTGATAGCCCTTTGGCAGATCGGGATAGAAGTAGTTCTTCCGCGCAAAGATCGACCGCGGATGGACGGTGCACCCGAGCGCGAGCGCGCCGCGCACCGCCAGTCCGATCGCCGCGCCGTTCGGCACCGGTAACGCGCCGGGCAGCCCGAGACAGACAGGACAGACCTGCGTGTTCGGCTGCGCGCCGAAGGCCGTGGAGCAACCGCAAAACATTTTC
>DASSUS010000121.1:0-5898 GCA_035706765.1 Gemmatimonadales bacterium
CGCGCGAACAGATCGTAGATCCCGATCGGCAGGGCGACGAACCCGCCCGCGCTCTTGTACGCCACCGCGGCGCCGACCGCGGTCGTATCGCCCGCGATCGTGTTGCGCGCGTACAACGTGAGCGGGCCGGTCGCGTTCGAGATCGCGTGCACGAAGCGGACGTAGGCCACCGAGAAGTCGGTCGGAATCGCCCGCATGTTCATCGGGTCTTCGATGAGGAAGGCGTCCGACGTCTTCGCGGTCGTATTGTAGAAGCCGGTCATGTAGTAGGAGTAGAACTTCCCGTCCTCCACCGACCCCGGCAGCGTGGCGATGATCAGATCCTTGTCCGTCGCGGCGGCGATGCGACCCGTCAACGTATGCGTGCCGGGCTGGATGGCGAGGTACACGCCGCCGTTGCCCGCGCCGCCGTACGCCACGCCGGTGTTCGCCTCCGCTCCCGTCGCCGACAGCACCGCGGTCATCTTCGTGTCATCGGCGTAGAAGTTCACCTGCGGCGCGTTGGGGCTGAAATTGAAGAACTTGATGCTCGCGCCGGGAATTTCGACGTCGGGAAGCACCTGGACGGCGTTCTTCTCGCACGCCGCGAGCACGAGGGCGCCGGCCAGCGCCGCGAGCAGTCGTTGATTCGTCATGATGGCGCTCATGGTTCGGTGATCCACAGCAGCTTGGTGTGATAGTTCACCGCGTCGGCGCCGATCGCCTGCAGCGCGGCGTAGTTCCAGACGTACTCGGAGTTGTAGCGCGGCCGGATCCGATAGACGAGCAGGTTGCCGTTGTCGCCGTACAGCGACGTGGGCGGCGTGAAGCCCCGGAAAATCGCGGGATCGTAGTGGAAGCGCCGCATGTCCATCCACAGCTCGTTGTGCCCCCACGCCCACTGCGCGATGTACTTCTGCGACATGATGTGCGACATGGTGATCGTCGCGGGCACGATATTCGTGTCGGCGAGGAACGCCGTCTTTTCGGTGCCGGAGATCTGCGTCGGCGTCTGCCCGGCATCGAGGTTGCGGGCGTTCACGAAATCGATGTGCGACGACACGCCGTTGGTGTACGCGGTCAGGGCCAGGGCCGGCTGCCCGGAGCGCAGCGCCGCCTCCGCCTTGACGAACTGGAGCTGCGAATACGTCATCGCCGGAATCTTCGAGCGGTCGGCGAACATATAGCGGCTGGGGAGGCCCAGGCCGTTGCTGCCGGTATAGCCGAAGAAGTTGCGCGGCTGCTGCGGCGCGGCGACGCCGGTGAGGATCGTGTTGACGCTCAGCCCGCGATAGGTCGTGTTCGCCGAATCGATCGCGAGCATGCGCGTCATCCGCGGATCGACCACGCCGCCGAACTGCGTGCCGTTCATCAGGCTGACGACGAATTCGGTCTGGCGATAGAGCGTGATGTTGTTGCGGCTGCGGCCCCAGAAGTTGCAGTCGGCGAAATCGGTCGCCGTGCACGGATAGGCGAGCAGCGCGTCGTCGACGTTGCCCGTGAACGACGCATCCACCTCGGCGATCACGGCTGCCGGGTCGTAGGACGCCTTGTTGGAGAAGTGATTCAGGTGCAGCGCCAGGAGGCCGTGCGCGAACTTGAGCCACTTGGTGCGGTCGCCGTTGTAGATCTTGTCGCCCACGGCGAGATAGGCCTGGTCCACCGCGCCGTCGGTACGGTTGAGCAGCACGATCGCGCTGTCGAGCAGGCGGCGCACTTCCTGGTAGGCGTAGTCCTGCGTGTCGTAGTCGAACGCGGTGCGCGACTGATCGATCGCCTGCTGGATGATGATCTCGCCGTGCAGGTCGGTCAGCACCTGCCAGCCCCAGGCCTTCAGAATCAGCCCGACGCCCAGCAGGTCCCAGCGCTGCTCGGCGGTGGCTTTCGCGTTCATGTCGATCAGGTTCTGCCCCAGCGACCAGTACACGTCGCGCCACTGCTGCGCGCCGTTGTCGCTCGACGGGTCGTAGCCCATCCGGCCCCAGGTCTGCGCGGGACTGACGGCCGTCGAGGTCGAAATCCACTGCTGCGTGTAATGCCCCACGAAGCGGCCGTCGAACTGGGGCGACGACACCATCCAGTGCAGCATCGGCGGCAGGTACAGGTTGGCCGAGACCGACTGCGGGCCGTTCGGATTCGTGTTGACGTCGAGGAAGCTGTCGCAGCCGCCCGAGAAGACGAGCGCGCCGATCAATACCGCGGTGCAGGTCTTTTTCATCTCAGAACCCCATGCTGACGCCGAAGGTGAAGGCGCGCGGCATCGGGAAGTTGCCGAAGTCGATGCCCACCGCGCCCGAGCCACCAACGGCGGCGGTGTTGCCGTTGACGATCGGATCGAGCCCGGAATAGTTCGTGATCAGGAACAGGTCGGTGCCGGTGACGTACACGCTCGTGTTGCGCGCGCCGAGCCAGTGCCCGGGCAGGTCGTAGCGGAGCGTCACGTCGCGGAGCCGGACCCAGTTGATGTCCTTCTCGATGAACAGCTCCTCGCTCATGAGCGTGTAGTACGCCGTCTGCACGCTCGGGATGATGACGATGTTGTTGGGCGTCGGGTTCGCGCTGTTCTCACGCCCGTCGCGCAGCACCCCCTCGATGATCCGGGGCTCGTCGCGGTCGAGCGTCCGGTTGCTCAGCCCGCGCGTCGTGAGATAGTGCTCCGTCGCGTTGAACACGTCGCCGCCCTTGCGGATGTCGAGCAGGAAGTCGAGCGACATGCGCTTGTAGCGGAACGTGTTCGACAGTCCGATCGTGAAATCGGGCTGCCGGTCGTAGCCGGCGTTGATGAAGGTGGTCGAGCGGATCGGGAGCCCCGTGGCGGGATCGATCAGCAGCTGGCCCTGATTGTTTCTCAGATAGAACAGGCCGGTCAGCGACATCGTCGACAGTCCCGGCTGCGTGCCGTTGCGCACGTTGCCGTAGAGCCAGGTGTCGGACACGTACGACTCGGGCAGATCGTGCGGCAGGCTGGTGACGATGCTGCCCGCGCTGGTCCAGTTCACCCCGACGTCCCAGCCGAACGTGGGACGCTGAATCGGGCTGCCGCGAATCGTCATCTCGAGGCCGCGGCTGCGGGTGGCCGCGCCGTTCAGGTTGAACAGGATGAAGCCGGTGCCGTAGCTGCCGCGGATGTCGTTGACGATCTGGTCCTTGGTGACCGCGCGGTAGGCGGTCGCGTCCAGCGCGAGCCGGCCGTCGAGGAACGCCAGCTCGACGCCGCCCTCCACCGAGCGCTTGAACTCGGGCTTCAGCGCCAGGTTCGGACCCCAGAAGTCGTAGCCGTACCCGCCGAACGAGGTCGTCTTGTACTGGAGCGAGGGGCGGAACGCATACGGCCGCGCGTCCTTGCCGACCGCCGCGTACGCGACGCGCACCTTGCCGGTCACGAAGCGCCGCACGCTCGGGAAAGCGTCCGAGAAGATAAAGCTGGTCGCAATCGATGGATAAAAGAACGAGTTGCGGCCGCGCGGGATCGTGGAAGTCCAGTCGTTGCGGCCGGTGACCGTGAGATAGAGGTAGTCGCGGTAATTGACGATCGCCTGCCCGAAGAAGCTCACCAGGCGCCGCTGCTCGATCGTGGTCTTGGGCGTGCGCGTCGACGTGTTGTTCATCGAGATGAAGTTCGGATCGAGGAATCCGATCCCGACCGCCGCGTCGGTGGTCGACTTCAGGTCGTTGATCTGATTGCCGACGAGCCCGCTGATCGAGATGTCGCGCGTGATGCTGTACGGATTGATGTTGAGCACCGTCTGCGTGTTGAGATTGCGCGTGATCGCGTCGGCCTGATCCAGCAGCCCGTTGAACCCGAACCCGAGATAGCTCTCGGGATGACGCAGCAGCAGGTTCTGGTTCGTGTAGCTGTCGGTGCCGACGTTGGTCTTGATGCTGCCCCACGAAAACGGCGTGAAGGCGAGGCCGATGTTCGCGATCAGCCGGTTGGTGCGGGCGTTGAGCCGGTTCTTGCTGACGTTGAAGTAGGGATTATCGACCTCGGAGTTCGCCGCGAGCGTCGTGAGCCGGCGCCGGGTTCCGGCGGGGGTCAGATAATCCTTCGCATTGTCGGTCTGGGGCCACAGCATCAGGTCGATCAGCGGCCCGTTGTCGCCCTTGTAGATCTGATCGTTGTCGGTGTAGCTGTAGATCATCGACAGATCGGTGCTGAGCCAGTTGTTGATCCGGGCCTGCGTCGCGCCGGTGACGTTGATCCGGTTGTAATTCGAATTCGGCACGACGCCCTGCTCGCGATCGATCGACGTGCTGAGCCGGTAGTTGACCGTGTTGTCGGACGTCGCGCCGCTGAAGGAGACGTTGTGCTTGTGCGTCACCGAGGTGCGCAGGAAGCCGCCGACGTTGTTGTAGAACTGCGTGCCCTGCGCGTAGGGCACGCCGAAGTACTGGAACGAGCCGAGCTGCGAGCCGGTCACGGTGGTGGGACCGAAGACGCGCTGCAGATCGGGCTTGGCGCCGGTGGTCGAGATCCTGGCGCTGCTGCTGTACTGGATGCCGCCGCCCGAGCGGCCCCGCTTGGTCTTGATGACGAGCGCGCCGTTGGCGGCGTCGATGCCGTACAGCGCCGCCGCCTCGGGGCCCTTCAGCACGGTGATCGACTCGATGTCCTGCGAGTTCAGGTCCGACGCGCGGTTGGAGAAATCGACGCTGCGATTGCTGAGCGCGGTGGTCGAGCTCGCGTCGGAAGCGAGGACGCCGGTATTGAGCGTGCGGTTGTCGATCGGCAGCCCGTCGACGATGATCAGCGGCTGGTTGCTGCTGCTGATCGAGCTGACGCCGCGGATCACGATCGACGACGACGAGCCCGGCGCGCCCGAGGTGCTGGTCACGTCCACACCCGACAGCCGGCCCGACATCGCGTTGAAGAAGTTTTCGCGCTGCGTCTGCGCGATCTCGGTGCCGCGCACCGTCTGTTGCGCGGTGCCCAGCGAGCGGGCCGACGCGTTCTCGCCCAGGGCGGTGACGACGACGGCGTCGAGATCCATCGCCACGCGCTTGAGCTCGACGTTGATCACGTCCTCGATCCCGACGACGCGCTCGATGACCGCCGTTCCGATGTAGCGGAACTGGAGCGTCTGCCCCGCGTCCGCCGCGATCGAGTAATGACCGGCATTGTTGGTCGCCGAGGACCGGTTCGTCCCTTTGACGAACACGCCGACGCCCGCGATGGGCGTCCCCTGTTCGCTCGTGACGGTGCCGGTGATGGTGCGTGTTTGTTGTGCGGCGACGGGAGTGCGGACGAGGAGCATGCTCAACAGCGTGACGGCAACGTGTCTGGTCATAGGCGGCATCGGAGGTTGGAGAAAACAAGACCACGCTGAACCGGGCAGACAATATCCCGCGGGAGCGCGATCAGCAAGAAGGAAGAAACCCGGCTATTTTCGCCCGATGCTCGTCCTCCTGACCGCGCTCAGCCTCGCGTCCGCCACTGTGTCCCAGGCGCCACAGCGCGCCCGCCCCGACTTCTTCCCGATTTCGGTATGGTATTCCGGCGGCAAGGCGCGCGCGCCGATGCTGTCGGAGCTGACGCCCTCGTCTCGCGCCGAATGGCGGCGCGACCTGCAGCAGATCAAGGAGCTCGGTTTTAACACGGTCCGGACCTGGGTCGAGTGGGCGCACGCCGAGCCCGGTCGCGGCGAGTACCGGCTGGACAACCTGCGGCTGCTGCTCGAGTTGGCGCAGGAATCCGGTTTGCGGGTCATGGTGCAGATGTACGTCGACGCGGCCCCCGACTGGGTGGGTCGTGCATATCCGCAGGCGCGCTTCGTCGCGCAAAACGGGGTGGCGATCCCGTCCCAGGTCGCGCCGGGATTCTGCACCGACAACGCCGAGATCCGCGATCTCGTCGACAAGCTCTACGCCGCCGTCGCCCGCGTCGCCTCGCGCTATCCGAGCTTCTACGGCTGGGATCTC
>DASSUS010000122.1:0-4411 GCA_035706765.1 Gemmatimonadales bacterium
GTGATGCGACCAGCGTCCCCGTCGCAGTCGCCGTGCCGATTTCCGGCGACGGTGGAAACGGCGGCGACGGTGGCGCCGGCGGGAACGCAGCTTCGACCAACACCACTTCGGCCGCCAACGCGAGCGCCGCCGGGCCGGGCGGCGCGGGCGGCGCCGGTGGCGCCGGCACGGGCGGTGCGGGTACGGGCGGTGCGGGCACGGGCGGCGCTGGCGGCCCGGGGACGGTTCCGCTCGCGGTGGGCGGCCCGGGCGGCGCGGGTAACGGCGCTACCGGGACCGGCGCGACGGGGACCGGTGGCGCAGGCGGCGCGGGCGGCGGCGCCGCGAGCAGCGCACACCAGATGGCTTCCGGCTCTGCGGATGCAACCGGCGGTGCCGGTGCCGCTGGCGGCGGCGGCGCGCGTGGCGGCGACATCGCTCCGACGACGGCGCGGAACGCGCCCTCCACGGCGACTGCGGACGCCACGGGCGGCACGGGCGGCGCAGGCGGCTCGAGCACGGCGACTTCGGCCGATACCAACACCACCTCGGCGAGCAGCACCGCGAACGCCGGCCAGGGCGGGTATGCAGACGCGACGGCGGGCAACGCGGCCGATGCGTCCGGCGGCTCTGCCGCGCGCGGCGGCGACGTGACGGCCGACGCCGGCTCTTTCGAGGCGTCGAACTCGATCAGCGGCTGCGCGTTCAGCAACGCGAGCGGCATCAACATCGTGTCCATGAATACCGGGAACGCGGCGTTGATCCAGCAAGCGGTGAATGCTCAAGTCAACATGAAGTTCTGAGTGCGGCAACCTTGTCCGGCGGGAGCGCGGGCTCTCGCCGGACTTTCGCGTCATGGAAGGAGAAGGGCAATGTTGCGATATCTAGCCTGGCACGGGGCGGCGGCCTTGCTGCTCGTGTCCGGCGCGGCGTGGGCAGGCCCGGAGGTCGGCGTTCAGGCGTTCGGCACTCCGGTAACGGCAAGCGCGCTCGAGTCGCACCGAGCGGGCGACGGCAAGGTGGTGTTCAACATGCAGGAGACGAGCGCGAACCTCCAGGACAACCAAGCAGTGAATACGACCAGCGGCTCGAACACGATCAGCGGCGAAGCGTTCCGCGGCGCGAGCGGGTTTCCGGTGGCGGTCCAGAACTCCGGGAACAACGTGATCATCCAGAACGGCTTCATCGTCAACCTCGAGATGCAATGAGCAGACAGGGCAAAGCGCTGGCCGTGCTGGGTGCGGGACTGATCGTCAGCACGGCGCTGCATGCGCAAACAGCGCGCGGCGATCTCATCGACGGAATCGACGTCGAGCGGCGCGGCAGCGAGGCGCTGATCGACGTGCGTTTCAATGTGCCGATTGCCTACGTGGGCCATTCACCCGCCGCGTCGGGCGCGACTCTGCGGATCTACCCGGGGCTCACCGGCGCCGCCGCGAGCGCGACGCGCGGCGAGCTGCGCCTGCCGAAGACCGACATGATCCCGCGGTTCACGGTGACCTACCCCGAGCCCGACAACGCCCTGGTCATCCGCTTCGACCGGCCGACACGCTTCGAGGTGCACCCGAGCGCGCGCAGCATCGCGATCAGCATCCCGGTGCTTCCCGGCGCCAAGGACTGGGTAGTGGTGACGAACGACTGGTCCGTGAAGCGCATCGATGCGGCCGCCGTAAAGGCCGCGCTCGCCGCCTCGCCCGTCGAATTGTCCGGCGCGATGAGCCAATCGGCCGAACAGGCGCCGCCCTCGCGCGAGCCCAGCCTGCAAAGCACCGTCCAGATCGTCGGGTTCGCCGGCGGCGGAAACGGCATGTTCTCGCTTCCCGTCGACAGCCTGAAGCAGGTGCGCTTCTATACGGTCGTGCGCCAGCACCAGGACTGGAGCTGCGGCTCCGCCGCGATCGCCACGCTGCTCACCTATCACTACAACTACCCTATTACCGAGCAGGAGGTCCTGGAGGCAATGTACGCGCACGGCAACCAGAAAAAGATCCGCAAGGAAGGCTTCTCGATGCTCGACATGAAGCGCTTCCTGGATTCGCTCGGCTACCGTGCGAACGGCTTCCAGACCAGCCTCGAGCGCCTGGCGCACGTGAAGGTGCCTGCAATCGTGATCATCCACGACCGCGGCTACGACCATTTCGTCGTGGTGAAGGGATTGCGCGGCGACAACGTACTGCTGGGCGACCCGGCGCGCGGCAACCGCGTCCTCTCGCGCGCCGCCTTCGATGCGATGTGGCGCAGCCGCATCCTGTTCGTGATTACCGCGCGGCACGACGGCGTGGCGTTCAACGGCAGCCAGGACTGGCGCTTTATGGCCGCGCCGCTCGGAGACGCGGTGAGCCGCGACAGCCTCGCGGCCATGCTGCTCGCGCGGCCGCCGCGCAGCGATTTCTAGGAGAAAGCGATGAGAATCAAGCTTGGCGTGTGGGCCCTGGCGGCCAGCGCCACGACCATGGCGAGCGGGCCGGTCCGCGCCGCGGGCCTCGGCAACGAGCTCGATATGTGCGACGTGGGCGCGCCCTGCCACGTTGCCAGTGCTGCGCAGCTCGACGCGCTGCGCGGCGGCTTCTACCTGAAGATCGACAGCGGGCCCCTGCGCGTCGGCATCGGCATCACGCGGACCGTGTCCATCAACGGCCGAGTCGTCGCCGTCAGCCAGATCACCATTCCGGACCTCGGCGCGGCCGCGACGGCGCGCGGGCACCACCACGCTGGGCCGGATCTCAATGCACTGCAGAACGGCGGCGTGCTCATCGTACAGAACGGGCCCGGCAACATCGCGCCCTCGCTCGCTTCGTTCGGCTCGGCGATCCCGACAATTGTTCAGAACACGATTGACAATCAAAAATTGAGTACGTTTACTATCGTCAACGCCTGGGTCAACAGCCTGTCCGTCATGCAAACGCTGAGGACGAGCGAGATGCTCCAGCGCGCGACGGCGGCTTCGGGTCGCTGACCCAAGCCGAAGCGCCGGCCCTTCCCAGCCGGAACGACCCAGCTTCCGGGGACCGGTATTACTCAGCTTTCGCGGGGAGGTAGTCATGAAGGGCATTGGCCGCGCGCTGCGCGTCTGCTTGACCGGTGTCATGCTGGCTGCCTTCGCATCGAGCGCTACCGCGCAGTCTTCCACCGCGGGGCGAGCGCCGACCGTCGGCCAGGCGCCCCGGTCGGAAACCCAGCCACCACCGGTGGCGCCGATCACCCCCGGCGTAAACGTGCTCACGCCGGCTGGCCATTTTGTCTTCGAGCCTTCCGCCCAATATTCGTATTCGTCCGATTCGCGCGTGGTGGTCTCCGGGTTCACCATCATCCCGGCTCTTTCCGTGGGGGTGATCGATATCCGGAGCGTCAATCGCGACTTCTGGACCTTGGCCCTTACCGGACGCTACGGCGTGACCAACCGGCTCGAGCTCGAGACGAAGCTGCCCTGGGTCAGCCGCAGCGACTCCACGCTGGCGCGCCCGGTCAACACGGGCGCCAACGCGGATACCGAGTTCACGACTACCGGCAGCGGCATCAGCGACATCGAGGTCGCTGCGCGTTACCAGTTCACCGACCACCCGCCGTTCTACATCGGCTACCTGCGCTTCAAATCCCGCACCGGCGACGGCCCCTTCGACGTCCCGTTCACGACGCCGCAGCCGGGCATTACGCTGCAGAGCGAGCTGCCCACCGGCACCGGCTTCTATGCCTGGCAGCCGGGCTTCACCGTGCTCGTGCCCTCCGACCCGGCGGTGTTCTTCGGTGGCGCCTCCTACATCTGGAACGTCAAGCGCAACGTGAGCGGCGTCGACGCAAGCGGCACGCCGATCGGCAACTACGACCCGGGCGACGGGGTGAACTTCAACTTCGGCATGGGCCTTTCGATCAACGACCGCTCTTCGTTCAGCATCGGCTACGACCACAGCATCTTCCGCAAGGACCAGCGCAACGGCGAGGTGCTTCCCGACGCGCAGGTCCAGCAGGTCGCGACGCTCCTCTTCGGCCTGTCCTATCACGCGAGCCTCCGGCAGGCAATGAACCTTACGCTGGGCGTCGGCTTGACACCCGCAGCGCCCAATCTGACGATCGCGCTGCGCGCTCCGGTGATCTTCTAGCTCCGGCAAAGGCCGGGCGAGAAGAGGTCTCCCCGTGATCCGCTCGCGTCTCCTAGTTCGTCACGAGATCGGTGTGCCCGAATCCTCGGCTGTAATCGAGCACTGATATCACCTCAGGCTTGACACGAAAGATCCGCACCTCCTCCGCCTTGGGCATCGGTAGCGGCAGGGACTTCTGCGGCGAGTACCTGGCCATGAGAAGGCGCAGCACCGTCTCGCCTTCGGCGTGATCGAGCACCGGCTCTGCGCGTGCGCCCATCGAAAGTCCGGTGATCTCCATTACCTGATCGGTGTCGTGGTCGACCGTCAGAGAGACGCGGTTGTCGCGCGCAATG
>DASSUS010000123.1:0-5131 GCA_035706765.1 Gemmatimonadales bacterium
CGTGACGCTGCTGTACGCGGTGATCGGCACGTTTCGCATCAGGCGCGGACGGATTCGCGCAAGTGATTACGCGCGGACCCACGTCGGATTCCTGCTCGCCTGTCTCGCGCTCGCGATCGCATGGGGGGCGGCGCTCGATCCCGCGGAGGTGATCGGCGGTTTCCACGGCACCGTGGATCAGGCGGCGCTGGCGGCCAGGATTCCCGGCTCCCGCGTCGTCGTGGCGGTCGCCGTCGTTACGGCGCTGATCTCGCTCGTCTGGGCGTTCCGCGACCGGCCCACGCTGATCATCGCCGGCTGGGCGGCGCTGCTGATCACGATCCTGGCCGGCTATTTCATCGTCCCCGGCGTCGCGCGCGCGTCTTCCGGCACCGTCGCGGACGCGACCGAGCTCACCCGCCGGCGGCAACGACTCGAACGGATCGCGTTCGGATTGACCGGGATCGACGATCGAATCCCGCCGCCGTACGCGAGCGGCGAGGCGGCGCTGCGGCTAATGCCGCTCTGGGATCCGGCACACGTAGCGGCCGCCGCGCAGGCGCCCGCGAGCGTCGTCGCGCTCCGGCCGCCGCGCCCCGACGACACCGGCGCCGCCTGGCTCATCGCGCCGCCGCCGGCCGCGACGGCAACCGCCACCCCGGTCCGTCTCGCGCTCGAGCTGGACACCGGCCTGGCGATCACCGCGCTGCCCACGACCGACGGGCGCCTCCTGTTCGGTCCCGGAGCCCAGACGCCGTTCATCACCGACGACACGGTGCGCGGGGTGCGCCTCAGCGGTGTGTGGCGACGGTTCGCCGTCGCCTGGACGATTCAGTCGTGGGGTCTCGTGCGCGGCGATTCGAGCGGGCGCACGCTCCTGTGGCGCCGCGACGTGACGGACCGGCTCCAGCGCCTCGCGCCGTTCGCGCGCTTCGGCCCGCCCACACCCACGATCCGCGACGGCTCCCTGTGGTGGGTGAGCTGGGGGTACGTGTCGCATCACGCCTTCCCGCTCGCGCGCCCGCTCCCGTGGCAAGACGGTGAGGTGCGCTACCTGCACGCCGGACTGCTGGGCGCCGTGCGCGGCTCGACGGGCGAAACGCACCTCTGGCTCGCGCCCGGATACGACTCACTCACCGCATCGTGGGCGCGCCGATTCGAGCCGCTGATCGAGCCCGCGAGCAGCTTGCCCGCCGACCTGCGCGCGCAGCTCGCGTTCCCGCCCGACATGTTCCGGATCGCCGCGCTCCAGCTGGAGCGCGCCAGCGCCGACTCAGGCGGTCCGGACGCCGGATGGTTCCGGCGCCCGCGCGAGCCTTATCAGCTGAGCGGGCCGCAGCCCGACAACGAGCTGTGGACCGGGGTCGCGTTCGAGTCGGGGGTGCTCGAGCCCAAGCAGCTCGCCGCTCTGTTCGCGGGCGCCATCACACGGCGCGGTCCGGTGCTGCACCTGTGGCGCCCCGCGACCATCGAACGGCTGCCCGGGGAGCTCGTCGGCTCGGCAACGCTGCGGCCGGGGCAACTGCGCATCTGGCCGGTCGGCAGCTCGCTGATCACGGTGCAGGCACAGCTGTTCGATCCGCTCGGGAGTCGCGGATCGGCGGCGCCCGCCCCGAGGATTGCGGAAGTGTATGTCACGCTCGACGGCCGCAGTGGTCGCGGGTTGACGGCACGCGCCGCGCTGCGGGGAGGCGAGCAGATCGTGACCGACACGACCCTCGGGGCGCGCTGGGAGCGGGCGCGACGCCTGGCGGCGCGCGCCGATTCGGCGCTGGGCGTGGGCGATCTCGAGTTGTTCGGCCGGTTGTGGCGCGCGCTCATCAGCGAGCTTGCTCCGATACCAGGGCCCCGCTAGGTTCCCGCCGCCGTGTCCGCCTCCACCCCCTCCGCAACCCCCAACCCCGGTACGATCGTCATCGCGCTCGGAGGGAACGCGGTCGCCCCGCCCAACGAGCGCCCCACGATCGGCAATCAATTCCGGCACACGCGCGCGAGCCTCGCGCCCATCGTCGATCTGGCGGCGGCGGGGTGGAACATCGTGCTGGTTCACGGCAATGGGCCGCAGGTCGGCGACGAACTGGCGCGAAACGAGATCGCGAGCGATCAGATCGAGCCGCTTCCGCTCGGCGTGCTCGTCGCCGGGACGGCGGGATGGATGGGGTACATGATCCAGCAATCGCTGCTCAACGCGCTCGAGCGCGCGGGGGTGCAGCGCTCCGTGGTCACGCTGATCACGCAGACCCTCTGTCACGCCGACGACCCCGATCTGCGCAAGCCATCCAAGCCCGTGGGCCACAAGCTGGATCCCGCGCGTGAGGCTCGGCTCGTGGCACGCGGCGTCCCGGTTCGCGACGGGCGGCGCCTCGCGCCCAGCCCGCGTCCGATCGGCATCGTCGAAAGTCAGATGGTGCACGACCTGTCGGTGGCAGGATACATCGTGATCGCCGGGGGCGGAGGCGGGCCGCCGGTCTATCGCGACCCAAAGCTGGGCCTCGAGGGAATTGACGCCGTCGCCGACAAGGACCGGGTGGCGGCTATTCTCGGACAGGAGATTGGAGCGCAAGTTCTTCTGATCCTGACGAACGTGGACGCGGTCTACCGCGGCTACGGAACGCCGCGGCAGGAAGCGATTCGCAGAATGACGCTGGCGGAAGCGGACCGGATGCTGGCCGGCAACGAGCTGGGCACCGGCAGCATGCGTCCCAAGGTGGAAGCGGCGGCGGATTTCGTGCGCGGCGGGAGCGAGCGGGCGATCATCGCCGCGCTGGAGGACGGGCTCGCGGCACTGCGCGGCGACGCCGGAACGACGATTACGAAGGAGCTCGAGTGAATCTGCACGAGTATCAGGCGCGCGACATCTTGCGCCGGCACGGGATCCCCGTGCCGTCCGGTGAGGTGGCCACCACACCGAAGGAGGCGCGGGCGATCGCCGAGCAGCTCAACGGCAAGGTCGTGGTCAAGGCGCAGGTACACGCGGGTGGCCGCGGCAAGGCCGGGGGCGTGAAGCTCGCCGCGAACGCCGCCGAAGCCGAAGCGCACGCGCGCGCGATTCTGGGGATGAAGATCAAGGGGCTCACCGTCCAGAAGGTGCTGATCGCGCCCGCGGCCGAGATCGCATCCGAGAGCTACGTCGGCGTCATCGTCGATCGCGCGTCGCAGCGGCCGGTGCTGATGGTGAGCCCGGCGGGCGGGATCGACATCGAAGAGGTCGCCGCCAAGACACCGGAGAAGATTCAGCGCCTCGCGGTCGATCCACGCTACGGGCTGCTCCCGCATCAGGCGCTCGGGCTGGGCTTCTTCCTCCATAAGGACGTGAAGCAGGCGCGTGCCGCCGCCGACATCATGCAGAAGCTCTATGCCGCGATGTACGACGTCGGCGCCTCGCTCGCCGAAATCAATCCGCTCGTGACGACGCCGGACGGCACGGTGCAGGCGCTCGACGCCAAGATCTCGATCGACGACAACGAGCTCGACCGCCGGCCCGACATCGCCGCGCTGCGCGATCTCTCGGCGGAAGCGCCGGAGGAGGTCGCGGCGCGCGAGGCGGGGCTGACGTTCATCAAGCTCGACGGATTCGTCGGCTGCTGCGTGAACGGGGCGGGGCTCGCGATGGCCACGATGGACCTCGTGAAGTACTACGGCGGCGAGCCGGCGAACTTTCTCGACATCGGCGGGAGCTCCAATCCGCAGAAGGTCGTGGCCGCGCTGCGCATCATCACCGGTGATCCCAACGTCAGATCGATCCTGTTCAACATTTTCGGGGGGATCACGCGCGGCGACGACGTCGCGAACGGGATCGTGCAGGCTACCAGGGAGTTTCCACTCAAGGTGCCGATTGTGATTCGCCTGACGGGAACGAACGAACGCGAAGGGATCGAGATCCTGAAGCAGGCCGGCTTTTCAGCGCTGAACGATATGGACGAGGCGGTCAAGAAGGCGGTGGAGCTGGCATGAGCATCTTCATCGACCGCGAGACGCGCCTCGTCGTCCAGGGGATCACGGGCCGGGACGGCTCGTTCCACGCCAAACAGATGATGGCGTACGGGACGAAGGTCGTCGCGGGTGTCACGCCCGGAAAGGGCGGCCAGCAGTTCGAGGGGGCGGTGCCGGTGTTCAATACGGTCGCGGATGCGGTGCGCTCGACCGAGGCGAACACTTCGGTGATCTACGTGCCCGCCGCGGTCGCCGCATCGGCGATCTTCGAGGCGGCCGACGCCGGGATCGCGCTCATCGTGTGCATCACCGAAGGCATCCCCGTCCTCGATATGACGAAGGTGCTGCCGTACGTGCGGGAGCGCGGCGCGCGGCTCGTCGGTCCGAACTGCCCCGGCCTCATCTCTCCGGGCAAGTCCAAGGTCGGCATCATCCCCGGCAACATCTGCCAGCCGGGAAAGATCGGAATCGTGTCGCGCAGCGGCACCCTGACCTACGAGATCATTCATCAGCTCTCGACCCACGGCATGGGCCAGTCGACATGCGTCGGCATCGGCGGCGATCCGATCATCGGCACGAACTTCATCCATTGTCTCGCGGCGTTCGAGGCCGACCCCGACACCGAGGCGATCGTGATGGTAGGAGAGATCGGCGGGACCGACGAGCAGGAAGCGGCCCAATTCGTTTCCGAAGAGGTGAAGAAGCCGGTGGTCGGATTCATCGCGGGCCAGACCGCGCCCCCCGGCCGCCGGATGGGCCACGCCGGCGCGATCATTTCCGGATCGTCCGGGACCGCGGCCGAAAAGATGGCGGCGTTCGAGAAGGCGGGAATCAGCGTCATGAAGCGCCCCGCCGACGTCGTGCCGCTGCTCGAGGCCCGGCTGTGAAGCTGCTCGACGTCGTCGAGCAGCAGCACTGCGTCGTGCCGCTGATCGCGGAGACCGTCCGCGACGCCACCGACCGGCTGGCGGAGCGGCTGATCGCGAGCGGGGTCGTAGCGGAGCCCAACCGCCTGAACGCCGTGATCCGGAACGCCTGGCCCGAGGACATGGTCAGCGTGGGCGAGCATGCGTTCCTGCCGCACTTCCGGAGCGAAGCGGTCCGCAAGCTCGCGACCGCGGTCGGGATTTCGCAGAAACCGATTCACTGGGAGAAGGACGCGAACCGGAGCGCGCGGATCGTGATTCTGATCGTCGCGCCCCCGCGCGAGACCCCGACG
>DASSUS010000124.1:0-13279 GCA_035706765.1 Gemmatimonadales bacterium
GCTTATCGGCTGCACGGCAATGCCGATACGCGCGGCGAGACTGTCCTGCACGGTGGATTGCGCCAAACTGGGAGACGAGGCTGCTAAGAGAAGGAGGACTGGAAGCGCTCTCAAGGGGCAGCCTAACGACAGTTGGACTGACTGAAGAAATCGGTTATCACTGCACCCTCCGCAGCATAACGTCGAAATGTCCGCTCAGAAACAATATTAGACTGGTCAGTCTAAAGTCCATATCGGTGTGACGGTCCATGGCTGACGGGCCCGCTAGCTCACGCTTGTTTGCCGCTCCCCATGCACGGGCGCAGCCGATACCCCTATCGCCTGCCCCTCCCCGCCTGCATAATCGCCCTATGTCAGTCGAACGCCACGTCTACTTCTTCGGCAACGGTCGCGCCGACGGCTCGGCCGCCATGCGCGACATCCTGGGCGGCAAGGGCGCCGGCCTCGCCGAAATGGCCAACCTCGGGCTCCCCGTCCCGCCCGGCTTCACGATCTCCGCCAAACTCTGCAACACCTACATCGAGGAAGGGACCTTTCCGTCCGCCCTCCGCGCCGAGGTCGATCGGCACCTGAAGCATCTCGAGCGGGTCACGAAAAAGGGCTTTGGCGATCCGAAGAACCCGCTGCTCGTGTCGGTCCGATCCGGCGCCGCCGTGTCGATGCCCGGCATGATGGAGACGATCCTCAACCTCGGCCTCAACGATCGGACGGTGGAAGGACTGATCGCGGGCTCGAAGAATCCGCGCTTCGCCTACGACTCCTACCGCCGCTTCGTCATGATGTACGGCGACGTCGTCTACGACATCGGCAAGGCGCCCTTCGAGGAAGAGCTCGACAAAGCCAAGGCTCGCCGCAAGGTCAAACGCGACATCGACCTGCCCGCCGAGGATCTCCACGACCTCGCCCACGACTTCAAGACGATCGTCAAGAAGAAAACGGGCCACCCCTTCCCCGACGACCCGCAAGAACAGCTGTGGGGCGCGATCGAGGCCGTATTCAAGAGCTGGCACACGCGCCGCGCCAAAGACTACCGCCAGGTGCACGGCATCCCCGACTCGCTCGGCACCGCCGTCAACATCGTGACGATGGTCTACGGCAATATGGGAGACGACTGCGGCACCGGCGTCGCGTTCACGCGCGATTGTCGCACCGGTGAAAACGTGCTCAACGGCGACGTGCTCACCAACGCGCAGGGGGAAGACGTCGTGTCCGGCGCGCGGACGCCCGAGCCGATCGAGAAGATGAAGAAGGGGAAGTTCGCCAGGATCTACCGCGAGCTGGAAAAGCTGGCGGTCAAGCTGGAGAAGCACTTCAAGGACGTGCAGGACGTGGAGTTCACGTTCGAGCACGGCGAGCTCTACATGCTGCAGACGCGCCGCGCGCAGCGGGCCGGCATCGCCGCCGTGCGGATCGCGGTGGAGATGGTGGACGAAGGACTGATTACCGAAGACGAGGCGGTGCAGCGCATTCCGCCCCAGGACCTCGATCAGCTGTTTCATCCGATGGTCGATCCGCGCAGCAGCGTGACGGTGCTCGCCAAGGGGCTGCCCGCGTCTCCGGGCGCGGCCACCGGTGAGGCGGTGTTCGACGCCGATGAAGCGGAAGCGCTGAAGAAGAAGGGGCACGACGTGATTCTGGTGCGGCCCGAGACCTCGCCCGAAGACTTCCACGGGATCGTGGCGGCGCGCGCGATCCTGACGGCGCGCGGCGGCATGACGAGTCACGCGGCGGTCGTGGCGCGCGGCATGGGCAAGACGTGCGTGGTGGGCGCGAAGGATATCGACGTCGACCCCGCGGCGGGCCGGTTCCGCGTGAACGGGAAAGTCGTCAAGCGGGGTCAGGTCATCACCGTCGACGGCACGAGCGGACGCGTAATCCTCGGCGCCGCCAGGCTGGTCACGCCCAAGGTGGGCAAGGAGTACACGCGCCTGATGGAGTGGGCCGACGAGCGCCGGCGCCTGCGCGTGCGCGCGAACGCCGACATCCCGGCCGACGCCAAACGCGCCCGCGAGTTCGGCGCCGAGGGCATCGGCCTGTGTCGCACGGAGCACATGTTCTTCGAGGGCGACCGGATCACGCTGATGCGCGAGATGATCGTCGCCCCCGATGAGGACGGCCGCCGCAAAGCGCTCGCCAAGCTGCTGCCGATCCAGCGCAAGGACTTCGAGGGAATCTTCGAGGTGATGGACGGACTGCCCGTCACAATCCGGCTGCTCGATCCGCCGCTGCACGAATTCCTGCCCCACACGCGCCAGGAGATCGCCGTCCTCGCCCGGCACGCCAAGGTGCCCGCCGCGCAGCTCGAGAAGCTGATCGAATCGCTGCGCGAAGCGAACCCGATGCTGGGCCACCGCGGCTGCCGCCTCGGGATCACCTATCCCGAGATCACGGAGATGCAGGCGCGCGCCATCTTCGAAGCGGCCGGACATGTGGCGGGTCGGGGCAAGAAGGTGACGGTCGAGATCATGATCCCGCTGGTCGCGGACGTCCGCGAGCTCACGAATCAGACCGAGATCATCCGCCGCGTCGCGCAGGAGGTGTTCCACCGCGAAGGACGCGCGGTGCCCTACCTGCTCGGCACGATGATCGAGCTGCCCCGTGCCGCCGTGACCGCCGACGAGATCGCCAAGGAGGCGGAGTTCTTCTCGTTCGGCACGAACGACCTGACCCAGACGACGTTCGGGCTGTCACGCGACGACGCGGGCCGGTTCCTGCCGTTCTATGTGGAGCACGGCGTGCTGGCCGATGACCCGTTCCAGGTGCTCGATCAAAACGGCGTCGGCAAGCTGGTCGAGCTCGCGGTGAAGCTCGGTCGCAAGACGCGGCACGATCTCAAGATCGGAATTTGCGGCGAGCACGGCGGCGAGCCGAACTCGGTGAAGTTCTGCCATCGCGTGGGAATGAACTACGTGTCCTGCTCGCCGTTCCGGGTCCCGATCGCCCGCCTCGCCGCGGCCCAGGCGGCCCTCGAGGAGGCGGGCGTCGTCAATCGGACGCGGGCAACGGTCTGATTACCGGCTGAAAATCGCCCCAATACTGCCGGCGATCAGCAACCCGATCACGAACGCAATGGTCGCGATCGTGTACCCGGTGCCCTTCGACACGCGCTGGGTCGTCGACACACCGATGGCGGTCAGCACGAGTCCCCAGATACTGAACGGGTTCAGCCCTTTCAGCACCGCACCCATGAAGCCCTTGGCGCCCGGGACGAGGAGATCGAGTCCGAGCGCGGGCTGCAGATCCTGCGGCGACGTGATGCCGCTCGTCCCTTTCAGGTGCAGCACCACCGTGCCGATGATCGACAGCAGCATCGCCGCGGGCACGGCGCCGTAGAGGCACACGCTGAGCAGCGTGCTGAATTTCGATTCGCCGCTGCCGAGCATCGACGTCAGTACCCAGAGAATCAGACCGTTGACGAGCAGCACCAGCGTGAGGAACACCACCAGGCCGACGACGCTGAACCCTGCGATCATCCCGGCGCTGGGGGCGGGCCGGCCCGCCGCCGTGGCCTGCGCGCCGACCGCGACCATCGTGTACGACATGTTCACGAACAGCAGCACCAGCTGAACGGCCATGATGATGACGTAGGGGGCCAGAATGTTTGGCTTGTCGCGAACGCGCTCGAACACCGCGCCCGGCTCGAACAGCACCTTGAACACATCCAGCCAGGCGTTGCCGCCCGACTGCGCTACTGGAGCCTGCTGAATCCCCTGGCCCATTCGTCCTCCCGTTGATTGGTTGCCGGCGGCGCCAATATAGACCGTGGAAAGAGAAACGGGAGACCCAGTACTTCCCAAGGTAGACAGGGTGTGGTAGGGTATCTCAGAACGATGATCCTCGCGCTGATCGGCACCGTTGCGATGCTTCAGATCCCGGCCCGAGCCGCTGAGCCGGTGCGGGTGTGGCGTACCGATTCGACCGCCCACGTGTCGCTGCGCCAGTCCGGGCACCTGCTCGTCCTGCACGTCGACGCGATTGGCCGGATCCAGGTCCTCTACCCGCTCACGCCGGACGATACGTTCGCCGTGTCGAGCGGTTCGGCGCTGGAGATCGCCTTGCCGCCGACCGCGCAAGGCAATCCCGCGACATTTCTGGCGATCCGCTCGCGCTGGGCGTTCGATTATTCCGCGGTGCGATGGGGATCGTGGTGGGACTACCAGAACGCGTTGCTGTTGCAGCCGACCGCCGGCGATCCGCTCGCCGCGCTGCTGGAGATCGCCGATCGCGTGAGCGACGGGCGGCCGTACGATTTTGCGGAGGCGACCTACGGCCGGGGCGGCGCGCTGATCGCGCGGGGACCAGTCGAGCAGCCGGATGTGTGCTGGACCTGCACGCGGCCGCGCCCGGCGCCGCCGGCCGCCGTTGCGGCGGCGACGACCTCGGTGGACTGCACCAACGCTACGCTCACGAATTCGTTCTGCGGCGTGGCGAGCGCGCCCGTCACGATCAGTGCTCCGGCGGCCCCTGCGTCGCCGGCTCCGGCCGCATATCCGCCGGCACCCGCTCCAGCGTACGTTCCCTACTACTTGCCGGTGTTCGTGCATCACGCTCGCCCGAGAGTCGTCGAGCCACCGCCGCCATCTCGCCCCGCACCGCGCTCGATGGGTGTCGCGTACCCGATCGTCCCACGGCGGATCGTGCCCTCCAGCTCGGCGCTTCCCCGCTAGAGAAGTCGGGCAACAAAAAGGGCCAGGGATTTCTCCCTGACCCTAATGGAGGCGCGGGGAATCGAACCCCGGTCCGAGCATGACTCCGATACCGCTACTACGTGCGTAGACCTGGCTTTGGTTGTCTCACCACCTCGGCGCCTGGTCAGCCCTGGCAGTGACAAGCCTCTGAAATCTCTTGCGGCACCCGTTGAGGCCCCAGGTGCCGCCAGCCCGACTTTGCGATACGTGAGCGCCGCCTCAGGCGGGCTGCCACTCACGCAGGTGCGTGAAGCCGAAGCTTACGCAGCCAGAGCCAGTTCAGAGTTGGCTTGTGTATAGTCCCAGTTGATTTACCAGGTGACTGAGAACCTGGGCACGCAACAGTACCCTCGCCAAACCCGTCGAAGCCTGTCGCCCCCCGGGGTAATGCTAGCGGGCTGCTATCGCCTTTTCAACTCGATTTCGGCCTAATTCCTTCGCACGGTACAGCGCGGCGTCCGCCGCCGCTGGGAGATTCCTCACATCGCCCACGAGCTCCGGCGCCGAGGCGATGCCGCAGGAGGTCGTGAGCGGATAGACCACGCCGCCCCACTTGAGCGGCTTCTCGGCGATCGAGCGCCGAACGCGCTCGGCGACCTCCATCCCTTCGCGCAATCCCGTGCGCGGCAGCCACACCGCGAATTCCTCACCGCCGATGCGCGCGACCAGATCGCCGTCGCGCACCGCCGCTTCGAGCAGCCGCGCCACGTGACGCAGTGCGGCGTCCCCGGCGGGATGGCCGTGCGTGTCGTTGAGCGTCTTGAAGTGGTCGAGATCGACGAGAATCAGGGTCGCGGGATCGTGCGAGCGCGGGTTCGTAGCGCCGAGCGCGCGCTCGAACTCGCGCCGATTGCGCAAGCCTGTCAGCGGATCCACCACAGCCCGCCGCTCGGCCTCGTGCACTGCCTGCGCGGCCGCGATGCGCGGACCGAGATCGGTGAGCAGCGGGCTCAGATCGTCGAGCATCGGCGCGTCCGGCTCGAGCGGCGGGCCCAGCACCACGAGCGCGCCGACGACGATCGATCCGTCGAGCAGTGGATACGCGGTCCCCGCGCGCTCGTTGCGGCGTCGTTCCGGCACCCCGGGCCCGGGACCGAACACATCCTCGCCGCCTGCCGCGACGACCGGAATGCTCGAGGCCATCGCGCGCGCCACGGCCGACTGGGGAGACAAGGGCAACCCGCCGAGGCGGCGATCGGCGGAGCTCGACGCCGCGATGATCCGGGGCTCGCCCTGCCCCGCGATGGCCAGGGCGACACCGCGGTGTGTGAGCTGCTCCGCGAGCTCGACAGCGGCGCGCGCCAGACCTTCGAGCGTCACAGCGCCGGCGGCGAGTCGGGCGATCTTTCCCGCGACGATGCGTGCCCGCGGGGCCGTGCTTTGCTCTTCGGCAATGCGCATTCCCGCCACGAACCGACGGAGCGCGGCGGCGAGCGCGTCGACGCTCACGTCGTCGAGCAAGGCTCCGCGGAGCGACAGTCCCACTCCGTACGGAAAGTCGCCCACGGCCACGTAGGTGACGTCGGGATCGCGCACGACGTGGAGCCTGCCGTCCACCGAGGCGAGCTGAACCAACGCCGCGCCGCGCCGGCGCTGTTCGAGCTCCGCCGGATCGTGAATCGTGGGCGTGTCGAAGGGCCCTTCCGAGGTGCCGATCGCCCAACCGACCGAAGCCCCATACGCCTGGCGGACCAGGTCGAGCACTTCGCGCAGCGCGAGCGGCGGAGGTCCGCGACGGCGCAGCCGGCCCGGACGCCAGCGGATCGTCCATCCGAGCGCGAGCGCGATGCCGCCGAGGGCCGCGACCGCGCCCCAGACGCCGGCGCGCCAGGCGCCGACACCGAGACCAGCCAGTCCCAGCAGTTGTAGCGCGAGCGCGACCCAGCGCCGCGCCTGCGTTCGGTTATGAATGATTGATGCGGCTGGCCGCCGCGGCCGCGCCGAAGCCGTTGTCGATGTTGACCACGGTGACGCCTGACGCGCACGAGTTGAGCATCGCGAGCAGCGCCGCGAGACCCCCGAACGACGCGCCGTATCCCACGCTGGTCGGAACCGCGATCACCGGCACCTTCACGAGTCCGCCCACGACGCTCGGCAAGGCGCCGTCCATTCCCGCCACGACGATCACCACCGTGGCCGATCGCAGCACATCGGTCTGCGTGAGAATGCGGTGGATGCCGGCGACGCCCACGTCAGTGAGCCGCTCGACCCGATTCTTGAAGGCGCGTGCGGTGACGGCGGCTTCGTCGGCAACGGGGAGATCGCTCGTGCCGGCGGTGCAAACGAGGATCGTGCCGCGCCCCGTGGGCGGCGGTTCGGGGTCGGGCGGCAGATACACCGTACGTCCCAGGCCATTCACCTCGGCGCGCGGAAAGCGCGCCGCCAGCGCCGCCTGTTGCCCCGGGTCGACGCGCGTGGCGAGGAAACTGCCGCCCGCCGCCTCGAGCCGCTCGGCGATGGCGAGCACCTGGCCGATCGTTTTGTCCGGACAGAAGATCACTTCCTGATGCCCCTGGGTGATCGGCCGGAGGTGATCGATGGTGGCGAACGGCAGCTGCTCGAACATCTACGCCGCCGACCGCACCGATCCGAACAGGTAGTCGCTGAAAATCTCCTCGGCCTGAGCCATCGACTCGATCGCGAACAGGCGCTGGCGCAGCTCGGCGCCGTCGCGGAGCCCCTTCGTGTACCAGCCCAGGTGCTTGCGGAACTCGAGCGCGGTCTTGCGGGTGTCGCCCTGCAACCGCAGCGCCAGACGCGCGTGCTCGAGCGCGACGGCAAACCGCTCCTCGGGTGTCGGATCGGCCCGCTTCGCGCGCCCATCGAGCAGGTCGCGCGCCTGCGCGAACAGCCAGGGATTGCCGAAAGACCCGCGCGCGACCATGACGCCCGCGCAGCGCGTGTGATCGCGCATCGCCAGCACGTCGTCGGCGGTCTTCACGTCGCCGTTCCCGATCACCGGGATCGTGAGCGCCTGCGCGACCTGCGCGATCTCGTCCCAGTTCGCCTTGCCCTGATACATCTGCGTGCGCGTCCGCGGATGCAGCGTGAGCGCCTGCGCTCCCGCGTCCTGGCAGCGCAGCGCGATATCCACCGGGTCGCGCTGCAGCTCGTCCCAACCGCTGCGGATCTTGACGGTCACCGGCAGGTGCGTCGCGCCTTTCACGGCGCGGATGATCCCCTGCACCAGTCCCATGTCCTTCAGGCAGCCCGATCCGCCGTTATTGCGGACCACCTTTTTCACGGGACAGCCGAAGTTGATGTCCACGAAATCGGGCTCGAACAGCTCGGTCACCATGCCGGCGGCGTTCGCCATGACCCCCGCGTCGGCGCCGTAGATCTGAATCCCGATTGGACGCTCGACCGGCTCGAACCGCATCTCGGCGAGCACGCGCTCGATGCCCAGCGAGATGCCGACCGAGGAAATGAACTCCGACACGACGACATCGGCCCCAAAACGCCGGCAGATCTGCCGGAACGGGGACTCCGACACCCCGGCCATGGGCGCGAGGAAGAGCGGGAAGTCGTGCGCGACGGAATACGGGAAGTGCATGCGGTGGAACGTAATAGCGCGTTGCGCACCGAGCAACCAACATTTACCTTTCGCGCGCGAATGCGCCTGCGCGAGTTCTTTTCCGAAGACGCCATCAAGCTGGAGCTCGAGAGCACCACGAAGGATCAGGTGCTCAAGGAGCTCGTTTCGCTGCTCAAGCTGGACGAGAAGGCGCAGCAGATGCTGTTCAAGATGCTGAAGCGGCGCGAGACGCTGGGGTCGACCGGCATCGGGCAGCACATCGCGATCCCGCATTGCCGATCGCTGGTGGTTACGCGGCTACGCTGCGCGTTCGGCCGCAGCCTGAAGGGGATCGACTTCAAGGCGATCGATGATCAGCCGGTGAACTACTTCTTCTTGATCGTGGCGCCCCCCCTCGAGGTCTCGAACCAGTATCTGCCGGTACTCGGCAAGATCGCGCAGTTCGCAAAAGAACCGGACGTTGCGCCGAGGTTGGCGAAGCTAAAGACGCCTGCGGAATTCCTGGAGCTTTTGGAAGAGAAGAATATCTAGCGGGCTATTCCCACTCGATCGTGGCCGGCGGCTTCGAGCTCACGTCGTAGGTCACGCGATTTACTCCCTTCACTTCGTTGATGATCCGGTTCGAGATTCGCCCAAGCACGTCGTGAGGAAACTGAAACCAGTCGGCGGTCATGCCGTCCCGGCTGGTCACGGCCCGCAACGCGACCACGTGGTCGTAGGTGCGGTAGTCGCCCATCACCCCGACCGATCGGATCGGGAGCAGCACCGCGAACGCCTGCCAGATCTGATCGTATAGCCCCGCCGCGCGAATCTCGTCGAGATAGATCGCGTCGACTTTGCGCAGCAGATCGAGCCGCGATTCGCTCACCGGTCCCAGCACGCGAATCGCGAGCCCCGGCCCGGGAAACGGATGGCGGCCCACGATCTCTTCGGGCAACCCCAGCTCCCGCCCCACCTGTCGCACCTCGTCCTTGAACAGCTCGCGCAGCGGCTCGATCAGTTTCCAGGGCAAGTTGGGGCGCAGCCCGCCCACGTTATGATGCGTCTTGATCGTCGCGGACGGCCCGCCCTTGGGGGAGCTCGATTCGATGACGTCGGGATACAGCGTTCCCTGGACCAGGAACCCGACGCTCCCCTCGACGTGCCGCGCGGCGTCCTCGAACACGTCGATGAAGGTGTGACCGATGCGGCGCCGCTTCTCCTCGGGATCATCAACATCCTTCAGCTCTTTCAGGAACCGGTGCGTCGCGTCCACGACCCGGAGGTCGATGCCGAGATGCGCGCGGAACGTCTGCTCGACCTGCTCGCGCTCTCCCTTGCGCAGCAGGCCGTGATCGACGAACACGCAGGTCAGGCGGTCGCCGATGGCCCGATGCACGAGTGCCGCGGCGACCGATGAGTCGACGCCGCCCGACAAGCCGCAGATCGCGCGGGCGGTGGAACCCACCGTCGTCCTGATCTTCG
Organism: Gemmatimonadales bacterium; assembly: GCA_035706765.1. Taxonomy (GTDB): domain Bacteria; phylum Gemmatimonadota; class Gemmatimonadetes; order Gemmatimonadales; family GWC2-71-9; genus 20CM-2-65-7. The sequence continues at coordinate 9,688 of DASSUS010000124.1, forward strand.
CGATTTCCTGGTCGATGAAGTGGCCGGGCGTCCAGTCGGGCTGCGCGTCGCTGATCGAGAACAGGAAATTGTTGAGGATCTCCCCGCCGCGGGTCGTGTGCGCGACCTCGGGGTGAAACAGCACGCCGTACAGCGGTTTGGACGCGTGCTGCATGGCGGCGACGGGAGCGTTCTGGCTGGTCGCGGTCACGCGGAAGTTCGGCGGCGGCTCCTCGATCCGGTCGCCGTGACTCGCCCATGCGATCATGGTGGCGTTCGGCTCGAACCCGGCGAACAGCCCCTTGTTCTCCTTGACCCTGATTTCGGCCCGGCCGTACTCGCGCTCCGACGACGGCACGGACTTGCCGCCGGCAAGCGTCGCCATCAGCTGCATGCCGTAGCAGATGCCGAGGACCGGCCGCCCGAGATCGAGAATCGCGGGGTCCGCGGTGGGCGCGCCGGGATCGAACACCGAGCTCGGACCGCCCGAGAGGATGATTCCCTTCGGATCGAAGCCGCGGATGAACTCGAGATCGGTGCCGCGCGCCGCCGGATGAATCTCGCAGTAGACGCTCGCCTCGCGAATCCGCCGCGCGATGAGCTGCGTGAACTGCGAGCCGTAGTCGAGGATGAGAATCCGGTTCACGCTTTGTACCATGTGGTGGGCTCGGCGGTCTCGCCGCGCACGAGGTCTTCGAGCGTCTCGCGCTGGCGCGCGACGTAATAGCGGTCGCCGTCCACGAGCACCTCCGGCGCGCGCGGGCGCTGGTTGTACGTCGAGCTCATCACGAAGCCGTAGGCGCCGGTCCCCAGCACTGCCAGGATTTCGCCGGGACCGACGGCGACCATCTTGCGGTCGAGCGCGAGGAAGTCGCCGGTCTCGCAGATCGGCCCCACGACGTTCAGCGTCTCCTCGGGGCGCTTGCCGTCGCGCAGCGGCATAATCTCGTGATGCGCGTTGTAATGACTGGGGCGCACGAAGTCGGACATTCCGGCGTCGACGATGGCGTACTCCTTGCCGCCGGCGTGCTTGCGATACAGCACCCTCGTGAGCAGCACTCCCGCATTGGCGACGAGGTAGCGACCGGGCTCGCATAACAGACCGAGACCCGCCGCGCGCACGGGCGGTATGACCGCCTCGGCGAACGCTTTTGGGCTGGGCGCCTTCTCATTGTGATAGCGCACCCCCAACCCGCCGCCCACGTCGAGCGCCTCGAGCGTGTCGATGCCGGAGGCGCGAATCGCCGTGACCAGCTCGATCAGCTTGATGGTACCGCGCTGGTAGGGTGCGACGTCGGTGATCTGCGAGCCGATGTGCATCGCCAGCCCGCGCAGCACGAGGCGCGGCTCGGCCGCGATCCGCCTGGCGACGCTGACGACTTCGTCGAACGGGATCCCGAACTTGGCGCTCTTCTCGCCCGTCTTCATGTAGGAGTGCGAGTCGATCGCCACGTCCGGGTTCACGCGGATCCCGACGCGCGCGGGCGTGCGCAGATCGTTCGCGACGGCGGTCAAGGTGTCGAGCTCGCTCGTGGATTCGACATTGATGAATCCGACGCCGGCGCGGATCGCCTCGCCGATTTCCGCCGCGGTCTTGCCCACGCCCGAAAACACGATGCCGTCGGGATCGAACCGGGCCATCAGCGCGCGGCGCAATTCGCCTACCGACACGATGTCGGCGCCCGCGCCGAGCTGCTTGAGAACCCGCAGGACGCCGAGGTTGCCGTTGGCTTTGACGGAGTAGCAGATGCGGTGCTTGATGCCGTGCAACGCGTCATGGAGCGCGTTGTACTGCGCGCGAATCAAGTTGGCACTGTAGACGTACGCCGGCGTCCCGATTCGATCCGCGATTGCCTGAAGCAATCCCGGATCGAACCCTAGTACGCCTGTGCCCACACAGCCTCCGCGATGCTGGGCGCGCCGCACCACATGCAGTTGCGCGGCACCTCCTTGCTCCGAAACTCGGGATCGGGGAGCACGCGCACCGTCGCGCCGGTCTGCTCCTTGATCTCGGCCTCGCAGCTCGCGGAGCCGCAGTATCCGCCGTAGGCAAACCCGCCGCCGCTGGCGAGCTGCATCAGCTCGATGAACTGCGTCTTGGTGACCCCGCGGGTCGAATTCTTCTCCCGGCGCTCCGTCGCGGCCTTCAGCAGACCGGCCTGAATCTCCTCCAGCGCCTTCGTGACGCTGCCGACAAGGCCCTGCAGCGGCACGGGGCCCTTCCCGCCCGTCCGCCGCGCGAGCACCGCCTGGCCACTCGCAAGATCGCGCGGACCGATTTCGAGCCGCACCGGTACGCCAAGCGCTTCCCACTCGAAGTACTTCGCGCCGGGCTTCATGTTTTCGCGGATGTCGAACTCGACCCGCATCCCGGCCTTCTCGAGATCCTCTTTTACCTGATAGCCGATAGCCGCTAGCCGCTCTTTTTCTTCGTCCGTTTTCCAAATCGGCACTATCACCACCTGCACCGGCGCCAGGCGAGGCGGCGCCACGAGCCCGTTGTCGTCGGAGTGGGTCATGATCAGCCCGCCGATGAGCCGGGTTGTGACGCCCCACGACGTGTTCCACACGTAGTCGAGCCCCCCCGCGGCGGTCTGGTACTGCACGTTGAACGCCTTGGCGAAATTCTGGCCGAGGTTGTGCGACGTGCCCGCCTGGAGCGCCTTGTTATCCTGCATCAGCGCCTCGATCGCATATGTCCGCAGCGCGCCGGCGAACTTCTCGCTCTCGGTCTTGACCCCCGTGATCACCGGCATCGCCATCCATTCTTCGGCGAACTTGCGATAGACGCCCTGCAGAATCGTGTGCGCCTCCCGCTCGGCGTCGGCTTCATCGACGTGCGCGGTGTGGCCCTCTTGCCAGAGAAACTCCGTCGTGCGCAGAAACAGCCGCGTGCGCAGCTCCCAGCGCACCACGTTGGCCCACTGGTTCAGGAGCAGCGGCAGGTCGCGGTAGCTCTGGATCCACTTGGCGAACATCGCGTAGATGATCGTCTCCGACGTCGGACGCACGACCAGCGGCTCCTCGAGCGCCGAGGTGGGGTCGACCGCGATCGCGTCCTTGCCTTGCTTGCCCGTCGCGCGCAGCCGGGTGTGGGTGACCAGCGCGACCTCTTTCGCGAATCCCTCGACGTGCTCCGCTTCCTTCGCGAGGAAGCTCATCGGGATGAACAGCGGGAAGTAGGCGTTCTTGTGCCCGGTCGCCTTGATCAGGTCGTCGAGCGCGCGCTGCATCAGCTCCCACATGCGGTAGCCGTGCGGCCGGATGACCATGCAGCCGCGCACGGGCGAATAGTCGGCCAGCTGCGCCTGCATGATGACGTCGCCGTACCACTCGCTGAAATCCTTGGCGCGCGGGGTGATCTTCTGTGCCTGGGCCATTAATCGAAATATCCGTTGAGAAGCTGGCGAATCGGTACCTTCGCTTCGGTGCTGGTCCGGAGATCTCGTACCATGGCGAGCCCCTCGGCTCGCTCCTCCGGACCGACGATGACCGCGCGCGCCGCGCCGCGCGCGGCCGCCAACTCGAGCTGCTTGCGCACCCCGGTGTGACGCAGTCCGTACTCGACCGCAATGCCGCGGTCGCGCAACGCGTGGGCGAGCTCGAGCACGAC
>DASSUS010000125.1:0-6553 GCA_035706765.1 Gemmatimonadales bacterium
CGTGGGCATCAGGCTGACGGAATCGTGCGCGATGCTCCCGGCCGCGTCGGTGAGCGGCTGGTATTTCGCGCATCCGGAGGCCCGCTATTTCGGCCTGGGCCGGATCGGCCGGGATCAGGTCGCCGACTACGCCGCCCGCAAAGGTATGACGCCGGTGGAGGTAGAGCGCTGGCTGTCCGCGAACCTGGCGTATGCGTCGTGACCTTTTAGGTTGCTGATATGAACGAATCAATTCGGATTACCGCGGAACCGATCGACAATCAGCGCTGCAAGTTCGTGGTGAGCCGGCAGGTCTTCGCCGGCGTGCGGCGGTTCGCGAGCGCCGCCGAGGCAGCGGGATCACCGCTCGCCCAAGCGATTTTCGCGATTCCCGGCCTCGGCGTGAGCGAGCTGATCGTCTCGGGGAATCTGGTCACCGTTGTGAAGCAGGCGCCGGCGCCGTGGCAGGCGATCGGGAAATCGATCGGCGCGGCGATCCGCACCGCGCTCGCGAGTGAAGCCGCTCCGGTCACGGCCGCCGCCAGGCCGGCGGACGCGCCGAGCGACGACGCGCTGTACGAGCAGGTGAGCAGGGTGTTCGACCAGCAGGTGAATCCGATGGTCGCCCGCCACGGCGGGCGCGTCGAGCTGATCGACGTGCAGGAGGGCGTGGTGATGCTGCGCATGGGCGGCGGGTGCCAGGGCTGCGGCATGGCCGATGTGACGCTGCGGCAGGGCATCGAAGGGATGCTGGCGCAGCTCGTGCCCGATGTGCGGGGCATCGTCGACATCACCGATCACGCCACGGGATCGAACCCGTATTTTCAGGCGTCTAAGAAGTAAGTCGTACGTCCCGCCTGTTATTGCTGTTACCGACGTCGACATACAGGGCAACGGCCTTCCTGGAAGCAGCGCGCCGCATCGGGGCCCAAGTCACCGTGGCTTCGGAGCAGCCCAGCACGCTCGAGACCGCGAATCCCGGTGGTCTCCTCACCCTCGACTTCCAGAATCCGGCCCGCGCCGCCGATCGCACCCGCGAGTTCAGCGCGCGCTATCCGGTCGATGCCGCGCTCGGCGTGGACGACGACACCGCGATCATCGCGGCCGCGATCGCTGAGAGGCTAAAGCTCAAGGGCAATCCGGTGCATGCCGCGGAAGCGGCGCGCGACAAGCACGCGCAGCGCCGGAGGCTCGCCGAAGCAGGTGTGCCGATCCCCCGGTTCGCGCTCCACGCGCTGGCCGATGATTCCCGCCAGGTGGCCGCGTCGGTCAGCTATCCGTGCGTGCTCAAGCCACTGCGGCTGTCAGCGTCGCGCGGGGTGATTCGCGCCGACGGGCCCGATGCGTTTGTGAAGGCCCACGCCCGGCTCCAGGCGATCCTGACTGACGACGCGGCGGCATGTGGCGAGCCGGCGCGTCACTACTTAGTGGAAGAGTTCATACCGGGCTACGAGGTGGCGCTCGAAGGACTGCTCGTGAACCGGCGCCTGCACGTGCTCGCGCTGTTCGACAAACCCGATCCGCTCGATGGCCCGTTTTTCGAAGAGACGATCTACGTCACGCCGTCACAGGTGCCGGCCGGATTGCAGGGCGCGATCGCGCAGTGCGCCGACCGCGCCGCCAAAGCCCTCGGTCTCACCGAGGGACCAATTCACGCCGAGCTCCGCTACAACGAGCGCGGGCCGTGGCTCATCGAGATCGCGGCGCGGCCGATCGGCGGCCGATGCTCAGCCGTGCTCCGCTTCGGTGAGCAGAAGGCTTCTCTCGAGGAGCTCGTGCTGCGGCACGCGCTCGGTATGCCGATCGCGTCGCTGGAGCGCGAGCATCAGGCGGCGGGCGTCATGATGATTCCGATTCCTGGAGCGGGCACGCTCGCGGAGGTAAAGGGTGTCGCGGAGGCGAAGGCGGTGCCGTTGGTGGAGGACGTGGTGATCACCGCGCATCCCGGCGAACGGCTCGTGCCGTTTCCGGAAGGCTCGCGCTATCCGGGATTCATTTTCGCGCGGGGGGAGACGCCCGCGGAGGTGCAGGCTGCGCTGCGCACTGCCCATCGCCGTCTCGAATTCGTGATGGATCGGGTTTGGCGCGTGGAGTAATCTGGGATGGCCTGCGAGCCGCGGCTTCAGCCGCGCAATCAACACGCCCGTGTTCGCGCTACACCGCTTCCGCCACCACCTCCAGCCAGTGACGCGGGACCGCGGTCACCTTGAGCTCTTCCATGGTGCGCTTCAGTCCGATCTGGAGCGCCTCCGAGCCTTCCTCGAGCGGCACGCCGGGCAGCGCGCCCTCGATGAACAGCGAGAACCGCCCGATATCGGCGAGACTCTCAGCCGTCATCTCGATCCGCAGCAGCTCGACCGTGACGGGCCGAAATCCCGCTTCCTCGAGCGCAGCCTTGTACTGATCGGCCGATAGCCACTCCATCGCGGCGGCGTGCCCGTTGTGCTTCACCTCGATCCCTTTTTCCCGCAGCGCCTGCACGGAGCGCACGATCCAGCGGCGCCAGAACCCGCCTGTGCCTTCGACGTACGCGCCGTTGAAAAACGTGCTGTTGAACGCGAGTGTGCCGCCCGGCTTCAACACGCGCCGGATTTCCTTCAGCACCTGCGTCTTGTCCGGCATCAGGTGAATGGCGTTGAGAAAGACGACGGTGTCGGCCGATTTGACGAGCTTCGACAGCCATTCGGCGCTGCCCTGCTTGAACTCCGCCCATTTGGACGAAATCGCCGCGCGCGCTTTCGCGAGCGCGGAACCAGAAGGATCGACGCCGATCACGCGCGGCGGCGGCTGATGATCGCGCGCCCGCTCGAGAATCATCTGCGTGATCGCGCCCGGGCCGCACCCGAGATCTACGATGACCTGGCGGCCCGGACAAATCACCCGCTCCAGGATCCAGCGATTGACGTGCTGGAAGAAGGGGTGTCGCGTGAACGGCGTGAACGAAAACCGCTCGTCGTCTGTAGCCGGGTTGAGCGCGGTCACATCTTGTGAATCCCGAGCGTTCCGAGGTGAACGTCGAGATTGTGATTGACGCGGTATCCGACGACGCCGTTCAGGTCGGCCGCGTCGCCAGTGTGGACTTCCTTGCCGTTGATCATGTACTTCGCCTTCCCGCCGCGAACCTCGACGCTCAGCTCGTTCGTCGCGCGACCGGTGCTGTCGGCCTTCACCACGGCGTCACTCTCGGTCCACTCGACGATCGCCGTAGGACGAGTCGTGTAGCCGGTGCGGCGCCGGATCGAAAACTTCCCGTCGACCGGCCGGACGAGCAGGTACGTGTAGGTCTGCGCCGAATCGGCGAGATTCTTTCCACCCAGAATGAGCCCGAACCCTTCCGGATGCGCCGGGTTCTTGGTCTGCGTGAGGGTGGCGACGATGTGGTAATTCCCGGACACCGTGTCACGATCGCGCCAGTAGATGGCGGCAGGGCCGACCGTCGTGTGCAATCCGTCGCCCATGGTCGCGAACTTCACGTTCGCCAGCGGCGCCGGTTGGCCGGTCTGTCGATTGGGCTCGGTCCGCACGTTCCAGCCCGCGGGGAAGCTGCCCCCGCCCGCGACGGTACGATCGGGATCGTTGCCCTGGGCGGCCAGGCTCGACGCCGAAAGGGCGATAGCAGCGGTTACGGATACGAGTCGCATCGACATGCTTAATACCCCCCAGGTTTCGTTTTGCGGCCCTAATACACGGCCGCCGCTCTCGACAGTCAAGAGCGGCGCTCAGCCAGATCGTGGACCGTGTCCAAATCCACGATTTTGAGCTTGCGTTTGCCCATCGGCAGGGTGATGTCCACCTTTTGACCCACCTTTCCCCCCAGCAACGCCTTGCCGAGCGGTGAGGCCATGGAAACGGGCAATTCCTGCCCGTCGTCAGAGCCTTCGATGAACTCCCCGAGCGTCAGCGCGTAGATCTCCTTCTTCTTTGTATCGAGATCCTCGACCGTCACGCGCGACCCGAATCCCACGCGGTCGCGCGGAATATCCTGCTCACGCACGTCCGAAAGCTTCGCGAGCCGCATGCGCAGATGATGCACGCGCGCCTGGGCGAATTGCTGCCGCTCCAGCGCGGCCTTGTACTCGGAGTTCTCGCGCAGGTCGCCATGCGCGCGCGCCTTCTCGATCTCCTTGGGCAGGACGAAAGAGATCTCGTGATTCAGGCGTTCGACTTCGGCCTGCAGTTTTTGCTTGAGCCCTTCAATCATCGTCGGAAGTTAGCGTTGTAAGGCGCTACGCCGCTACGTCATACGGGTGCGCGCCGAGCGTAGCGTCCGGGCCACGCACTGCGCATCTTACGCGTCCCATGCGGACCTACCACGACCTCCCCGGTCCCGATCGCTCGGGGCTGCTCGAACAGATCACCGCGCAGCGGCGCAGAGTCGCCGAACGGCTGGCGGAGGTGCGGCAGATCGTGGCGGTGATGAGCGGCAAGGGGGGGGTGGGGAAGAGCTACGTCACGGCCCATCTCGCCAGGGCACTCGCTCGCAGCGGGCGGCCCACGGGCGTGCTCGATGCAGACCTGAACGGGCCGACCATTCCGAGCCTGCTGGGGGCGCCGCACACGCCGATCCCCAAGTCCCGCGCCATCGAACCGGCAGTCGGGAGCGATGGGGTCAAGTGCATCTCCATGGCTCACCTCCTGGACGATGGCGCGCCCCTCGTGTTCCGGGGGCCGAGCGCGGACAGCTTCGTGTGGCGGGGCGCGATGGAGGCCGCCGCCCTGCGTGAATTCCTCGCCGATGTGGCCTGGGGGTCGCTCGACGTGCTGCTGCTCGACCTGCCGCCCGGCATGCAGCGCTACATCGAGCTCTGCGATCTCCTGGGGGAGGCCCCTCCCGTGCTCACCGTGACGATTCCCACCCCGGAGTCACGCGATGCGGTGCGGCGGTCCATGCGCGCGGCGGTCGATCGCGGGTCGCAATTGCGCGGGATCGTGGAAAACATGGTCGGACCCCAGTTCTCGGGACGCGCCGCCGACGAGCTCGCACAAGAGTTCGCGACGCATGTGCTCGCGCGCATTCCGTGGCATCCGGGACCCGAGCTGTGGGACAAGCTCGCCACCCGCATCGCCCAGACGCGCCGGCCCACGGCGCACGCGCCGTGAAGTTTCTCTGCGTCGAGTGCGATCAGCAGATGGCGTTCGGCGAGCGCCGGCTTCCAGGTGACGGGACGCTCGCCGCGACCTTCAAATGCCCCTCGTGCGGCCGCGTGGTGGCGATGCTCACCAACCCGATGGAGACGCAGCTCGTCTCGTCGCTCGGCGTCGAGATCGGGGGACGAACGGTGCCGGCGCAGCCGTTCGAGATGATCGAGACAATGATGACGGCCGGACCGGTGTGGTCGCACGACGCGCAGGAGCGGCTTACCCGCGTGCCGAATTTCGTCCGGGGAATGGTCAAGAAGATCTACGCCGACTACGCCAAGGAGCGCGGCATCGCCGAGATCACCCCCGCGATCATGGACACGGCGCGCGCCGAGCTCGGCCTGGAAGGGATGTGAGCGACTTCGAAGAGCGCGCCGTCGGTGACTTGCGGGTTCGCATCGATCGCACGCTGTGCGTGGGATTCGGCGACTGCGTCACCGAAGCGCCCGAAGCATTCGTCCTGGACGAAAGCGGCGTGGCGATCTTCGTGCAGCCGGATGCGGTCGAGCGGGAGCGGCTGCTGCGCGCGTGCGATTCCTGCCCGGTCGACGCGATAACCGTCTGGAACGAAGCAGGGAGCCAAATCGTCCCGTGACTTTGTGAACAAGTTCCTTGACAGCGCTCCGCAAAGCCTGCATATCGCGAGATAAGACACCGCTGTACGACGCCACGTCGCTACGTCCTACGTACAACGTGGCGTCGTGGCATCGTACAACGAACCCCGAGCACATAAGGCGCTCGCCGGAGGGCCGGTGTATCGCGAGATTTTCGTTCCCGTTGATAACTCGCAGCACTCCGACTGGGCGGTCGATCGCGCGATCGAGATGTGTCAAAAAACCGGCGGACGCATCACCGGGAATCACGTCTACGCCGCCCGGCTCCACGATGTCCGCTTCCGCCAGCTCGAGACCGGTCTCCCCGCGCAGTTCCAGACGCCTGAAGAAATCAAGAAACAGCGCAAGATCCACGACAAGCTGATCGAGAAGGGCCTGCAGCTGATCGCGGACAGCTTTCTCGATCAGCTCGGCAAACGCTGTGAAGCGGCCGGGGTGGCGCTGACGCGGCAGCTGCTCGAAGGCATCAACTACGAAGAAATCGTGAACGAGGTGAACCGGGGCGCGGGGCGTCTTCCCGGACTGATCGGCTTCGATCCGAACCGCGCCGCGGGCTACGACGGCGGCGACAAGATCCGCAGCGACGTGAAGCTCGGCGAAAACGGCCGGCTCGTGGCGGAAGAGGAAGACGCGGCGGCGCGCCTGGTCGGGTCGTCGGGACGGCAGTACGACCTGCTTGCGCTCGGCGCCCACGGCCTGGGACGGCAGCAGTTCTCGCAGCTCGGTGGTGTAGCGGCTCGCGTATTACGCGGCGTCGAGAAAGACGTGTTGATCGTTCGCGATCAGCAGCCGCTCACCGGCGGGCGCTTCCTGGTGTGCGT
>DASSUS010000126.1:0-9675 GCA_035706765.1 Gemmatimonadales bacterium
GGATGCGATGCCCGGTTCGCCACCGCCAGCCACCCAATGCGCCAGCCGTTCGACGCGAGCGGCATCTGGTATTTGAGCTGCACGCCCCAGGTGTTGGTGTGATCGAAATTGCGCTCGGTGCGGGGTTGTTCTTCGAATCGCAGCGTGTTCGGATTCCAGAACTGGTCGGCGAACAGCACGTCGTGCGTTGCGGCAAAGCGATTGTGGAGCAGTACCGCCTCGAGCGAGCGCTCCCGGGCCACCGTTCCCGCGGGTCCGGGCCACTCTTTGACGGCGCCGACGCGCAGGTCCAACGCATGTCCCGTCTGTGAAAGGCGCCGGCTTCCGGCGTAGAGCAGATCGACGCCGTCGACCGCGTGCAATCCGTTCCAGAGCACACTCGCGCCGATGGAGAGATGCCGGTCCGGAATGGTATGGCCGATCATCCCGAACGCGTAGCGATTCCCGTGCGCGCGATTGTCGGGCTGGATGAACTGCCCCCCGCCCGGCCCTGGGACGATCGGATCCAGCCCGCCGCCGAGTGGAGGTGGCGGCACCGAAACCGCGATAGGCCCGCTGAATTGCGGCGGCCGGCTCGGGTCAACTTGCTGGATCGCGAGGGCGAGACCGCCATACCAGCTCGAGCGCCGCATCAGCAGCGCGAGCGGCAACGTGCGCCCTCCGCCGGTTCCGTGCGTGACGCTGTAGAGGACGGGCGATCCGAAGAACCGCGACGCCTCGATCCGCGCGCCCGCGGCGGGATTCACGAAGGCGTCGAATGTCGGATCGGAGAGCGCGATCCCAACGCTCGCCATTCCCACATTTGCCGACGGAAAGATCTGGAACTGGTTGCCTTGCGCGAGCGGGATCGTTTTGACCGGGATTAACTGCGCGCGTGCGGGGAGCGAGAGCCAGAGCGGCAGGACGACGACTGCGACAGCCAGGCGGCGGGGGCCTGAGACGGACATAACCACCTCGAGACGAGTGCTACACAACAATACCGGGTCAGCCCCCCCGCGCGTCACTGCGTGCACGACCTGCCGTTATGACTTTTGGCGCTCTCGATCCGGGGTCAATTCGTGAAGGACTAGTCCGGAACGTATCACGCGCGCCTCTGTACGACCCCAGAGCCGTCCTCACCTTTCGGGGGCATCGCATTCAAGACGCAACCGACCAACTCGAAGCCCTGGCCGACCTCATCTCACTCCACAAGGAGGGGCTGATGGCGGAGTGGCGCGCGCGGGTCCGTCGCCTGCCGGCCGCGGCCAAGCTGGATATGCCGACGCTGAACGACCTCATGCCGAGGCTCCTCGACGAGCTGGTGTGGACCCTGATCGAGCGTCAGGCGGTGTCGTTCCTGGACGTCGATCTCAGCGAAGGGCCCAAGCTGCACGGCCTGGAACGGCTGCACGCCGGGTACGACATCGCGGAGATCGTCGCTGAATACAGCCTGCTGCACGAGCTGATCCTGAACCTCGCCCAGGACCACGGGGTCGAGCTGTCCAGCGACGCCGGCCGTATCATCAACCGCGTCTTCGGCCGGGCGATCGCCGCCGCCGTCGATACGTACGCCCGTGAAAAGACGGTCGAGATCCAGCAGAAGCGCGAGGAGCACCTGGCGTTCGTCGTGCACGACCTGCGCACGCCACTCGCCGCCATGGAAACGGCGCGCGCGGTTCTTACGAAGAGCCTGCCCGCCGACGCGAAAACCGAGCAGGTGAGCAGCATGCTCGCCGTGCTCGAACGCAACGCCCGCCGGCTGAACGAGCTCCTCAAACGCACGGCGCAGGAGCAGCAGCGGCTGATAGCGGCCACGCAGGAAACCAAACCGGAGCGCCGCGAATTCGATCTCTGGCCGCTCGTCGAAGGGCTGCTGGTCGACATGGAGCCCGTCATCGAACATCCAGCCGTGCGGATCGTGAACGAGGTGCCAAACGATGTGGTGATATTCGCGGACTCGCTCATGTTGTCGCAGATTTTTCAGAACCTGCTGTCCAATGCGCTCCGCTACACGAAGAGCGGCCAAATCGTCGTCGGCGCCGAGACGCTGGCGGGCGATGAGCGCGTGGTGCGCTGCTGGGTGAGCGACACCGGCTGCGGCATCGAGCCGCACCGGCTCAACAAGATTTTCGACAAGCTGGAATCCGATCGGATCCACGAAGGCGGCCTCGGGCTCGGCCTTTCCATCGTCAAGCAGCTCGTCGAGGCCCACGGCGGCGCGGTACGAGTAGAGAGCGAGGTCGGACGTGGCTCCACATTCTCCTTCACCATCCCCGACCACGCCGCACGAGCACCCGCCGACCGCTGAACCCTTTTCGTCGTGAAAATCGCCACCTGGAACGTGAACGGCATTCGCGCCCGGGCGGCGCAGCTGTGCGAGTGGCTCGACCGGGAGCGCCCCGACGTCGTCTGCCTGCAGGAGCTGAAGGCCACGAGCGCGCAGATCCCGGCCGAGTGCAAGGTCGCCGATTATCACGTGTTCTGGCATACGCTGAAGGGCTACTCGGGGGTGTCGCTGCACGTGCGCAAGGATCTGCTCGCCGTCGATCCCGTCTTCAGTCATCCGCCGTTCGACATGGAGTCGCGGATCGTGCAGGTCGAGCACGGCAATCTGGTCATCGCGTCCGTGTACGTGCCCAACGGCGGCAAGGACTATCCCGCGAAGCTGGCCTTTTTCCAGAAACTGATCGATTGGAGCAAGCGGCTGCACGCCGAAGGACGCGACTTGATTCTCTGCGGCGACATGAACATCGCGCGCGCCGAAATCGACGTGCATCCCAAGGAGCGTAAGCCGAACGCGGTGGGCCAGCGGCCGGAGGAGCGAGCGCTGTTTCAGCAGCTTCTGGACACGGGCCTCGCCGACCTGGGGCGCGAGTTCGACCCGAATAACGAGAATCTGTTCACCTGGTGGGCACCATGGCGCAACCTGCGCGCACGCAACATCGGGTGGCGCCTCGACTACGTGCTGGCCTCACCCACGGTCGTCCAACGCGCGACCGGCTGCGTGGTGCAAGCGGACGTCGGAACCAGCGACCACGCGCCCGTGGTCCTGACGATGGAATAGGCGACCGCCATCACGAGAAACACCCGAACTGCGTTATGGCGATACTTGCGAGTGCCACTTCCAGCCCGATGTGAGCGCATTGTTGGGATGCAATTACTTTTCGGGTGACTATGACTTTTGGCGCGGATGTGCTCACCGTGTTCCTGCTCTCCCCCGCAAACTGCGGGGGCACCCGCGCGCAGCAACTATTGAAGAGCCGAACCAGCCCGCTCACCGCGCGGCTCGCCAACGGCGGCGTGCCCCTGGGCGAGGTCTTCACCTTCATGAGCAGCCTCTATTTCCGCGGCAAGCTCGCTTATGCAACGCGATTCGGGCGGGCGTACGTCATTGCGCCGGGCCGCGGGCTGCTCCCCGCCGATGTGCTGATTCGCGTCGAGGACCTGCAACAGATGGCGAGCGTAGAGGTCGACGAGGCGCTCCCGGCCTTCCGCGACCCGCTGGTGCGCGACGCGACGACGATCGCCGGCAATCTCGGCGCCGCGGATCGCGTCGTCCTGCTCGGCAGCGTTGCGACCGACAAGTACGTCGGACCGCTCCTCGATGTCTTTGGCGATCGGCTCTACTTCCCTCCCACGTTTGCGGGCCGCGGCGACATGAGTCGCGGCGGCCTGTTGTTGCGCTGCGCCAACGCGGGCACGCCGCTCGAATATGCCCCGCTGCGCGGCGCGGTCCGGCACGGGCCCAAGCCTCCCAAGCTCCCGCGCCTGAAGTAGCCTTGTGACACGATCCTAACTGTCAGGACGTGGTAAGCGCCCGTCCTGACGCCATAATTATCGACCATGCTGCTGACCCTGTGCCTGCTCCTGTGCGCCGATCCCGACTCGCTGGGCATCTACTCCGGCCGCGAGCGCCAGCTCGACGTGCGTATTCCGCGCTTCGACGCCGAGGTGCTGATCGACGGAGATTTGCGCGATTCGGTGTGGGTGCGCGCCGCGGTCCTGACGGGATTCTCCCAATACGCCCCGAACGACGGCGTCTCGGCCGCCGATTCGACCCAGGTCCTGGTGTGGTATTCGGCGAGCGCGATCTACTTCGGGATCCGCGCCTACGAGCTGCATGGCCGCGCCACCGCCACGCTCGCCGATCGCGACCAGATCTTCGGCGACGACAATGTGCAGATCCTGCTCGGCACGTTCCACGACCGCAAACAGGCGCTGATGTTCGCGGTCAATCCGCTCGGCGTGCAGGGTGACGGCGCGCTGATCGAAGGCGCCAACGTGACGGCGTCGGGATTCATCGGCAACGCCGTAGTGGGGCGCGAGCAGCCGGACCTGAGTCCCGACTATGTCTTCCAGTCGCACGGACGGGTCACCGAATGGGGCTACGAAGTCGAGATTCGGATTCCGTTCAAGAGCCTGCGCTACCAGCCGAGGCAGCCTCAGGACTGGAGCCTGAACGTGGTGCGGCAGGTGAAGCACTCGGGCTTCGAAGATTCGTGGTTCCCCGCCGCGCGCGCGAACGCGACCTTCATCGGCCAGGCGGGGAATCTGATCGGGCTGAGCGGGATGCATCGCGGCCTCGTGGTCGACCTGAACCCGGAGGCCACCGCGCGCGCCGACGGCGCGCCGTCGGCAACGGGTTACAACTACGACATGAACGATCCCCAGATCGGCGGCAACATCCGCTGGGGGCTCACGGACAATCTCACCCTCAACGGCACCGTCAAACCCGATTTCTCGCAGGTCGAGTCGGACGCGGGCCAGCTCGTATTCGACCCGCGCCAGGCGCTGTTCTTCCCGGAGAAGCGGCCCTTCTTCCTGGATGGGAGCGAGCTGTTCCAGGTGCCGCAGGGGCTCATTTACACGCGCCGGATCGTGCAGCCGGTCGCGGCGGTGAAGTTGACCGGAACGGCGAGCCGCACCGACATCGGATTTCTCTCGGCCGTCGATCAGAAGTTCGCCTCCGCGAGCGGAACCGAGAACCCTGTCTTCAACATCATTCGCGCGCAGCGCAGTCTCGGACACGGCTCGCGCATCGGCATGGCGTACACCGATCGCATCGAGGGAAGCGACTTCAACCGCGTTGCCGAAATCGACAGCCGGCTCGTGTACAAGAACATCTACAGCCTGCTGCTCCAGGTGGGCGGCAGCCACACACGCACAGCGAGCGGAACGCAAACCGGACCGCTGTGGCTCAGCCAGTTCAGCATTCAGCATCGCACCTGGGGACTACGGAGCCTGTTTGCCGGGATCTCCGATCAGTTCCGCTCGGCCAGCGGCTTCATCGGCCGCGCCGGGATCGTGCACGCGTATGTCGATCCGAGCTACACCACCTACGGAAAGCCGGGCGCGCTGATCGAGCGCTTCACGGGCGACATCTTCGTCGACGGCATCTGGCAGTATCACAAGTTCATCCGCGGCCAGGGAATGCAGGACAAGAAGCTGCACTTCAACGTGAACGCGGCGCTGCGCGGCGGGTGGAACGTGGGCGCAGGCTGGTTCGTCGAATCGTTCGGGTACGACTCGGCGCTGTACGCGCCCTACCGGCTCGAAGTGCCGGACACGAACGGCGGGGCCGGCCTCGACACGATCCCGTTCGTGGGCCAGCCCACGATTCCGAACAGCGAGTACATCATCCAGGTGAACACGCCGCAATGGAAGCATTTCAGCGCCGGCGGGTTCTTCCTGCAGGGCCACGACGAGAACTTTTTCGAGTGGGCGTCGGCCGATCTGCTATTGCTCAGCGTGGACCTGAACTACCGGCCGACGGACCGGCTGCGCAATACGGTCAGCTACTTCTGGCAGCAGGTGAATCGTCGTACCGACGGCAGCCTGGTCAACGTCGGTCGCGTGCTGCGCGCAAAAATGGAGTACCAGCTGTCGCGACCGCTGTTCGTGCGGCTCGTGGGCCAGTACCTCCAGGACCAGACCGACTCGCTGCGCGACGACTCCCGCACCAACGCGCCGATCCTGATCGACGAGGGCGGCAGCGTGCGCCGGACCGCGGCCAGCGCCAACAATCTGTTCCACGTGGACGTGCTGCTGAGCTATCAACCGGTCCCCGGCACCGTCGTGTTCGCGGGCTACGGCAGCAACATGCTGGACGATGGCGCGTTCCGATTCCGCGGACTCCGGCGCACGGACGATCAGCTGTTCGTGAAGTTCAGCTATCTGTTCCGGCTCTAGCCTCAATCGCCCGCCACTTGCTCTCCTTCGC
Source organism: Gemmatimonadales bacterium (assembly GCA_035706765.1). GTDB lineage: Bacteria > Gemmatimonadota > Gemmatimonadetes > Gemmatimonadales > GWC2-71-9 > 20CM-2-65-7. Next base: position 6,200 of record DASSUS010000126.1, read on the forward strand.
GCCGTGCTTCATTCTTGAGGCACGGGCGGTTGATCCGCGCCCAACCTCTTCGGCTCTCCCCCAGCGAGAGCCCACGTGAGGCAAAGGGGGGCATACTCCCGGATCGCAGATCACACGAAGCCTTTGGACGCCGCGGGGGCGTCACCGCTGGGGGGTGTGTGCCCGTGGCTCGAGCCAAAGGACCTCTCGATGCCCGCCAACAAGGATTTCAAACGCCTGGTTCGCGCCCGGATGCTCAGAACGGGCGAATCGTATACCTCAGCTCGCTCGAAGCTCGTTCGCAAACCCGCCGCGAAGGTCGACTATGCCGCGCTCGCGGGAATGAGCGATGCCGCGATCAAAGCCAAGACCGGATGTACCTGGGAGCGTTGGACCCATGCGCTCGATTCCGTGGGCGCGCACGCGTGGCCGCACCGCAAGATCGCCGACTACGTCCACAAGACGTGGAAGGTGCCCGACTGGTGGACGCAGACGGTGACGGTCGGTTACGAACGGATCAAAGGGATTCGCGCGATCGGACAGCGGCGCGACGGCTCGTACGAAGCGTCCAAGAGCAAGACGTTCCCCGTCTCGCTGGCTCGCCTCTACAGGTCCTGGAGCGACGCCAGGCTTCGGGCCAGGTGGCTGCCCGACGCGCTGACGGTGCGCTCGGCGACGCCGCAGAAGTACATGCGGATCGTTTGGTCCGACGACACGTTGATCCAGCTCGTGTTCAGCAAGAAAGGCGACGCCAAGAGCGCCGTCGCGGTACAACACACAAAACTTCCCGACCGCGCGGCGGTCACGAAAATGAAAGCGTTTTGGGAAGCGCGTCTCAACGCGCTCGCGGAGGCCCTGTGATCATGCGTCAGATTCTCCTGCTCTCGCTGCTGTGCGCGCCGCTCGCGGCGCAGCAGCGTCACACGATCACCCACGAAGACGTCTTTCTGTCCAGGCGCGTGGGATCGCCCGCCCTCAGTCCCGACGGGCATTGGGTGGTCTTCAGCGTCACGGAACCCTCGTACACCGACGGCGAGCAGGTCAGCGATCTCTGGCTCGTGCCGCTCGACGGCAGCGCCGAGCCGCGGCGGCTGACCAACTCGAAAGCCGGCGAGAGCGGCGTCGACTGGAGTGGCGACAGCCGTCGCATCGCGTTCAGCGCGCGCCGGGAGGGCGACGACGTCGCGCAGATCTACGTGCTCGACCTCACGAGCGGCGGTGAAGCACAGCGCGTTACCAGCCTCTCGACGGGTGCCTCCAATCCGGTGTGGCGTCCGGACGGCAGGGCGATCCTGTTCTCGAGCATGGTCTATCCCGGCGCGGCGACCGACTCGGCCAACCGCGCGGCGGCCGCCGAGCGCAAGGCGCGCAAGTACAACGCGCGTGTCTACGACGGATCGCCGATCAGGTTGTGGGATCGCTGGCTCGACGACCGCAAGCCGGCTCTGTTCGTGCAGCTGCTGCAGCCCGGTGCGGCGGCCAGGAACCTGCTGGCGGGCACGCAGCTCGCGGCCGGTCCGGGATTCGGCGGCCAGCTCGGCACGAGTGGAGACAATCTTGCCGCCACCTGGACCCCGGACGGGAGCGGTGTGGTGTTCGCCGCAACGACGAACCGGGGTGAGTGGGCTCGCGCCGATGTGGTGCAATCGCTCTGGCTCGTGAACGCGAACGGGGGCGAGCCGCAGCGCCTCACCGACGGCGCCGATTACGACAACCCCGGATTCAGCCCTGACGGCCGGACACTGTATGCCGGCATGTCGCCGTCGAACGAGCGGACGTTCAACAATCGCCGCCTGGTGGCCTGGAGCTGGCCGCTCGCGGGGACGCGGACACCGCGGGTCGTGGCGGGAGGCGCCGAACATTCCGTCGGCAGCTTCTCCGTGACGACCGACAGCCGCTCCGTGTTCCTCCTGGCCGAGGCCGCCGGTCACCAGCGCCTGTTTCGCGCGGCGAGCACGGGCGGCGGTGAGCGCGAAGTCGGCAGCATGACCAGCGGGACGTTCACCGCACTACAGGTGGCGACAGCGACGCCGGGCAATACACCGCGCGTGGCTGGGGTCTGGGAGAGCGCGACGAATCCGCCCGAGATCGTCCGCATCGATCCCGCCACCGGGCGCTGGACGGCGATCACGAAGTTCAACGCCGAGCGTGCGGCGGCGATCGATTGGCTGCCGCTGCGGGAATTCTGGTTTACGGCAAAGAGCGGCAAGCGCATTCATTCGTTTGTCGCCCTGCCGCCCGCATTCGACTCGACGCGACGCTATCCGCTGTTCGTGCTGATTCACGGCGGCGCGGCCAACATGTGGACCGACAACTTTGGCTTGCGCTGGAATCCGCACCTGCTCGGCGCGGCGGGCTACGTCGTCCTGATGACCGACTATCGCGGCTCGACCGGCTACGGCGAGCAGTTCTCGCAGGACATTCAGTTTGACCCGCTCGAGGGACCCGCGAACGACATCAATGAGGCCGCGGATTCGGCGATCGCTCGCTACCGCTTCATCGACCCCGCAAAGCAGGTAGCAGGCGGCGCGAGCTACGGCGGCCATCTCACCAACTGGCTCGCCGCGACCACGACCCGCTATCGCGCGCTCGTGAGCCACGCGGGGCTGTGGGATCTCGAGTCGCAGTGGGCTACGAGCGACTTCAACTACGGTCGCGAGCGCAACATCGGCGGGCCACCGTGGGAGAACATCGAGCTGTGGCGAACGCAAAGCCCCATGCGTCACGCCAAGAATCTGCGCACGCCGGTGCTGGTCTCGGTGGGCGAGCGCGACTTCCGCGTGCCGATGAACAACGCGCTCGAGTTCTGGACCGCCCTCCAGCGCCAGCAGGTGCCGAGCCGGCTCATCGTCTGGCCGGACGAAAATCACTGGATTCTGAAGGGGGAGAACAGCCGCTTCTTCTATAAGGAAGTGGCCGCGTGGTTCGCGCGCTGGCTGAGCGAGCCGACGGCCAGCGGCCAGTAGGTCGTTGCGCTAGCTTCCCGGCACAAACTCTCTTGAGGACTCGCGCATGTTAGCCTCGCTTCTTTTGATCACGGCCGCGCTTCAGGCTTCGGAGGTCGCGGAGCCGAACACGGGCGTCAAATTTCCGACGCAACTTCAGGCTCCCACGGGGGTGCAGGAGCTCGCCGGCACCGGTGTGTGCACGCGCACGATGCTCAAGGTGAAGGTCTACGCCTTCGGCCTGTACGTGGACCTGGCCGGTGCGCGCAGCGCATTGGGCGCGTGGCGCGGCAAGAGCGCCCGGGACCTGGCGCGCGATCCGGCGCTCTACGACGAGCTCCTCAAGGGGAGCTTCCCGATGACACTGCGGCTCGTGATGACGCGCAATGTCGGCGGCGACCAGATGTCCGAAGCGTTCAATGACGCCCTCGCGCCCCGCGTCGCGCAGGCCGAGCAGCGCGGGATGCCGGGTGGGGCCGCGGCGCTGGCGCAGTTCCGGGGGTTCTTCAGCAGCGATCTGAAGGACGGCACCGAGCTGTTGTTCTCGCGCGC
>DASSUS010000127.1:0-7399 GCA_035706765.1 Gemmatimonadales bacterium
TTGCGCAGATGGCCCCACACCAGCGCGGCGTACACCCGCTTGACCTGGCGGCGCTCGATGGCAGCGGCGAGGCGGCGGTGCGCGAGATCGCTCTTGGCGACGACGAGCAGTCCTGAGGTGTCACGATCGAGCCGGTGCACGATTCCGGGTCGCCCTTCCCCCGACCCGCTGGACAGCTCGGTGCCCCGGCCCACCAGCACGTTCACGAGGGTGTCGTCCCAGTGCCCGGGGCCGGGATGAACGACGAGCCCCGCCGGCTTGTCGAGCACAGCCAGGTGGTCGTCTTCAAAGACGAAATTCAAAACGGCGTGAGAAGGCGCGTAACTGCGCGGCGGGTGATCCTCGGGCATCTCGACGGTTACTTCGGTTTTCGGATCGAGGACGGCAGAGGCTCGAAGCGCTTTGCCGCGCGCCGTCACGCGCTTGTCGGCAATGAGGCGTCCGGCTTGAGTACGGGAAAGAGCGAGCTGGTCGGCGAGAAAGCGATCGAGGCGTTCGGTGGTGCGAACAACACAGAAAGTGATGTTCAAGGCTCCGCCGCGCGCGCCTCCTTAGCCCGCTGTTGGGCGCGGCCTTCCTGCCAGAGCGAAAGTCCGAGGGCGATCGCGCCGATCGTGATGGCGGAATCGGCCACGTTGAAGGTGGGCCAGCGCCACGCGCCGAGGCCGACGTCCACGAAATCGACGACGCCCTGCGCGCTGCGGATGCGGTCGATCAGATTCCCGACGGCGCCGCCGCACACGAGCGCGAGCGCCGTAAGCCGGAAGCGGTCGCCGGGGCGCGTGCTGCGCACGAGCGAGGCAAGCACGAACAGCGCGATCACGGCGAGGCCGAGGAAGATCCAGCGCGAGTTCTCGCCGACGTGCAGCCCGAAGGCCGCGCCTTCGTTGTAGACCAGCCGAAACTGCACGATATCGCCGATCACCTGGAGCGGCAGGCGCCGCGCCAGGAACGATTCGGCGATCAGCTTGGTGACGAAGTCGGCGACGACGACCGCGACCGCTGTGCCCCAGAACAGCCGGCGCTCAGCGGCGCTTACCATCTTCCTCCCTGGCCTTGCACTTGATGCACAGACGGGCGTGGGGGAGCGCGTCGAGGCGATCGAACCCGATCGGCTCGCCGCACTGCTCGCAGCGCCCGAACCGCTCGGGCGAGCTGTACAGCCGGCGCAGCGCCTCGTTCACATGCCAGAGATAGCGCCCTTCCTGCGACGCGAACAGAAACGCCTTCTCCCGCTCCATCGCGTCGGTGCCCTGATCGGCCATGTGAAACGAGTAGCTCGAGAGGTCGCCATCCGAGGCCTGGAGACTCGAGTTGAACGACTCGCCGTAGTGGCCCAATTCCTTGATCACTCGCGCGCGCTCTTCGAGCAGCCGCTTTTCGAGGTGAGCGAGCTGTTTCTTGTTGAGGCCACCGCTCGAGGCCTTGGCTTTTGTCTTGGTCGACTTGGTCGGCATTATCGGGTTCCGCCCTTTCTTCCGTCGTGACGCCTGAGTCCAATCGTGACCCGGCGTCCTTCGATGTCCACATCCCGCTGCAAATCGGGTTCGTCGAGCGACGCGTCGTCGCCGAGCACCATCCGGCGCGCCAGCACTTCACCTTCGACGAATCCCTGAAACGCGCGAGTCGCGGCCACCACGTCTTCGGCACCGGCGACGCTCAACTCGATGCGCGTCGTATAGTCGTATCCCGCCTCCTTGCGGAGGCGCTGCACGCGATTGACCACCTCGCGCGCCAGTCCTTCCTGCATCAGGTCGTCGCTCAACTGCGGGTCGAGCGCGACCACGTACGGTCCGTCCGATTGCACGAGCCACTCGCTGGCGACCTCGCGCGTCACCGTCACATCCTCCGGACGGAATTCCCACTGGCCCGCGCGCACGGTGCCGCCCTGCTCCAACTCCTGCAACTTGGCGACGTCCAACTGCGCAACTGCCGCTGCCGCGGCCGGCGTGTCTTTCCCGTAGCGCTTGCCGAGGGTCCGAAAGTTGGCCTTCCCCTTCAAACGGACCAGATCGTGATCCGATGCCACGACTTGCACGTCTTTTACGTTGACTTCGGCAGCCAGAATATCTAACAGGTCTGACAAGGCCGGGCCCTGGACCGCGGCCGGAACGGCCAGCTGCATCCGTGCAAGCGGCTGGCGTACGCGCAGGTTACGCGATTCCCGTGCCGCCCGGGCCAATGAGGCCAGGCGGCGGACCGTCCCCATGGCCGCCAGCAGCTCGGGCTCGGAATGCCCCCGGTCCACCGGAAACGGCGCGAGGTGGACCGAGGTCCCCGTCAGGGCCCGGTGTACCCAGTCGGAGATGAATGGTGCCGCCGGGGCGAGCATCCGGACCGAGGCGACGAGCGCCTCGTGCAGCGTTTCGAGCGCGACGGGGTCGGTCGCGCGGTCGGGCGCCCAGAACCTCGGCCGGTTGCGCCGGATGTACCAGCGGGACAGGTCCTCGCCGACGAAGTCCATGATGGCCCGAACCCCGGCGGTGACGTCGTAGGACGACCATGCCTGCCGCACCGCGGTGACGACTTCATCCAGCCGGGCCAGCAGCCAGCGATCGGATGCGGGGCGCTCGCTCGCGGGGGTCGCATCCTCCTCGGCCGGCGGATTCCAATCCTGCGCGTAGCGGCGGAAGAAGTCGTAGGTCGAGCGCAGCGTGTTGAGGAAGCCGCCCGCGATCTCCGGGATCTGCTTCTCATCGAATCGTTTCGGCAGCCACACCTGACTCTGGCCGAGCAGATACAGTCGTACGGCGTCGGCGCCGTGCTCGCCGATCACCTTCCAGGGATCGACGACGTTGCCACGGCTCTTCGACATCTTCTGGCCGTGAACGTCGAGCACGTGTTCGTTCACGATCACGTGGCGGTAGACGGGCGCGTCGAACGCCGTCACGCCGATGGCGAGCAGCGAATAGAACCAGCCGCGCGTCTGGTCGACGCCCTCGCAGATGTAATCCGCCGGAAAATGCGATTTGAACTCGGCCTGGTGCTCGAACGGGTAGTGCCACTGCGCGTACGGCATCGAGCCGGAGTCGAACCACGCGTCGATGACTTCCGGCACGCGGCGCATCGTCCCCGAGCAGTCGCTGCAGCGCCACGTGTAGCCGTCGATGTACGGCTTGTGCGGATCGAAGTCCGAGGGCAGCGGCTTGCCCCAGCGCTGCGCCAGCTCGTCGTAGGATCCGATCACTTCCCGGTGGTTGTCCCGGTCCTTGTCGCACTCCCACACGTTGAGCGGCGTGCCCCAGTAGCGGTCGCGCGACAGCGCCCAGTCCACGTTGTTCTCGAGCCACTCGCCGAACCGGCCGGCGCCGGTCTCCGGCGGATGCCAGTCGACCTCGCGATTGATCTCGAGCATGCGCGCCTTGACCGCGGTGGTCCGGACGAACCACGAGCTGCGCGCGTAGTAGATCAACGGCGAGTCGCAGCGCCAGCAGTGCGGATAGCTGTGCGAGTACGGCCTCGTCTCGAGCCAGCGGCCGTCCTGCTTCAGCCGCTCGATGATGATCCGGTTCGTTTCCTTGTCGGTGACGAGCTTGCCTTCGATCTCGGGCCAGCGCGTGCCGCGGAACGTGCCGTCGGGGGCGACGGGATTCACGAATGCGAGGCCGTGCTGCTGTCCCGCGGCGTAGTCGTCGGCGCCGAACGCGGGCGCCATGTGCACGAGCCCGGTGCCTTCGTCGGCGCTGACGAACGCTCCCGGCACGACGACGGAGTGCCGGCCTTCTGCGGGCAGCGCGACGACGTCGAGCGGGCGGACGTAGGTCTGGCCCAGCAGCTCGCGCCCGGGATACTTCGCGACCTGGTGGGCCTGCGCGAGCGGCTTCCCCTGCACGTGCACGTCGCCGGCTCGCTGCTCGGCCGCGATGTAGCGCGCGCCGTCGACCTCCCATTCGCCGTACGCGATGTCGGGATGCACCGCGACCGCGACGTTCGAAAGCAACGTCCAGGGCGTCGTGGTCCAGACGACCAGCCGGCGCGCCGGGTCGCTCGCGAGCGGGAAGGTGACGTAGACCGAGTTCGTCTGCACCGTCTCGTAGCCCTGCGCCACCTCGTGCGAGGACAGCGCGGTCCCGCAGCGCGGGCAGTACGGCAACACCTTGTGGCCGCGATACAGCAGCGCCTTCTCGTGCAGCCGCTTCAGCAGCCACCATACCGTTTCGATGTAGGGATTGCTGTAGGTGATGTAGGGATGCTCGTAGTCGAGCCAGTACGCGATCCGATCCGAGAGCGCCTCCCAGTCGGTCTTGTACTTGAACACGCTTTCGCGACACAGCTTGTTGAAGCGCTCGACGCCGTAGGCTTCGATCTCGCGCTTGCCGCTGATGTTGAGCGCCTTCTCGACCTCGATCTCGACGGGCAGGCCATGCGTGTCCCAGCCGGCGATGCGCGTGACCGCCTGCCCCAGCATCGTGTGATAGCGGCATACCACGTCTTTCAGCGTGCGCGAGAAGACGTGATGGATCCCGGGGCGGCCGTTGGCGGTGGGCGGACCCTCGTAGAAGATGAACGGCGGCCCGTAGCGCGTCGCGTCCATGACGCGCGTGAACAGCCGCTCGCTCTTCCAGGTCTCGAGCAGCTCCCGTTCCAACGCGTCGATCGACTGATTCGGATCGGAGGGCGGATACGGCATCTAATTCATGCGCTCCAGCACACCGCGCACGACGGCCGCGAGCCGCGGCTCCGCCGCGCGGGCGACGGCGATGATCTGTTCGACGGAGGTGGGCTCCAGGGCGTCGGGCAGGCAGTTGTCGGTAATAATGGAAAGGCCCAACACGCGCATGCCCTGGTGCACGGCGGTGATCACTTCCGGTACCGTGCTCATCCCCACGAGGTCGGCGCCGAGCGCCCGCAGCATGCGGTACTCCGCGCGCGTTTCGAGATTCGGTCCGGGCACGGCGACGTACACGCCTTCCCGCAGCACGATCTTGTGCTCGAGCGCGACGGCGCGCGCGAGCTTGCGCAGCTCCGGATCGTACGCGGCGCTCATGTCGGGAAAGCGGGGTCCCTCGGCATCGATGTTCGGGCCCACGAGCGGGTTGTCGCCCAGCAGGTTGATGTGGTCGGACAGCAGGACCAGATCACCGGTCGACCAGAGCGGATGCATTCCGCCCGACACGTTCGACACGATCAGCGTGCGGGCGCCGAGCGCGCGCAGCACGCGGACGGGAAACGCGACCTGCTGGAGCGTGTAGCCCTCGTAGCGGTGGAAGCGTCCCTGCAGGATCGCGACGCGGTGCTTGCCGATGTTTCCGAGCAGGAGCCGGCCCGCGTGCGTCTCGACCGTGGGCGTCGGGAATCCAGGAATTTCGGGATAGGCGATCGTCGTTTCTGCGTCGAGCTCGTCAGCGAGCGCGCCCAGCCCCGTGCCGAGGATGACGGCGACGTCCGGCGTCAGCTTGGTCCGCGACTGGATGGCGCGGACCGCGGGAGCGACGGGAGGCATTGTCACTTCTGGTTGTCGAGCGCCCGCAGCTCCGCGATCTGCCGCTCGAGCAGCGCGCGAAACCCACCCACGTACTGCTGGAACTGGCGCTCGGTTTCGGCCATGCGCGCCTCGACCGCGCTCTGCTCGCGCTTCGCTTCGTCGAGCAGCCGCTTTGCCTCCGCCTGCGCCTCGCGCACGATCACCTGCCCCTCACGCTCGGCCGACTCGCGCGTCTCCTGGCGCAGCTGCTGCGCCGCGACCAGCGCGTCGTTCATCGCCTTCTCGCGCTCGCGGAACACGCGCAGCTGATCGGTGAGCGCCGCCAGGCGCTCCTCGAGCACCTGCCGGTCGCGGATCGCGCGCTCGAGGGCATCCGCGACGCGGACGCGGAAGTCCTCCACGCCCAGCGTGTCGTAGCCGCGCAGGCTCTTCCGGAATTCCTGTTTCCGGATGTCGAGCGGCGTCAGATTGAACGCGTCGTCGCCGTTCATGTTCTCGGTCCGAACAGGGCGGTACCCAGTCGGATCACCGTTGCTCCCTCCGCGACTGCCATAGCGTAGTCGCCGGACATCCCCATCGAGAGGGTCGGCAGCCATATCCCGTTTTCCTCCTTCAGCGTATCCCGCAGCAGGCGCAGCCCGCGAAAGGTGCGGCGCTGGACCTCCTCGTCATCCGTAAACGGCGCCATCGTCATGAGTCCCTCGAGGCGCACATTGCCGAGCGCGGCGATCTGGCGCGCCAGCGCCGGGACCTGCTCCGGCGCGCAGCCGCTCTTCTGGGCTTCGCCGGCCACATTCACCTGCAACAGCACCCGCAGACCGGATGCGCGCTTGTCGAGCTCGGTCGCGAGCTCCAGCGAATCGACCGAGTGCACGAGCTCGAACCGGCCGGGCACCAGCCTGGCCTTGTTGCGCTGCAAATGGCCGATCAGGTGCCAGTGAACCTCGCGCGCCGAGTCCTCGAGCGCTTCCTGCTTCGCGAGCGCTTCCTGCACGCGATTCTCACCCACTTCGGTGAGCCCCGCCGCGGCGGCGGCCCGCACCGCGCTCGCGTCGAATCCCTTGGTCACGGCGACGATGGTAACCGGCTGCGCCGCCCTCCGCGCGATTTCAGCCCTCACCTGCTCCAGACGCTCGGGGAGGGCCTCGAAACTCATAGCCTGTGAATATAGGGGGCTGGCGAGCTATCGCCGAAAGAGGCTTTGCACGCCCTCGGTTTCGATGCGCCGAATGACCTCACGGAGCGCCGGGGTCGGGTTCAGCAGATAGGCGCGGCGCAGCCGCGCCAGCGCCTCGGCCTGGTCGTTCCGAACCGCCGCCGCATTCCCCAGCTCGATGAACGGAATCGAAAACGACGCGGCGATCTGCCGGGCCGCGGGCTCGAGCTCGAGCGAGTCGACCTCGAAGAACTTTCCATACTCGAATACCGAGTCCACCAGGATGCGCGTGACCGCGGTATCGACCACGGTTCCCTGAATGCCGTGCAGCCAGATGCGCGACGAATCGGCGCCCGGCACGACCTTGAAGACCAGCCCGCGGAACACGAGGTGCGGATCGAGCCCGAGCCAGGAGCCGCGACCGGACGACACGCCGAACGTCACCGGCCGCTGTTTCGGCAGATAGGTCGCGAGTGTGTAGAGGATCACCTGATCGGCCGTGCGCAGGTACGTACCCTGGCGCATCGGCAGCACGAGCGATCCGAGCCGGAAGGTGGCGTCCTGGGTAATCGGCATCGGTTGCCGCATGCCCTGGATTTCGGCGTGCGAGAGCGGCAACGCGGGCCCCGGCGGGGGCTCGGCCGGCGCCAGCGCGCGGTAGATCGCCGGCGCGCGATCGGGATCGAACGGGCGCACCGGCCGGTAGGCGAGCTGCTCGATGTACCAGTCGAGATTCGCGAGCGAGAGGTTGATCTGGGTGACGTCCTGGCGCACGCCTTCGACTTCCTGGAGGTACCAGACGGGGAACGTGTCGTTGT
>DASSUS010000128.1:0-21988 GCA_035706765.1 Gemmatimonadales bacterium
ACGTAGCGGCCCCCGTAGGGCCCGAACCGGCCGGTTTCGATCGCCGTCATCTCCGTGAGTGCCGTCGTACTCCGGTCAGCGCCCGCACAGCGTGTTCAGGGTCGTCCTGCCGAGCGACGCTCGTCCCTACCAGTATGAAATCGGCGCCCGCCTCGGCAAGGCGCTCGACGTCCTGCCGATTCTCCACGCCGCTCTCGGCCACGAGCGTTACGCCGGCGGGCACACGCCGCATGATCTCCCGCGCCCTGTCCGGGTTCATCGCCAGAGTGTCGAGATCGCGCGCGTTCACTCCGAGCACTTCGGGGTCCGCGGCGAGAGCGGCGTCGAGCTCCTGCATGTCGTGAACCTCGATCAACGGCGTCATGTCCCAGTAGCGCACCCAACGCGCAAGCTCATCGAGCTGGATGGGCGACAGGATACGCGCGATGAGCAACACCGCGCTGGCGCCCGCCGCCCGAGCCTCGATGATCTGCGCTTCATTTATGATGAAGTCCTTTCGCAGTACCGGGACGGTTACGGCCCCGGCCACAGTTTGCAGATCCTCGATCGATCCTCCAAAGTGGCGCTCCTCGGTCAGGACAGAAACTGCCGACGCTCCCCCCCGCTCATAGCTCCGCGCGTGCGTCGCAGGGTCGAGCTGCGGTCGGATGGCGCCCTGAGAGGGCGAACGCCGCTTGACCTCCGCGACAATCCCAACGGTCTTGCCCGGGTGGTCGAGGAACGCCTTGGGCGCGGACGCCTTCCGGGCGCGCTCTTCGAGCTCGCTTGCCCTGCCTTCAAGAGCCGCGACGCGGGTTCGCGTTTCGGCCAGGATCGACGCTAGTGCCTGCATCCTTGCGTTCGGTCGTTCTTCGGGTAAATTAGAGCTTCGGTTTATCTTCGGGAGCCAACATGCCGGTCACGCGACGCCAGCGCGAGATCCTGGATTTCATCACGAAACATCTCGAGGAGAAGGGGTACGCCCCTTCCTTCGAAGAGATCGCCCGCCAATTCGGATTCCAGTCGCTGGCCACGGTTCACGAGCATCTCACCAATCTGGAACGCAAAGGGTATATCCGGCGCACGCATAACGAGTCCCGGGCGATCGAGGTCGTTCCGCCCAAGGGCCAGACCGGCGCCACGGAGCTTCCGCTGCTCGGCCTGGTCGCCGCCGGGCACCCGATCGAAGCGGTGACCGGCGACGAGACGATCGCCGTCCCGGACGAGCTGCTCCCGCGGCGGGGCCGCAGCTACGTGCTGAAGGTTCGCGGCGACTCGATGATCGACGAGCACATCAAGGACGGCGACTACGTCGTCGTGCAGGAGCGTAATCAGGCGGACGCCGGCCAGACCGTGATCGCGCTGGTCCATGGCGAAGGGGCCACGGTCAAGCGGTTCTATCGTGAGCCCGGCGGCTGGATCAGGCTCCAGCCGGCGAACGACACGATGCAGCCGATCCGCGTGAACGAGCGCGACGTCATCGTCCAGGGCGTGGTCGTCGGCGTCATCCGGAAATACTAGCCGTCGCTTTTCGCAGCCGATCGAGCGCCGCCCGCGCCGCGCCGGACGCCACCACCTCGCGCGCCCGGCCGATGCCTTCGGCCAGCGAGCCCGCGATCCCCGCCACGTAGATCGCCGCGCCCGCGTTGAGCAGCACGGCCGCGAGTCCCGGTTGATCTGCGGAGCCGTTGCCCAGAATTCGCTCCATCCGTTCCGCGTTGGCCGCCGGTTCCCCGCCCTCCAACACCTTCACATCCTCGATCTCGAGCCGGAACCGCGCCGGGTCGATCTCCCACTGGCGCACCGCTCCGTCTTTTACTTCCCAGACGTCGGTGATTCCGCGCGGGGAGATTTCGTCCATTCCCACGCGCCCGTTGACGACGAGCGCGTGCTCGGCGCCCAATCGCACGAGCGCGTCCGCCACGATCGCCGCGCGATCGGATTCGGCCACGCCGATCACCTGACGTCGCACGCCCGCGGGATTGGCCAGCGGTCCCACGAGATTCATCAGTGTGGGTGTGCCGAGCTCGCGCCGCACTGGACCGACGTGCTTCATCGCGGGATGAAAGCTGGGCGCGAACAGGAATACCACGCGCGCATCATGCAGAACGCGACTCGCGTGCGCCGCATCGAGCACGATGCGAACCCCGAGCGCCTCGAGGACGTCGGCGGAGCCGCAGCGCGAGGTGTACGAGCGATTGCCGTGTTTGGGCACGACCGCGCCCGCGCCCGCCGCGACGAAAGCGGCGACGGTCGAGATGTTGAACGTCGATACGCTGCCGCCTCCCGTCCCGCACGTATCGACGAGGTGCGGATGCTGCGCGCGAACCTGGACCATCGCCTCGCGCAACGCGCGCGCCGCGCCGGCGAGCTCGTCGGCGGTTTCGCCCTTCGCGCGGAGTCCCATGAGCAGGCCGCCGATTTGCGCGGGCGTCGCATCGCCGCTCATCACGATCCCGAAGACCTCGGCGGTCTGGGATTCCGTGAGCGATTGGCGATTGGCGAGCGCGCTGAGCGCGCGGCGCATCGGGGAGACGTCCATGAGGGGTTAAGGCTATCACCCTTGTCAAATAGTGACAACGAGTTGCATCTTTCCCCCGTGCCAGGCCGCCCCTTCCTCGCGGTGATCCAATACGACGGGGGTGGCTTCGCAGGGTGGCAGCGGCAGCCTCAGGACCGGACGGTGCAGGCGGAGTTCGAGACGGTCCTCGAGCGCTTGATGGGACGCCGCACCGTCGCCACGGGAGCCGGACGCACCGATACGGGCGTACACGCGCTCGGCCAGGGCGTCAGCTTTCAGGTGACGGAACGGTGGGACGCTCACCCGGCCGATTTGCGTCGGGCCCTGAATGCCCTGTTGCCGCGCGAGATCTGGGTGGAGCGGGTGCATCCGATGCGACCCGGCTTCGACGCGCGGCGGAGCGCCACGGCGCGACGCTATCGGTACCTGATCGGCACGGATGAGCGGGCGGCGTCGCCGTTTCGGCGGCGCTACGAGTGGGCGCTGAGTCAGCCGCTCGACGTGCCCGCGCTGGCGAGTGCCGCGGCGGCACTCGTTGGAGAGCACAGTTTTCGCGGCCTGGCTGCGGCCGGTGCGAACACGACCCACTACCGATGCCGCGTGGCGCTAGCGCGATGGGCGCCGCGAGCGGACGGTGAGGGATTGATGTTCACGGTCGAGGCCGATCGGTTCCTGCATCACATGGTGCGCTTCATCGTGGGCACTATGGTCGACATCGCCCTTGGCCGGCGTCCGCCGGAAGATTTCCCTCGTCTGCTCGCTGCTCACGACAATCTGGCGGCCAGTCCGCCCGCCCCGCCTCAGGGATTGTACCTGGAGGCGGTGCAGTATCCACCGGAACTCTTTGCCGAGGAGTCTACGTCATGAAGTTTTTCCTCGACACCGCAAGCCTCAAAGACATCAGCTGGGCGGCGCAGGCCGGGCTGATCGACGGCATCACGACCAATCCGTCGCTCCTGTCCAAGCAGGCCGGCGACCTCGATCCGCGCGACGTGCTGAAGGAGATCTGCTCGCTCGTCGACGGACCGGTCTCCGCCGAGGTGGTCGCGGTCGAAGCCGATGCGATGGTGAAAGAAGGAAAAGCGCTCGCCAAGATCGCCGAGAACATCGTCGTCAAGATTCCGATGATGGAAGCGGGCATGGTCGCGGTGCGCCGGCTGACGTCCGAAGGCATTCGCACCAACGTCACGCTCTGTTTCTCGAGCGTGCAGTGCCTCATCGCCGCCAAGGCCGGGGCCTCGTATGTGAGCCCGTTCATCGGCCGGCTCGACGACGTGGGGCAGGAAGGGATGGACGTGATCCGCGAGGCTCGGACGATCTTCGACAACTACAACATCGAGACGGAGATTCTCGCCGCGTCGATTCGCCATCCGCGCCACGTGGTGGATGCCGCGATGATCGGCGCCGACGTCGCCACGCTGCCGCCCGACGTGTTGAAGAAGCTGCTGCTGCATCCGCTCACCGACCGCGGCCTCGAGCAGTTCCTCGCCGACTGGAACAAGCTCGTCGCGCGCGCGAAGGCAGCGGTTTGAGCTGGGTCTCGCCGCTCTCGACGCGCTACGCCTCACCGGGAATGCAGGCGCTCTGGGGCGAGCGCCGCCGCATCGGTCTGTGGCGCCGGCTGTGGCTGGCGCTCATGGAAGCCGAGAAGGAGCTGGGGCTCGCAATTCCCGAGGACGCGATCCACCAGCTGCGCTCCCATCTGGACGACGCCGATCTCGACAAAGCCGCCGAGTACGAGCGCCGGCTACGGCACGACGTGATGGCGCACATCCATCACCTCGGCGATCAGGCGCCGGCGGCGCGGCCCTTCATTCATCTGGGCGCGACCAGCGCCTACGTCACGGACAACGCCGATCTCATTCTCATGCGCGAAGCGATGCGGTTGCTGCTCGGCCGGATCGGCGCGGTGCTCGTGGCGATGGGCAAGCAGGCGCGGCGCTACCGGGCGCTGCCCTGCCTCGCCTACACCCATTTCCAGCCGGCGCAGCTCACCACCGTGGGCAAGCGGCTGACGCTGTGGATGCAGGACTTCGCGCTCGACGCCGAAGAGCTTCTGCACCGCATCGGCACGCTGCGGTTTCGCGGCGTCAAGGGCACGACCGGGACGCAGGCGAGCTTTCTCGAGCTGTTCGAGGGCGATCGCGCGAAAGTCGCCGAGCTCGACCGGCGCGTCTCGCGCGCGATGGGGTTCGAGCAGGTGCTGCCGATCACGGGCCAGACCTACACGCGCAAGCTCGACGCTCAGGTGCTCGCGGTGTTGTCGGGAATCGCGCAGTCGGCCGCGAAGTTCGCCACCGACCTGCGGCTGCTGCAGCACGAGGGCGAGCTGCTCGAGCCGTTCGAGAGCGAGCAGGTCGGCTCCTCCGCCATGCCGTACAAGCGCAATCCGATGCGCGCCGAGCGCATGACCAGCCTCGCGCGCTTCGTGATCGAGCTCGAGGGGAACGCGTGGCATACGGCGGCCGCGCAGTGGCTCGAGCGCACGCTCGACGACAGCGCCAACCGGCGACTCGTAATTCCCGAGGCGTTTCTGGCGACCGACGCGATCCTCGTCCTCGCGACCAACGTCGCGGCGGGTCTCGAGGTGCGTGAAGAGACGATTTCAATGCACGTCGTGAGCGGTATGCCGTACCTCGCGACCGAGCGGCTGCTGATGCGCGGCGTGAAGGCCGGCGGCGACCGGCAGCAGCTCCATGAAGTCATCCGCGCGCAAAGCCTGCAGGGCTCGGAGCAGCTGCTGGAGCGGCTCGCCCGGACTCCCGAGTTCAAGCGCCTGGGCGTGCGCGCGAGCGCCGACGAGCTGGACCCCTCGGCGTACGTGGGCCGCGCGCCGGAACAGGTCGACGATTTTCTCGATCGGGTGCTGCCCGATCTCGTCCGTTCAATTCAGGCGGCCGCACCAGCGCCGCCGGCAGCCGCCGCGGAGGTTCAGGTATGACCGGAGCAGTACTGGTTCAAAGCTCATTGCCGCTGCCGCTGCTGCGCCGGGGCAAAGTCCGCGAGGTCTACGAAGTCGACGACGCTACGCTGCTGCTCGTGGCGAGCGACCGCGTCAGCGCCTTCGACGTCGTGATGCGCGAGGCGGTGCCGTTCAAGGGCGCCGTGCTGACTCAGATGAGCGCGTTCTGGTTCGAGCGGCTGCAGTCGGTCATGCCGCATCACCTGATCACCGCCGATGTCACGGAAATCATCCGGCGCGTCCCGGCGCTGGCGCCGCACAGGGACGAGCTCCACGGCCGCGCGATGCTGACGCGCCGGGCCACGACGGTGCCGTTCGAGTGCGTGGTGCGGGGCTACATCTCGGGCTCGGCCTGGGCCGAGTACAGGCAGTCGGGAACGCTCGCCGGCGAGCCGATGCCGCAGGGGCTCGTCGAAAGCGCCCGGCTCGATCCGCCGATCTTCTCGCCCGCCACCAAGGCCGAGGTCGGCCACGACGAGAACGTCACGTTCGAGCACGTGGTGCGCGGCCTGGGCAGGGCCACCGCCGAGCGGCTGCGCGACGCGAGCCTCGCGCTGTACTCCTCGGGCCGTGAGTACGCCGCGGGCCGCGGCATCATCATCGCCGATACCAAATTCGAGTTCGGCACCACCGCGCAGGGAGAACTGATCGTCATCGACGAAATCCTCACTCCCGACTCCTCGCGGTTCTGGCCGGCCGATCGCTATCAGCCGGGCCGCGGTCAGCCGAGCTTCGACAAACAGCCGCTGCGCGACTACCTGGCCGAGCTGAAAAAGCAGGGCAAGTGGAACGGCGAGGCGCCGCCTCCCCCGCTCCCCGACGAGGTGGTTCGGGCCACGAGCGAGCGCTACCGGGATGCGTACAAGAGGATCACCGGGAAAGAATTGGAGTGAGGATTGCTCCGGAAGGCTGGCCGTTCATACTCCTCGCGTGGCTGCTCGTTGCGGGAGCCGCGTATCTGGCGAATCGCTGCGGCGGCGCGTGGTGGATAGCGCCGGCCCTGCTCGCCCTGATCGCGATCTGGGTCGTGGCGTTCTTTCGGGATCCGATTCGTCCCGGCCCGCGCGGACCGCAGTACGTGATCGCCGCCGCCGAGGGGCACGTCGTTCACATCACGGAAGTCGACGAGCCGATGTACGTGAAGGAGCGCGCCGTCCGGGTCTCCATCTTCCTGTCCGTCTTCGACGTGCACGTGAACCGCTACCCGGTCGACGGCTCGGTCGAGCTGGTGCACTACAATAAAGGAAAGTTCCTCCACGCCGCGGGGGAGAAGGCGAGCCTCGACAACGAGCAGTCTTCCGTCGGCATTCAGGGACCGCGCGGACGGGTGCTCGTGCGGCAGATCGCGGGCCTGATCGCGCGGCGGATCGTGACCGACGCCAAGCCGGGCGATCGCGTCCGTCAGGGCGAGCGGCTGGGATTGATCCGGTTCGGCTCGCGCACCGACGTGTTCCTCCCGCTCTCGGCGCGCGCGAGCGTGAAGGTCAAAGTCGGCGACCGGGTGCGCGTGGGCGGCACCGTGCTCGCGGAGTATCCGTGAGACCGTCTCCACTGCCGCTGCGCCGCGTGGTGATCGTGGTACCGAGCCTGTTCACGCTGTTCAATCTCTTCTTCGGCATCTGGGCGATGGTGCTGGCCACGCGCGGCGACTTCTACCGCGCCGGCTGGTTCATCGTGTTCGCGGGGATTCTCGACACGCTCGACGGCCGGGTCGCGCGCATCTCCGGCACCGGGACGCGGTTCGGGGCCGAGCTCGACAGTCTGGTCGATATCGTCAGCTTCGGCGTGGCGCCCGCCTTCCTGATGTACCAGATCGAATTCTCGCAGGGCGGGAACGCGGCGTGGATCTTCTGCTACTTCTACGTCATGGCGGCGGCGATCCGGCTCGCGCGCTTCAACGTGACGCAGGCGGGACGCGCCAAGAGCTACTTCATCGGATTGCCCTCGCCGGCGGCGGGTATGACGCTCGCCACCTATTATCCCTTCACGCAGACCGCCTTGTACGCCTCGATGCGGGGCCTGCCCTGGCACCTGCTCCTGACCTTTTTGATGATCGCCCTCACCATCCTCATGGTGAGCAACGTCCACTACGCGACGCTCCCCCGGGCGGGGTTCCGCACCATCCGTGGGCTATTGGGACTCGCCCTGATAATTGTTATCCTGGTATTCGGGATCTGGAAGCACGATGTCTTTCTGTTCCCGCTGGGAATCGCGTACATGACCTACGGCGTGGTGCGGGCGGTGTTGCTGGGGTTCTTCAAGGCGCCGGCCGAGGATGAGGAGGCGGAGATCGCCGGACCGATTGTCATCGATGAGACTCATGGAGGAGCTGGGGCTGCGTGAGCGCGTACACGGTTGAGATCCGGGTGATGCCGCGCGCGTCCCTGCTCGATCCGCAGGGCCAGGCGGTGCAGCATGCGCTGCAGGCGCTCGGTTTCGGAGACGTCGCGAGCGTCCGCGCCGGGAAGCACCTGGTGCTTCAGGTGCAGGCCGCGACCCGCGAGGAAGCGGCCGCCAAGGCGCGCACGATGTGCGACCGGCTGCTCGCCAACCCGGTGACCGAGGATTACGAATGCAGCGTGTCGCCGTAGTCGTCTTCCCAGGCTCGAATTGCGATGCCGACACGCTCGATGCCGCGCGTGCCGCGGGCTCGGACGCCTATTATGTGTGGCACAAGGACACCGACCTGAAGCAGGCCGATGCGGTGATTCTGCCCGGCGGCTTCAGTTACGGCGACTACCTGCGCTCGGGGGCGATCGCGCGGTTTTCCCCGGTGCTGCGTGCCGTCACGGCGCACGCGCGCGCGGGCGGCCCCGTCCTCGGGATCTGCAACGGATTCCAGATCCTGTGCGAGGCCGGACTGCTGCCGGGGGCGCTGATGCGCAACGCGCACTTAAAGTTTTTGTCTCGGCCGGTGCACGTCCGCGTCGAAGCGACAGACACGCCGTTCACGCGGGAGTACGAGCGCGGCGAGGAGCTGTGGCTGCCCATCGCCCACGGCGACGGGCGCTACGTCGCCGACGCGCAAACCGTGGCCGAGCTGGAGGCCGGGAACCAGGTCGTCTTGCGGTACATCACGGAAAATCCGAACGGTTCGATTAACGATATTGCCGGCGTCTGCAACGCCGGACGCAACGTGGTGGGGATCATGCCGCATCCGGAGCGCCGCACGGCTTCGGTCCTGGGTGGCCAGGACGGCGCCCGCGTCTTCCTCTCTCTGGAGGCTCGTAATGCGACGCAGCACGCTGGCGATATGCGCGCTGTTGACGGTCGCCACCTTAGGGTGTGAGCAGGTCGACGCCGCGAAGGCGAAGGTGAAGCTGGCGTGGGACAAGTTGCGGGGTCGCTCGACGGCCACCGCGCCCCCGGCCCCGGCTCGGCCGGCCCCCGATACCGCCGGCCAGCGCATCGCCGCCGAGCAGGCCGGGCAGCGGCCCACGCCGCCGTCGGCTCCCCAGGGGCAACAGACCCTGACCCGCGACGTCCCCTACGTCTCGGACGATACCGGCACCATCAACCCGGGGATGTCGGAGCGCGAGGTCTATGAGCTGTGGGCCGCGCCCGCGGCGGTCCGGCGCGTCGGGTCGTACACCTATCTGTTCTTCCGCAACGGCTGCGAGTACACCTGCGGGACGATGGACGTGGTCACGCTCGAAAACGGCCGGGTCGTGGACGCCATCGTGCGCTGGGACGGCCATCGCTACTCCGGTGAGTCGTCGTCGCCTCCGGGAAAGGTGCCGTTCGCCAATCCCGGCGGCGAACAACTACAGGTGGCTCCACCTCCACCACCTCCACCATCCTCCACTCCGGCCTTCTAATGCCCGAGAAGCCAAGTAAGAACGAAGACGAGTATTTCGCGCGACGGGACGCGGAGCTGCTGCGGCAGCAGCGCGAAGCGGCGCAAAAGAGCGCCGCCGACGCGGAGCGGAAAAGCCACTACATGAAGTGCCCCAAGTGCGGGTACGATCTCATCACCGGCGACTGGGAGGGAGTGCAGATCGATCAGTGCACGAACTGCCACGGCATCTGGTTCGATGCCGGGGAGGCGGAGACACTGATCAAGAAGTCTTCGGGCCCGAACATTCTCGGCCGGGTATTCCGCGCCGTCGTGAAGGGCGTGTCGCGCGAGTGACCGATCCGAAGATCACCCCCGAGCTGGTGCAGGAGCACAACCTCACAACCGAAGAATACGAGCGCATCACGGCGATGCTCGGCCGGACCCCGACGTTCCCGGAGCTGGGCATCTTTTCGGCGCTGTGGAGCGAGCACTGCTCGTACAAGCACTCACGGCCGATCCTCAAGACGTTCCCCACGACCGGCCCCCACGTCGTTCAGGGACCGGGCGAGAACGCCGGCGTGCTGCGGCTCCCCAACGGCTGGGCGGTCGCGTTCAAGATCGAGTCGCACAATCACCCCTCAGCGGTGGAGCCGTACCAGGGCGCGGCCACGGGCGCCGGCGGAATCTTGCGGGACGTGTTCACGATGGGCGCGCGGCCGGTCGCGCTGCTCAACAGTTTGCGGTTCGGACCACTCGAGGAGCCGCGCAACCGCTATCTGTTCGCGGGCGTCGTGCGCGGCATCGGCGACTACGGCAACTGCGTGGGAGTGCCCACGCTCGGCGGTGAAGTCGATTTCGCCCCCGGGTACTCGGGCAACCCGCTGGTCAACGCGATGTGCGTCGGCATCCTCAAGGAAAACGACCTCATCAAGGCGGCCGCCCACGGCGTGGGCAACGTACTCCTCGCGGTCGGAGCAAGCACCGGGCGCGACGGGATTCATGGCGCGTCGTTCGCGTCGGAAGAGCTGACGCACGAGAGCGAGCAGCGCCGCCCGCAGGTCCAGGTGGGCGACCCGTTCACCGAAAAGCTGCTGCTCGAAGCGAGTCTCGAGCTCATCAGCTCGGGACACATCGTGGCGATCCAGGACATGGGCGCGGCGGGGTTGACGTCGTCGTCGGCCGAGATGGCGGCGCGGGGCGGCGTCGGCGTCGAGATCGAGCTCGACAAGGTGCCGGTGCGCGAAAAGGACATGACGCCGTACGAGATCCTGCTCTCGGAATCGCAGGAGCGGATGCTCGTCGTTGCGAAGGCCGACCGCGTACGGGAAGTCCGGGCGATCGCGGCCAAGTGGGACCTCGCCGCGACCCCGATCGGCAAGGTGACGGACGATGGGATGTATCGCTGTACGTGGAAGGGTAAAGTCGTCGTCGAGATTCCGGGCCGGCGGCTTGTAGAGGATTGCCCTGTCTACTATCCGGAAGCGAAAGAAGATCCTCGTATCGCGGAGCTGAGGGCGGCTGCGCCGCACGCCGCGCGCAGTTACGCGCCGCTCGAGGCGCTGCTGCGGCTTTTGGATTCTCCCGCGATTGCGTCCAAGCGCTGGGTTTTCGAGCAATACGATTCGACGGTCCAAGCGAGCACCGTCATCCCACCCGGCGGCGACGCAGGTCTGCTTCGCGTGCGTCACGAAGAGTTCGGAATCGCGGTCAAGACCGACTGCAACAGCCGCTACGTTCGGCTCGACCCCTACGAGGGGGGTAAGGCGGCAGTCGCCGAGTCGGCGCGGAACGTCGCCTGCACCGGCGCGCAGCCGATCGGCATCACGAACTGCCTGAATTTCGGCAACCCCGAGCGGCCCGAGGTCTTCTTCCAGTTCCGCGAGGCGGCGCGCGGGATCGCGGACGCGTGCCGGGCGCTCGATACGCCCGTCACGGGCGGCAATGTCTCCTTCTACAATGAAAGCCCCACGGGATCGGTCGATCCGACGCCCGTGATCGGAATGATCGGCGTAATTCCTCACGTTACGCGCGCCGTTCCCAGCCATGCTCGCGCTCCAGGCGACGTCGTCTTTGTCCTGGGCGAGACTCGCGCGGAGCTCGGCGCGTCGGCGTACTGGGAAGTCTGCCACGATTTCGTAGGCGGGCAGCCGCCAAAAGTCGATCTGGAAGCCGAGAAGCGGCTCATCGCGCTCCTCGTGACCGGCGCCGATCGCGGCCTATTCCGTTCGGCGCATGACTGCTCCCATGGTGGCCTCGGCGTCGCGCTGGCGGAAGTTGCGATGGGTGGACCCTACCAAGGCTTTGGGTATGGCCTCGAAATCGATCTGACCGCGCCGCACGCCGCATCCCTCGCTGCGCTCGGGACAGTCTCCCTCACGCCGCACGAGGTGCTGTTCAGCGAATCCCACGGCCGAGCCGTAGTTACGTGTTCACCAGAGCGCGCGGCGGCGGTCCAGGCCTTGGCAGGCGAACTCGGCGTGCCCGCTCTGCGTTGTGGGAGCGTCGGCGCCAGGGACGGCGCCTTCCGCATCACGCTGCGAGACGGGATGATCGAGGAGTCTGTCGGGCGGTTGCGAGACGTATATTTCAGCGCCATTCCCCGGCGCATGGGAGACTGAGCGAGCGATGTGCGGCATCATCGGCGTAGCGGGCGTCAAGGACGCGGCGCGAACCGCCTATCTGGGGCTCTATAGCCTCCAGCACCGCGGGCAGGAGTCCGCGGGCGTGGTGGCGGTGGATCGCTCCGGGGTCGCGCGCGCGCATCGCGGGATGGGCCTGGTCTCCGATGTGTTCAGCGAAGAGATCATGGCGGGCCTTCCGGGCGACGTCGCGATCGGTCACACCCGGTATTCGACGGCCGGAACGTCGGTGCTGGCGAACGCGCAGCCGATTCCCGCCGGCTATCGCGAGGGTCCGCTCGCGCTCGCCCACAACGGCAATCTCACCAACGCGCAAGCGCTGCGCGCCGATCTCGTCGCGAAGGGTTCCATTTTCCAGACCTCGTCCGACAGCGAGGTCCTGATCCACCTGATCGCTCGCTCCGAGGCGCGCGAGCCCGAGGATCAGCTGCTCGACGCCCTCGAGCGAGTCGAGGGGGCTTATTCGCTGGTCGTCACGATCGGGAGCACCCTCTACGCCGTCGTCGACCCGCGCGGCTTCCGGCCGCTCTGGCTCGGCAGGCTCGGCGACGGCTACGTCGTGGCGTCGGAGACGTGCGCGCTCGATCTGATCGGCGCGACCGTCGAGCGCGAGCTCGAGCCGGGCGAGTTCCTGCGGATCCAGGGGTCGCCGCCCGAGGTCGACAAGCTGCCCTCGCTTCCAGCAAAGCCGCATCAGCGCTGCATCTTCGAGCTGGTGTATTTCTCGCGGCCCGACAGCACGATCTTCGGACGCTCCGTCGACCGCGTGCGCCGCGCGCTGGGGCGCGAGCTGGCGAAGGAGCACCCCGCCCCGGGCGCCGACTGCGTCTTCTCCGTTCCCGATTCGTCCAACGCGATGGCGCTGGGATTTGCCGAAGAGTCGGGGCTCAAGCTCGAGCATGCGCTGATCCGCAATCACTACGTGGGCCGCACCTTCATCAACCCCACGCAGGCGGCCCGCAACGCGAACGTGAAGATCAAGTTCAATCCCGTGCGGGAAGTGCTCGCGGGCAAAAAGGTGGTCGTGGTGGACGACTCCCTGGTGCGCGGCACGACGAGTCGAGAGCTGGTCCAGATGATTCGCGAGGCGGGTGCCAAGGAAGTGCATTTCCGCGTCGCCTCGGCGCCGATCACGGGACCCTGCTACTACGGCATCGATACGCCGACCAAGTCCGAGCTGATCGCGTCGAGCCATTCGCTCGAGGAGATTCGCCAGCACCTCGGCGTTGATTCGCTCGGTTATCTGTCGCTCGAAGGGATGAAGCGGGCGGCGGGTGGCAACACGGCGGAGTTCTGCCACGCCTGCTTTTCAGGTGATTATCCGACCGAGATTCCGGAGGACATCCGGAAGGCGCGCCACGCGGCGCCGCTGCACGTGACGGTGGCTGTGTAGGACCCCCGCTACTAAAACTTGCTCATGATGCCGATGCTGAGCGTGCGGCTGGCGGGATAGGACCCGCCGTCCACGCCGCGGAACTGATCGCGCAGGTCGAAACCTCCCGCTTCCAGACCCCACGCCGGCAGGGCCGGGTCAGGCCCCGAATACCCGGCGATCGTAATCAGGTTTTCGGCCCGCACAAAAACGCGCGCGGCCGAGATCCAGCGCGCAGCCGGCGGGAAATCGTAGCCAACCTGGATCGAGCGTAGGCGCACATACGATCCATCCTCCACCCAATAGCTCGAGAATTGCCGGCTGTATGCGTCGGTCTGATCCAGTCTCGGATACGCCGCATCGGGATTCGTCACGCGCCCGGGGCAGACATTGCCTGTACACGGCCCATCCAACGTCGCCGAGTTGGTCAAGCGGTCGCGGCGCACGTTGGCATTGAACGCGCCGAACACATACCAGTACTTCTGCGCATTGAAGATCTCGTTACCGAATGTCCCGAAGAGCGCGATATCGAGATGCCACGGTCCGCGGCGCAGGCCGAGGTCGAGCCCGGTGATGAACTCGGGATGCGGGCTTCCGATGATTGCGCGATCGGCGAGCGAAATCACGCCATCGTTGTTCAGGTCCCGGAACCTGATCCGGCCGGGGCGCGCTCCGGAGTCCCAGTACGGCGCCGCGTCGAGGGAATCGAGGTAGTATCCCTCGGCCACCAGCCCATAGAACGCGCCAATCGGTTCGCCGATCATGTTGATCACCGGATTCTGCTCCCGTAGCGCGACGGGACCGGTGAAGGACTGCCTCCCGGTTTCGCCGATGCGAACGATCGTGTTCCGATAGTGGCTGCCGTTGAATGTCGCGCTCCACACCGTCGTGCCGATGTTCCCCAGGTAGCCGAACGACAAGTCGACGCCGCTGTTTCTCACCTTTCCCGCATGAGCGATCGCCGGGACTACCCAGAGGCTCTCCGCATCACGCCGATAGACGTCGACAGTCAACCTGCCACGGCCGTCCCAGATCCGGAGGTCGACTCCGGCGTTCAGCGAGCGGTTCTTTTCCCATGGGCGGAATGTGTTGCCCGCCGACCGGTTCAAGAGCCGTGTCGAAGGAATGGCCTGCGCGCCCGTGATACCCCATCCCAACCGCAGCGTGATGTCGGGCGCTCGAGAAGCTCTCCAACCGAGACCGATCCCCGGAAAAGTGTCCCAGCGGTGGTTCCCCACGAACTTTGTCGCCCCGTCCCGCCGCAGCGTCAGACTCGCATGATACCTGCCGGCGTAGTCGTATTCGGCCTTCCCAAAGAACGAGAGCAGCTGCCAGTTCGCCTCATAGGTATTGATGTTCACGGTGTTCGGATCGCACGGCGTGCCCGGTGGGCCGGACAGATTCGCGCAGAACTGCTCCTCGAACTGGCTGTTGCTCCGATTCTCCTCGTGCCCGAGCAAAGCGCTCACACGGTGCCGGCCCGCCGTCAGGGAATACGTCACCGTATTGGTCCAGGTCCAATCCGTGACCTTCCCGTCGCGTGTCGCGGTTGCATCGATGACGATCGGCTCCGCGTTCTCGGGGGTCCCGGGGAGATATTCGTGCAACGAGGCTCGCGCGACGTCGATCCCGAATTGCGTCTTCAACACGAAACCGCGCCCGGCGTTGACGGCAGCAAATGCATTCCCGAACAGGCGGTCCTGGGTCGTGACGTTCTGCCTGCCGAAGTAGGCGATCTTGAGCGGATTGGTCATGACGCCCAGGCCCGATGCCTTGCCCGACGCGAAATTCCCCCCGACGTCGTAGATGGGGACGACGGGCTGCTGCATCATGTTCTTTCCGATGACGTTGTTCTCGCCGAGCTCGCCGTCGTCGAGCCCGCCGTACGCGCGCTCGCGCGAGAAGGCGATCCGCTCCCCAACGTTCAGACGCCCCTGAGTGAACGACGTATTGACGCGCCCATTCCCCCGCTGGACGCGGTTATACGCCGCCGTTCCTGTCAGATCGAGGTAATTGAGCGATGCATGATACGCGTCGTCTTTGGTGATTCCCGATAACGCGAGATTCGCGTCGACGTAGTGACCGTTACCGAATACGGCGTCCCACCAATTGGTCCCTGGGCTCCCCGGCATGATCAGATTGCCCGGGTACGCATACGCGCTGGAATCGACGTTGGTGCACGGCTCCGGCGTCCCCGAGGGCGACGAGCAATTGTTCGGCCAGATGTAGGCCGGCACCGACGGGTTGTTTCCGAGCGTGTCGTTCCCGTAGATGTTGGTCGGGACATTCAGCCCGGCATTGCGGAAGGCCGTCTTGACGACCTCGAAGTAGTCGAGCGCGTCGAGGGTAAGGAAGTCGGCGTAACCGCTGACCGGCGTGGAAACCCCTGTGGTGACGTCGAGAGTGGCTTGCCGCGGTTCGGACTCGGGCCGGCCGAGCCTGGTTTCGATGAGGACGACGCCGTTACCGCCCCGGGACCCGTAGATGGAGGCCGCTGAGCCGTCTTTCAGGACCTGAATCTGTTCGATGTCGGCCGGGTTCAACCAATCGAGGTAGGACTCCTGTACCGGCGTGCCGTCGATGACGAAGAGGGGATCGTTGTCGTGAAATGCGGTCACGCCGCGGATGCGGACCGTGGTGCGCGAGCCGGGAGACCCGCTGTTCTCGATCGTGACGCCGGCCACTCGGCCGTCCAGGCGCTGCAGCACGCTCGTCGAGCTTTGCCGAGCGATGCCGGATACATCGACGCTCGCGACGGCTCCGGTGAGGTCATCCCGAGGTTGCGAGGTGTAGCCCGTGACGATCGTGTCGCCCCGCGATGCGGTGGAGGGCTCCAGCGGAGCTACGAGCTGGCGCCCTCCAGCGCATGCTATGCTCAGACAAGCACTCGCGGCGACGACTACCTGATGCGCGGCTCTCATTGCGGCAACTTCTCCCCGAAGCGAGGCAGCCTATTCTAGGGCGAGCCGTAATGAAGTCCATGCGAAGCGCGCCAGAAGTCATACGCCAAGGCTATTTCACCTTGACGATCAGCTCCTCCAGCTGCGCGAACTGCTCGTTCATATCCCCGGCGGTGGCACCCGACGCGATCGCCGCATCCAGCGCTTCCTTCGAGGGATAGAGCTCCGTGAGGACGACGAACGTCTTGCCGCCTCGCTCCTCGAACGTCACCGTCGTGACCGACCCGTCTTCCCCGCCCTCCTCATTCGTCCAGACGATTCGTGCGTTGGGTTTCACGTCGGTGTAGCGGCCGTAAAACGACATCGGCTCCGATTCTCCGTGCTTCAGCACGAGCTTGTACTTGCCCCCGGGGCGGACGTCCATCTCGCACGACAGCAGCGTCATGCCGAGCGACTTCGGCAGCCACCACTGCTTGAACAGCTCTGGCTTGGTCCACGCCTCGAACACGATGCGCGCCGGGGCGTCGATCGTGCGCGTGATCACGAGCTCGCGGTCGGACTTGCGCTCCGATGTCGTGCGGTTCTTCATGGCTGTGGCCTCATTGGCGGTCCTGGTGTCCATTGCGTTTCTCCTTGCGTTTCAGTTTGTCGACCACCTTCTCCAGTTCATCGAAGCGCGCGTCCCAGAGCCGGCGGTAGCGCTCGATCCACGCCGTCTCGTCCTCCAGCCGGCGCGGGCCGAGGCTGCAGATCCGCACACGACCGACCTTCGCTGTCGTCACGAGACCCGCGTCCTCGAGCACGCCGACGTGCTTCTTCATGCCGGTGAGGGTCATGTGGAACTGCTCGGCGAGCGCCGTGATGGACGCGTTTTGGCGTCCCAGCTGCTCCAGCACGCCACGACGGGTGGCGTCGGAGAGGGCGGCAAACGAGGCATCGAGGCGGGCACGCGTATACTGAACCATATGGTTCAGTATACTAGTGTGTGACCCTGCACCAGGCAAGGGGGGCCGATCTGTCAGCGGTTGACGACCCGAGCGGGAATCGTGAGCACCAGGAGGCTCCCGATCACCATCACCGCGGCCAGCACGTAGACGCCCGTATCGGTGGATCCCGTGCGGTCGACGAGCCAGCCCATCACCCAGGGGCCGAGAAATCCCGAGAGGTTGCCGATCGAATTAATCAGGGCGATTCCCGTCGCGGCCGCCGCGCCGGCGAGAATTGCGGTGGGGAGGCACCAGAACTGCGCGAGCGACGTCGTTACGCCGGCCATTGCGAGCGACATGCCGGAAAGCGCGATCGCGGTATTGCCTCCGTACAGGACCGTCACGACCCAGCCCGCCGCGCCAACGAGTGCCGGAGCGACGAGGTGCCAGCGGCGCTCGCGGACTCGGTCTGAACGGCGGCTGATCGTGACCATTGCGACCGCCGCTACGAGGTTCGGCACCACCGTGAGCAGGCCGATCGTGAACGGGCTCGCGACTCCCGTCCGCTGGATCAAGGTGGGAATCCAGAATCCGGCGCCGTACAGTCCTGCGATCAGGCAGAAGTAGATGAAGGCAAGGAACCATACGCGGGGGTTCGTGATGCCGGCGAGGAGCGAATGGGTCGTCGCAAGCTTGCGATCTGCGGCGATGCGATCAGCGAGGAGCTCTTTCTCGTCGGCGGCGAGCCAGCGCGCGCCACTGATCCCGTCATCCAGAAAGAAGAGCACCGCGATGCCGAGGAGGAACGACGGAACCGCCTCGAGCAGGAACAGCCATTGCCAGCCCGCGAGGCCCTGCACCCCCGCCATCGTTTTGAGGATCCAGCCGGAGAGCGGCCCTCCGATCAGGCCGGCGACGGGAATCCCGGTCATGAACAGTGCGACGATCGCGGCGCGCCGGTCGGAGGGAAACCAGTAGGTCAGATAAAGGATGACGCCGGGAAAGAATCCCGCCTCCGCGACGCCGAGCAGAGACCGCAGCACGTAAAAGGCCGCCGGCGTGGTCACGAACATCATCGCAGCCGAGACCACCGCCCACGTCAGCATCACGCGCGCGATCCACAGCCGGGCGCCGACCCTGTGGAGGATGATGTTGCTCGGGATCTCGAAGAGGAAATACCCGATGAAGAAGATGCCGGCGCCGAGGCCGTAGACCGTCTCGCTGAAGCGCAGGTCCGCGAGCATCTGCAGTTTCGCGAAGCCCACGTTCACGCGATCGAGAAATGCCGCGACGTAGCAGGCGAACAGCAGCGGGATCAGCCGTCGGGTAACGCGCGCGTAGAGGGTCGCTTCGGTCACGAAACTCCTGCGGTGAGGCTTGACGTATCACGGACATGAGAAAGAATCTCGTTCCAACGTTCATTCTGATCGCCTATTGCGCCATCCTGATCAAGGTCATGGTTTTCAAGGACATTCCCACGATCAGGGCCGGCGGGCTGATGCTGAACTTCGCGGGCACGAACGCCGGCCATGGACCGAACTTCGTGCCGTTCAAGACGATTGTACCGTATCTCCTGGGGTGGAAGGGATGGATCATCGCGGGGATCAATCTCGCCGGCAACATCGCATTGCTCGTCCCGATCGGGCTTCTGGTCCCGTTCGTCTCCCGCAACATGACCTGGCAAAAGGCTCTCGTCCTCGGCCTTGCCGCCGGACTCGGCATCGAGCTGACGCAGACGGTGCTGCGCGTCGGAATCTTCGACATCGACGACGTGATCCTGAACGCGTGCGGAGTCGTGCTCGGCTACCGGGTGTTCGCGATTCTCGCCCGCTGGGCGCGGGAGCGCAGTTATCGGAAGATCACGATCGCCACGCTTGCGACGGCGGGTGTGGGAGTCGCGTTCTATGGTGGCGTCGTATATCCGGCGACGCACCAGCCGGTGATTCCTGAACGCCCCGCGCCCCAAACGGTCGCGAGCGCCGATCTCTGCGGGGGTAGCGGCGGGACGGGAGAGATCGTTGGTCTGGCAAGTCACACGATGACGATCCGTCGCAACGACGGCGTCGTGCAGGCGCTGGGGCTGACGAATCGGACGACGATCCGAACCTCCGCAGGGCCTGCATCAGAGGCCGACTTGAAGACGGGCGACCGTGTGACGGTCGTCGTTTATGACCGGGAGATCGCGACGACGGTCTTGAAGTGCAGTGAGACTCTGTGAATCAGGCGTCTTCCGGCGAGCTCCGACGCTGATGTCTTGGCGCACGCCGCGGTGAGCGACCCAATCAACCGGAAGCACCGACGCTTCACAGTGTTGGCTGGCGAGGCGTTGTACCCAGGGTCGTCAAAGAAGTAAAACGCCCTGTCTGACGAGATGCACCTAGGCTGCGGCGCCGAGTAGAGGTGCGCGCAGGAGCCGAAGGGTCAGAGGCAGCGCAGTGCTGTGGTGTTCATAAACAGATGACTTCCTTTCGTAGTGGGCGCCGCCAGCTTCAGGTGCTTGTGAGGTGGCGCTCGCGAGAGCACTAGCGCTACGCCTTGGGGGTAGGCATGCGGTCACGCATCGCCTGCATTTCCTCTCGATTCGGACCGTAGAAGCCCGGGGGTTTGCCCCCGGCCATTCGGCACAGCAGGACCAGCTGTGCTCTATGATGAATGAGATGGTGAAGCAGCTGATCCCAGAGTACTTCACGGAGCGTGAGGTGGCGGCCGTCGAAAAACGTCACGACACGCTCGAGCTGGTCGTTCTGGATATTGTTGAGTCGAGCCACAGCCTGCTCATGCACCCGTCGATAACCGGGAGCGAGCTGCCTGATCTCTCGTGGACGCCTGAGGTCCGGGGGCTCATCCTCGAAACTGAAGCGGCCTACGGCGATGCCGAACGTCAAGCACGCATCGATCTCGCTGAGGTGCCACGCGAGTTCCCCGATCGAGCGCCCCTTGGGATCGGGGCGGAAGTCGTATTGATCGACTGGCAGCGCCTCGAGGAGGCGGATGACATTTTGTGCTTCGGCGTTCCAGGTCGCGCGAAAAGTGTCGACATCGTTGCGTTCAGTCATGGCCCATCCTTCTTGGTCGATAGGGCGACGCCGATTAACGAAATGCGCCTAAGCTGCCGCGCTGTCTGGAGGATGTCAAAAACGGATGGCTTCCACACAAGAACGGCGCCGCCAGCTTCAAGCGCGCGTTAGACCGCTGGCGGATGCCAGGACCGGCTACGTTCGTTCCCCGACGACCCAAAGGAACGCATTCTCATACCGGACGCTGCCATCCGGGCGCGTCTGCGCCCGGTCGGCCTCCGCGAAAGCGGCTCGAACTGCTGTCTCTCCGCTGTGGGCGACGGCGACCTGGTTCGGACCAGCGCTGGCATTTGCGCGCCACGATATCTCAGCGTTCGGAAAAACGAACGGACAGGCGACCTCGCCCTCGTCCAGGACGCGCAAACCCGCCTGCTGCGCGACAGCTGCTAGCGCTCCTGGCCTGGACAACGCCAAGACTGGGTGTTCTGGAGGAGCACCGGGCGGCGGTGGAGGCATCAGCGGTGCGACGCGCGGCATCACGACTTTCAGGAACTCACATCGATCTGGCGGACCCCACGCGGTAACTACGACTCGTCCTCCTGGCCGCGCGACGCGCGCCAGCTCGCGCATGGCGGCCACCATATTCGCCGCGTAGAAGATGCTGTTCACCGCCGTGACTGCATCGAAGGTGGCGTCGGCGAAGGGGAGCGCCTCCACATCGCCCTCCCGCACATCGGCATCTGGGACGCGCTGTCGCGCGATCTGCAGGAGGGCCGGTGAGGCGTCGAGAGCGCTGACCCTTGCACCCCGAAGCCTAGCCAGCAGGGCCAGGAGTCCCGCGCCGCACCCAGCGTCGAACAGGCAGGTGCCGCGAGTGACATGAGCTGCATCGAGGGCCGCGCCGAAGAGCGGCAATCCGACTTGTTCAAGGTATGTCGCATAGTCCTGGGCATGTGCGCCCCAGAGTTGACCTTGGCTGGTTGCGCTCCCCATAAGTCCTCACAAGAGCCGTTGGCTGAATCAACTTGCCCGCCTGCCCACCCTGGCCTTGGGTGGGTGGCCACCTTGCTCGGGGCGATGATAGTCCTGCAATTGCTCGTTCAGCCGCCTAACGGGATGCGCCTAAGCTGCGGCACGCTGACAAACGACTCATTTTCATAATCTACGCGCGCCGCCAGCGTCAGGCGCTTGTTAG
Organism: Gemmatimonadales bacterium; assembly: GCA_035706765.1. Taxonomy (GTDB): domain Bacteria; phylum Gemmatimonadota; class Gemmatimonadetes; order Gemmatimonadales; family GWC2-71-9; genus 20CM-2-65-7. Next base: position 21,290 of record DASSUS010000128.1, read on the forward strand.
GCGGCAAACGCTTAGCTGCCCGGCCCACCGGCCCCTGCCAAACCCGCGGTAACGTACGCCCATGCCGCTAGAACGCCGACTAAGATCGTGGTCCTGACGGGCGAAAACCGTCGCACGCGCACAGAATCGATCGTCGTAAGCGCGTACCAGCGCGCGCAACTGTCACACTCCGGTGGCTTCCAACGCGGCACTGCTCGCAGCGAATCGGCTCGCACCTCAACCCCGTGAGCCGACAGGCCGCTCTGGCCAGACCAAATTTGCAGTGGACGGCGCTTGGGAATGGGCGGCTGAAGGGCATGATCGTCGCGTCGCCATGCGGTGCATCCTGCGAGCACAGATGCTGACAGGAAAACAAGGCTCCCTTTCCTCAGAATCCGCTGTGCGGACATGCGTTTGCCGCCTAACGAAATGCGCTTAAGCTGCGGCGCGATGCTAGAACGTTCACAAACAGATGGCCTCCACAGCAAGACGGCGCCGCCAGCTTCAAGCGCTTGTTAGGCGGCCGTCCGTGAGGCACGAAGCGCCTGCCAGGCCGCAGGCGCAGCGAACCCGAGCGTGATCCCCCAGATGAGGCTGTCGAGGGCGACGGTGGTCGGAAACGCCCCGACCAAGAAACGCGGTACGAATGGTGTGTGCAGCACCGGTAGTATCGCACCGGCTAGCTGACTGACTGCCGTATCTCGTGCCTGGTTCATCCCA
>DASSUS010000129.1:0-7494 GCA_035706765.1 Gemmatimonadales bacterium
CGAGCAGCGGTTGGACTAGCTCTTTCTTCTGCGGCTCGCGCTTGCCCAGCGAGCGCTCGATCTCGCGCGTGATGTGCATCGAGCAGAATTTCGGCCCGCACATCGCGCAGAACTCGGCGCTCTTGAAGTACTCCGCCGGCAAGGCCTCGTCGTGCAGCTCGCGCGCGCGCGCGGGATCGAGCGACAGGCGGAACTGCTCGTTCCAATCGAAGGCGTAGCGCGCGCGTGAGAGCGCGTCGTCGCGCTCGGTCGCCCCCGGCCGGCGCCGCGCGATGTTCGCGGCGTGCGCGGCGATCTTGTACGCGATCACGCCTTCGCGCACTTCTTCGGCATTCGGCAGGCCGAGGTGCTCCTTGCGCGTGACGTAGCACAGCATGTCGGCGCCAAACCACCCGATCATCGCCGCGCCGATCGCCGACGTGATGTGGTCGTATCCCGGCGCGACGTCGGTCACGAGCGGTCCCAGTGTGTAGAACGGCGCCTCGTGACACAGCTCCTTCTCGAGCCGCACGTTCACCTCGATCTGATGCATCGGAATGTGCCCGGGCCCCTCGATCATCACCTGCACATCCTTCTTCCACGCGCGCTCGGTCAATTCGCCCAGCACGGCCAGCTCCGCGAGCTGCGCCTTGTCGGTGGCGTCCGCAATCGACCCGGGACGCAAGCCGTCGCCGAGTGACAACGTGACGTCGTACTCGCGCGCGATCTCGAGCAGCCGGTCGTAATGCTCGTACAGCGGATTCTGTTTCCCATGCTGGGTCATCCAGTACGCCATCAGCGATCCGCCGCGGCTCACGATGCCCGTCACTCTGCCGAGCGCGAGGCCGACGTGCTCGCGCAAAATCCCCGCGTGCACGGTGACGTAATCGACGCCCTGCTTCGCCTGATGCTCGATGTTGTCGAGGAGATCGTTCGCCGTGAGCTTCGTGACGTCACCCGCCGCCTCGATCGCCTGATAGATCGGCACGGTCCCGATCGGCACCGGTGAGGCATCGATGATCGCCTCACGAATCGCATCGATGTTGCCGCCGGTGGACAAATCCATCACCGTATCGGCGCCGTAATGCACCGCGTGATGCAGCTTCTCGAGCTCGCCCTCGATGTCCGACTCGACGGCCGAGTTGCCGATATTGGCGTTGATCTTGACGCTCGCGACTTTGCCGATCGCCATCGGATCGAGCCGCTTCGCGAGGTGATTGACGTTGGCTGGAATGATCAGCCGGCCGATCGCGACCTCATCGCGGACGGTGTCGACAGGAAGCGATTCACGTTCGGCGACACGCTGCATCTGCGGAGTGACGGTGCCCTGGCGGGCGAAGAACATCTGGGTACGGCAGGTCATCATGAGCTCCCTTCGCCGGTACGAACCGGATCAGGTTCTGAGGGTGTGATCTCAGCCCGCCACTCGGCGGGCACCCCTGCGTTGGATTGAATCTAACTGCGCGGAAACGGCGCGAAAAAGCGCGGTAGGTGCTCCTACACTTCTCGCGGCCTCGGGGGCCCGTAACGCTCTTCAGGCTTGTGGTTCTTCTCCCATTCAGCCCGGTAGGCGAACGGGTCCAGACCGCTGGGCTGGTCGAGGGCGAGAATTCCATCGAGATGATCGAGCTCGTGCTGGAGCAGCTCGGCCATCGGTCCCTCGAGGTCCATCGTGTTCACCTTGCCCTTGAGATCGGTATAGCGGAGCGTCGCGCGGTAGGCTCTGGTCACGCGCACCAGCAGGTTAGGGAAGGAGAAGCAGTCGTCCCAGACGTGGAAGTCTTCCGACCCCACATCGGTGATCTCCGGATTGATCATCGTGGCGCGAAATTTCCCGATCTCGACGAGCACCACTCGGAGCGGCGCGCCGATCTGCGGCGCGGCTAAAGCGCGTCCCATGTTGTACTTCTTCCGGGCCGTGCGCAGCGTGTCCCGAAGGTCGTCCGAAAGCAGCTTCACCGCCGGAGACTTGGGGTCTTCGACGGGAGTGCAGCGGACCCGGAGAATCGGGTCGCCGAGCTGGCGAATGCGGCGAACGGCCATTGGCGCGCCTAATGTGGGGGATTTGGCCACGCATGCAACACCCCTAGCGCGAGAGCGGGCCAGCGACATAGCGTCTTACAGCGTATGTCGTTAGCTGGCGTCGTCCTGGCGGCAGGCCGATCGGCTCGCATGGGCTCCCCCAAAGCCCTGCTGGATTTCCTCGGTGTGCCGTTTCTTGCCCGCATTCTGGAAGCCCTCGAGGCCGTCGAGATCAAGACGCGAGTCGTGGTGTTGGGCCCCGACTTGCCTCGGGTCCAGCCCGTCATCGCCGGCCACGACTGCATGATCGTGGAAAACCCGGAACCCGAAACCGGCCCGATCGAGTCGTTGCGCGCGGCGCTCCGCGCCCTCCAGCCGCTGCAGCCGAGTGCCATCCTGGTGTGGCCCGTGGACCTGCCCCATGTGCGCGTCACAACGGTGGAACGCGTGCTGGAAGCACATCGGCGCTCGAAGGCACCGGTAGTAGTGCCGACGTTCGCGGAACGCCGCGGCCATCCGGTGATCTGGGGTGCTCGGCTGTTCGATGAGCTAATGACCGATCCGGCCGCTACGGCCGAAGGGGCCCGGGTTGTGTTGCACCGCCATGAAAAGGAGCTGGCCACGGTGCCGGTCGACGACCCGGCGGTGGTGGATCAGGTGAATACGCCCGAGGATTATGAGCGCCTGGTAAGGGAATGGAACAGAGACATTTACTAATCTGTCGCCTTGCCCAATCCCGACAAACTCGTTAGGATTCCCGAACTGTATGTCACCGAAGGACTTCGAGGCCAATGACCAGTATTGAAGCGCACGTCCAGCAACCGTACAAGTACGGCTTCGTCACCGACATCGAATCCGAGGTCGTGCCGCCGGGGCTGAACGAGGACGTGATCCGCCTGATCTCGGCCAAGAAGGGCGAGCCGGAGTGGATGCTCGACTGGCGGCTCAAGGCATATCGGAACTGGCTCAAGATGTCCGAGCCGCACTGGCCCAACGTCAAGTACGGGCCCATCGACTACCAGGCGATCAGCTACTACGCGGCCCCGAAGCAGAAGCCCAAGCTCGAATCGCTCGACCAGGTCGATCCCAAGCTCATCCAGACCTTCGAAAAGCTCGGCATCCCGATCGAGGAGCAGAAGCGGCTGTCGGGTGTGGCGGTGGACGCCGTATTCGACAGCGTCTCGGTGGCGACCACGTTCCAGGCGGAGCTCGCGAAGTTCGGCGTGATCTTCAAGCCGATCTCGCAGGCGATCCGCGAGCACCCGGACCTGGTGCGCAAGTACCTCAGCACCGTCGTGCCGACCAACGACAACTTCTTCGCCGCGCTCAACTCGGCGGTGTTCACCGACGGCTCGTTCGTCTACGTGCCGAAGGGTGTGCGCTGTCCGCTCGAGCTTTCCACCTACTTCCGGATCAACGCGTCGTCGACGGGACAATTCGAGCGCACCTTGATCATTGCCGACGAGGGGAGCTACGTGAGCTACCTCGAAGGCTGCTCCGCGCCGATGCGCGACGAGAATCAGCTGCACGCCGCGGTGGTCGAGCTGGTCGCGCTCGACAACGCGCAGATCAAGTACTCGACGATCCAGAACTGGTACCCGGGCGACGAAGAGGGCCGGGGCGGGATCTACAACTTCGTCACGAAGCGCGGCAAGTGCGCCGGCAAGAACTCGAAGATTTCCTGGACCCAGGTCGAGACCGGCTCCGCGATCACCTGGAAATATCCCGGCTGCATTCTCCAGGGCGACAACTCGATCGGTGAGTTCTACTCCGTTGCGGTAACGAGCCACAGGCAGCAGGCCGACACCGGCACCAAGATGATTCACCTCGGCAAGAACACGCGCTCGACGATCGTCTCCAAGGGCATTTCGGCGGGCCGCGGGCAGAACACCTATCGCGGCCTCGTGAAGATCATGAAGGGCGCCGACGGCGCGCGGAACTATTCACAGTGCGACTCGATGCTGATCGGGGATAAGTGCGGCGCGCACACCTTCCCGTACATCGACGTCCGCAACAGCACCGCGATCATGGAGCACGAGGCGTCCACGTCGAAGATCGGTGAAGACCAGATCTTCTATCTGCGCCAGCGCGGGCTGTCGTCGGAAGACGCGGTCTCGATGATCGTGAATGGATTCTGCAAGGAAGTCTTCAAGGAGCTGCCGATGGAGTTCGCGGTCGAGGCTACCCGGCTGCTGGGCATCAGTCTCGAGGGGAGTGTCGGATGACGGGACGGGGGAAGGGGGACGCGGGACGGGTACTGCTCGACGTCAAAGGGCTCCGCGTTGCCGTGGCAGGTAACGAGATACTCAAGGGCGTCGATCTCACGATCCGCGACGGCGAAGTGCACGCGATCATGGGACCGAACGGCTCGGGCAAGAGCACGCTCGCCCAGGTGCTCGCGGGGCATCCGGCCTACGAAGTGCTCGGCGGCTCCGCGACGTACGCCGGCAAGGATCTGCTGGACCTCGATCCCGAGGAGCGCGCCCGCGAAGGCGTGTTCCTCGCGTTTCAGTACCCGGTCGAGATTCGCGGCATCACGAACTCCTACTTTCTCCGCGCCGCGCTGAACTCGATTCGGAAGCATCGCGGTCAGCCGGAGCTCGACCCGATCGATTTCCTCCAGGTACTCGAGCAGAAGCTGAAGACGATCGGCTGGGACGACACCATGATGAATCGCCCCGTGAACGAGGGGTTCTCAGGGGGCGAGAAGAAGCGCAACGAGATCCTGCAGCTCGCGGTGCTCGAGCCGCGACTCGCGATTCTCGATGAGACCGATTCGGGACTCGACATCGACGCGCTCAAAACGGTCGCCCAGGCGGTCAACCAGCTGCGCGGTCCGGAGCGCTCCTTCCTTATCGTGACGCACTACCAGCGGCTGCTGAACTACATCACGCCGGACGTCGTCCACGTCCTGGCCGACGGCCGGATCGTGAAGTCAGGCGGACCCGACCTCGCCCACGAGCTGGAGGCAAAGGGCTACGATTGGCTGCGTGATGCGGCGATGGTGTCGTAATGGTGGCAGTAGAACGGCTGGTCGGCAGTTATAACGCCTGGGCCACCAACGGCGCGTCCCGGGCGCCCGATTGGTTGAAGGACATCCGCAGCGGCGCGATTGCCCGTTTCCAGAGTCTCGGCTTTCCCACCATGAAGCAGGAGGCGTGGCGCTTCACCAGCGTCGCGCCCATCGCCGAAGGCTCGTTCGAGCAGGCTACGCCGGCGACTCGAGTCCCGACGCTCGATGAGATCCGCCCATTCCTGCTCCTCGAAGCTGGATATCGGCTTGTTTTCGTCGACGGGTTTTTTCAGCCCTCGCTCTCGACGCCTTTGTTCGATGACGTTCAGAGCCTTGCCCACGTCGTCGCGCACAGACCCGATCTCGTGCGCCCACATCTCGGCAACTACGCCGGCACACAGGACCGGCCGTTCTCGGCATTGAACACCGCGTTCGTTCACGACGGCGCGTTCGTGCACGTTCCGGCAAAGGCGACGCTCGAGCTCCCCGTGCAGCTCTTGTTCCTGGCGAGCGGAACCCGGCACGTCGTGACTCACCCCCGCAACCTGGTCGTCGTCGAGCCTGAAGCCCGCGCTTCGATCGTCGAGACGTATGCCTCGCTGGGTGATGGTCCGTATTGGACCAACGCGGTGACTGAGATCGCCGTGGGAGACGGCGCCCGGCTCGATCACCATCGCGTGCAGCGCGAGTCCGGCAAAGCGTACCACGTGGCGACGACGCAGTCGCACCAGGGTCGCGACAGCACCCTCAAGCTTCACTTCGTCGCGTTCGGCGGCGCGCTTGCACGGCACGACATCGGGTCGGTCATGGCCGGCCCGGGTGGCACGTTGATCCTGAACGGCCTGTACGTTCTCGGCGACCGCCAGCACGCCGACCATCACACCACGATCGATCACGCGGCTCCACACTGTGAGAGCCACGAGTATTTCAACGGCGTGCTCGATGAGCAGTCGCGCGGGGTGTTCACCGGGCGCATCATCGTGCGTCCCGGCGCGCAGAAAACCGATTCCAAGCAGACCAACAACAATCTGTTGCTCTCCACCGACGCGCACGCCGACAGCCAGCCGCAGCTCGAGATCTATGCGGACGACGTGAAGTGCACGCACGGGTCGACCGTCGGCCCGCTCGATCCCCGAGCGCTGTTCTACCTCGAGAGCCGGGGAATCGGCGCCGACGAGGCTCGCCGGCTGCTCACGTACGGCTTTGCCGCCGAGATCCTCGGGCGGATGGATGTCGCGCCGTTGCGCGCGCAGCTCGACGCCATCGTGCGCGCTCGCCTGGCCGAGTCATGAGCGACCTGGGCGACCTCTACCAGCAGGTCATCCTCGATCACAATAGAAGCCCCCGGAACTTCAAGCGCCTCGATTCCGCGAACCGAAAAGCGGAAGGCAACAACCCGCTGTGCGGCGATCGCATTCAGCTCTACGTGCAGCTCGAGGGCGACACGATCAGCGATATCGGTTTCCAGATGCCGCAAGGCTCGGGCTGCGCGATCTCGAAAGCGTCCGCGTCGCTCATGACCGAGGCGGTCAAGGGCAAACCGGTTGCCGACGCGGAAAAGATGTTTCAGGCGTTTCGTGACATGCTCGCGGGCGGCTCCGCCGCGCCCGGAAAGCTCGCGGCGTTCTCCGGCGTGCGCGCGTTTCCGAGCCGGATCAAGTGCGCGAACCTGGCATGGCACGCGCTGCACGCCGCGCTGCAAAACAGCGCCGAGCCGGTGAGCACCGAAACGGCGCGCGATTTCTGATGCTCGACACCGCGAAGATTCGTCCCGAGTTCCCGATTCTCGAGAAGCTGGAGAACGGCAAGCGCCTCGTGTATCTCGACAATGCGGCGACCAGCCAGAAGCCCCGCAAAGTCATCGACGCGCTCGTCCACTATTACAGCTTCCACAATGCCAACGTGCACCGCGGCGCGTACGCGCTCGCGGTCGAGGCCACCGAGGCCTATGAGACCGCGCGAACCGCCGTTTCCCGGTTCGTGAACGCCTGGTCGCGCGAGAGCGTCGTGTTCACGCGCGGGACGACGGAGTCGATCAACCTGGTGGCGGGATCCTGGGGGCGGGCCAACGTCGGGCGCGGCGACACCGTCGTGGTCACGGCGATGGACCACCACTCGAACATCGTGCCGTGGCAGATCCTGTGTCAGGAAAAAGGCGCGACCCTGCGGATGGTGGAGATTACCGAAGACGGCCGGGTCGACCTGATCGACTTCGGCCGGGCGCTCGAGGCCAGGCCCAGGATCGTCGCTTTTCCCTATGTCTCGAACTCACTCGGCACGGTCAACCCCGCCGCGCAGCTGTCCAGGCTGGCGCACGCGGCGGGCGCGGTCACGGTGGTCGACGGTGCGCAGTCCAGCCCGCACCTGCGGGTCGACGTGCAGGCGCTCGACTGCGACTTCTATGCTTTTTCGAGCCACAAGATGTGCGGGCCGACCGGCGCCGGCATCCTCTACGGGAAGGCGCGCCACCTGGAAGCGAT